>JBAQYM010000179.1:0-10071 GCA_049300095.1 Syntrophobacteraceae bacterium
CCCTCCCCTAACCCCTCCCATCGAAGGGAGGGGGACTCACGTCCGGCACGATAGTCGCTCAACTTGAATATCTCTTTGGGCAACAGCCCGAAAACCCTCCATCCTCCATCCTCCGTTTTCCGTCGTCCGTTTTCCATCCTCCGTCCTCTGTCTTCCGTCCTCCGTTCATCGGAGCGAATTACGAGATCGAGTTCCGGCGGATCATTCCGGGGGCATTTTTGCGGAAATCCGGCCTCTTTTGCCGGAGTGGACCGGGACCGCGCCCCAGGGCGCTTTCCAGCGGCCGCGTTCTCCCAGAATCTTCTTGTAAATAGTCATGTAAAATGGGATTAAACACTCATCTCCGCCGTTGCAGGAGAGGGTAACCTTCTTTATCTTCGTGACTTTTGGCTCCTCGATTCGCGAGCGGCCCGTAATTTGCATCGAGCACATCCGATGGAATCGTTTCGACGATCGCCCCTGTCCGGGTTGTCACAGATTATTTCTGATGTGGGGAGGAAACAAATGAAGGGCAAGCATGCAATTTGGATATCCCTGATCTGCCTAATCATGGCTCTTCCGGCCCCGGGCGCGGCACAGCAAAAATATGCGGCCGCCCCGCAGATCAAACCGTCCGCCCCCGCCCAGCCGGCCCAGGGGCCGGGGACGAAGAGCACGGCGATGTCTCCGGCGGAACTGAGGAACCTGGAACTCATCGCCGCCGTCGACAGTGAGAATATGACCGCAATCGAAGGACTGCTTGCCGCCGGCGCTGACATCAACGCCAGGGACCGGGACGGCATGACTCCCCTGATACACGCCGCGGTACGCGGAAATGTGGACCTCGTATCCACTCTCCTCTCCAAAGGGGCCTCTGTCAACCTGACCGACGTTTTCGGGACGACCGCCCTCATGCAGGCTTCGTGGGGGGGGCATGTCGAAATTGCGGGATTGCTGATTTCGCGTGGGGCCGACCCCGACCTCCAGAGCACGGTCGACATTCCGACCCTCAGAAAGAAGGGGGTAAACGCCCTCATGGCGGCCTGCATGAACGGCAATGCCGAAGTGGTCAGGGCGCTCCTGGCAAGGGACGTGGCGTTGAACCATCAGGATGCCAACGGGCAGACGGCGCTGATTTATGCGTCCAAGGGCGGGTACGTGCCGGTGGTTGACCAGTTGCTCCTGAAGGGCGCCAAGCTCGAGATCAAGGACCAGTTCGGCAGGACGGCCCTGATAATCGCCACCATACACGGCCACGTTGATGTGGTGCGCATGCTTATCGCGGCCGGGGCCAACGTGCACGTGAAAGACCTCCACAATATGAAGCCCATAATCTACGCCTCCGCCCTCGACCAGGGCGAGCTGTACACGATGCTCAAAAGCGCGATGGCGCGCAAGGGCCCCGCTCAGGGGGCTGGAACCATGAGGAAGGCCCCTCGCCAGGAGTACTAAAGCTCCACGGCAGGAGTATTAAGGCTCCGCGCCGGGAGTATTAAGGCTCCACGGCAGAAGTTCTGAAGCTCCGCGGTAAACGAGAAACAACGGGCCTTCCGCCGAAAGGCGACCTGGTGGAAGGCCCGCCCCTTTCATTCCGTCCTCATTCCGTCTTCATTCCGCTCCAATTCCGCCCCAACCGGCTTCACCTCCATTGAAGTGAACAAAAGCCGTAATTACATTCCGGTGAATTTCCAAGTCTCTCACATTGAGGATTCCGCTTTGACTCATCCCGCGAAACATTTTGCCGCCGTCCTGTTCGATGCCGACGGGACCCTGCTCGACACCCTCGACGACCTTGCCGACTCCATGAACGACACGCTGCGGCATTTCGGATTTCCTCCCCACGCAACCGAGAGGTACAAGTATTTCGTGGGCGATGGGATGGAAAACCTGGTAAGGCGCTCGGTCCCGGATTCGGTCCGAAACGATCCGGCAACGATTTCCGGGTGCCTCAAGATGATGCGCGCGCAATACGAGCGCAACTGGAACAACAAGACCCGGCCCTATGCCGGAATCCCGGAGCTTCTGGACGGACTTGCCGCGCGCGGCGTGAAAATGGCCATCCTTTCGAACAAGCCTGACGATTTCATGCAGCTTATGACCAGGGAACTGCTCCCGGCCTGGAGGTTCGAGGTGGTGATGGGCGAACGCCCTCCAACTCCAAGGAAGCCCGACCCCACATCGGCGCTGGCGATTGCCGGGACGCTGGCCGTAAGGCCCGAGGATTTCCTCTACCTCGGGGACACCGCCACCGACATGCTCACGGCGAACGCGGCCGGAATGTTCGCGGTCGGCGCGTTGTGGGGATTTCGCCCCTCCGGGGAACTCGCCGAGGCCGGCGCAAAGAAGCTCATCGCAACGCCCGCCGAATTGCTCGAACTGCTGTGACGGGTGTCCGGCGGCGGGGGCCGGGCTATCGTAGCTATCGTAGGTTGGGTTAAGCGGTAGCGAAACCCAACGATTGCGTTCCCCGCTTCGGAGAAATGTTGGGTTTCGCTACCGCTTAACCCAACCTACGAATTTCAATGATTGCCGTCATTCCGGCGGAAGCCGGAATCCAGCGGCGGCGCCCAGTCCTCGGACAGGGTTTGAACGAGGATGAAACTTCATTGACCCCATGGAGTTTCATTAGAGGTGTGTCAACGGTCCCTGGGTCCCGGCTTCCGCCGGGACGACGAACTTTGAGTGTTGCGCAAAGGTCTCACCTGACGACCGAAACTCGATGCCTGAAACCTGATGATGGACATATGATGCCCGTTATCCTGACGCCTGGCATCCGAACCCCGAGGACCACAATATGCTCACCGACATCAACGACCATACCCCCGTAGTCGTGGCGGGCTGCCGGACCCCGTTCCTGCGCGCGGGGACCGACTTCAAGGACCTTTCCTCGTACGACCTGGCGCGGATAGCGCTCAAGGGGGTCGTCGACATGGCGGGCCTGCCGCCCCGGGAAATCGAGCATGTCATCTTCGGGTGCGTGCTGAGCGAACCGCAAACGAGCAACGTTGCGCGGGAGGCCGTGATCGGGGCCAATCTGCCCCTCGGGATCTCGGCACATACGGTCGCGATGGCCTGCATCTCGGGCGGACAGGCCATCACGTACGGAGCGGGGCTGATCGCGTGCGGACAGGCGAACGTGGTCGCGGCCGGGGGAACGGAGTGTCTCAGCAATATTCCCATCCTGTTTCGCCGCCCGTTCAGGCGGAAGCTCATGGATATGCGCAGGCTCAAAACGCCGCTCGACTGGGTAAAGTGGGCCGCCGGGCTTCGCCCCCGCGACCTTCTCCCCGAAATTCCGGAAATAGCCGAGTTTTCCAACGGCCTTTCCATGGGCCAGAGCTCCGACAGGCTCGCCGCCCGCTGGGGCGTGGGCCGCGAAGAGCAGGACCGGTTCGCCCTGCGCTCGCACCACCTTGCGGCCAGGGCGACGGAAAAGGGCCTTTTTGCCGAAGAAATCCTGCCGGTGCCCGTCCCGCCCAACTTCAGGACCGTCTCGCGCGATAACGGCATCCGGGGCGATTCGACCCTCGAGAAGCTCTCCAAACTGCCCCCCGCCTTCTATTCCCCCTTCGGGACCGCCACCGCCGGGAGCTCCTCGTTTCTCAGCGACGGCGGGGCCGCGGCGCTGCTCATGTCGAACCGGAAGGCAAAAGAGCTCGGATACACGCCCCTGGCGCGTATCGCCGGGTTCGCCTTCGCCGGGTGCGACCCCTTCGAAGAACTTCTCCTCGGCCCCGCATACGCCGTCCCCAAACTTCTCGCGCAAACGGGGGTAAATCTTTCCTCGATCGACGTCTTCGAATTCCACGAGGCCTTTGCGGGGCAGGTGCTGGCGAATTTGCGCGCGCTCGACTCCGAAAGCTTTGCCCGCGAAAAACTGGGGCGCGGATCGAAGGTCGGACAGATCGACATCGAGAAGCTGAACGCGCGGGGCGGATCGCTTTCCCTGGGGCACCCCTTCGGCGCGACCGGCGTGCGGCTCTTCATCAACTGCTGCAACAGGCTGCGCTTCGAAAACGGCAGTCTCGGCCTCATCGCGAGTTGCGCGGCGGGGGGGCTCGGCCTGGCTATGCTGATCGAGCGCATGAGCTGAAAGCGGAAGACAGAAGACAGAGGACGGAAGACGGAACACAGCGGATTTTTCCGTCATCCGTCCTCTGTCCTTTGTCATCCGTCATCCGACTTCAGACTTCAGACAGAGGGACCGATATGGAATTTTTCAGACCGGAAAGAATGGGTGAGGACGTCCTGCTCGTTTTCATCGACAATCCCGGCGAGCGGGTAAACATGCTGAGCGAGCGGATGTTTTCCGAACTCGCGGGGCTTCTGGGCGAGATCGAGGCCGACCCCTCCATCAAGGCCCTCGTTTTCATGAGCGCCAAGGACGACAACTTCATCGTCGGGGCCGACATCCGGGAATTTGAAAAGGTGGCCCGGCCGGAACAAAGCACTGAAATTATCGGCCGGTTGCACGAACTTTTTAACCGGATATCCGGTTTGCCCTTCCCGGTGGTTGCCGCGCTAAACGGCCCCTGCCTCGGGGGCGGGCTGGAATTCGCCCTCGCATGCCATTTCCGGATCGCAACCGATTCCGCGAAAACCATCCTGGGACTTCCCGAGGTGACACTCGGCCTCCTGCCGGCGGGAGGCGGCACGCAGCGCCTGACGCGCCTCATCGGGATACGCAAGGCGCTCCCGCTCATGCTGGCCGGACGGACCCTCGATGCGCGCCGGGCAAAAGCGCTCGGGATCGTTGACCTCGTCGTCTTTCCGCACGACCTTGCCGACACGGCGCTACGATGCCTGCCCGCGCTCGGGAAGCGGTTCCCCCGGAAATCCCCCTGGCCCGGGGCATTTACGCTCGACCGGCTCCTCCGGTCGGTCCCTCAGGCAAGAAAACTGTATTTTGGGATGGTGCGCCGCCGGATAGAAAAGCAGACCGCCGGCAACTATCCGGCCCCGTTCCGCCTGGCGGACTGCGTCGAGGCGGGATTTGCCGGGACGATCTCGGAAGGTTTTCACGCGGAAGCGGAGGCGTTCGGCCCCCTGATCCTCTCACCCCAGTCCAAGGCCCTGCGAAGCCTCTTTTTCATGCAAACCGCGCTCAAGAAAAAGGATTTCGGCGCGCCCCGCCCGGTGGAACTCATCGGGGTCCTGGGGGGCGGTTTCATGGGATCGGGGATAGCCGCGGTCTCGGCCGCAAACGGTTACAGGGTTGCCCTCAAGGACGTTTCCCGGGAAAACCTTTCGCAGGCCCTCGGCGCCGTCTGGAAACACTTCGACCGGCAGGTCCGGAAAAGAAAAGGCCGGCCGGTCGAGCGCGACAAGCTCTACAGCCTCGTTGTCCCGACCCTGGACCCCGGAGCGTTTTCGCGGGCGGACCTGGTGATCGAGGCCGTCTTCGAGGACCTCGGCGTGAAACACCGCGTCGTGAAAGAAATCGAGGAACACATTCCGCCAACGTGCATCGTCGCGTCCAACACCTCGGCAATTCCCATCAGCCGCATCGCGGAAGCCTCGAAGCGGCCCGAAAACGTCATCGGGATGCACTACTTTTCACCGGTTACAAAGATGCCGCTGCTCGAAGTGATCGTCACCGAGCGCTGCGCCGACTGGGTTCTGGCAACCGCCGTCGCCGTCGGACGCAGGCAGGGCAAGACCGTAATCGTCGTAAAGGACGGGCCCGGTTTCTATACCTCCCGCATCCTGATGCCGTACACGATCGAGGCGATACGGCTCGTCGCCGAGGGGGCGCCGGTCCGGGACGTGGACGAGGCGATGCGGCGCTTCGGGTTTCCGGTGGGGCCGCTAAGGCTCATGGACGAGGTCGGGCTCGAGGTCGCGGCCCACGTCGCAAGCGAGATGGAGGATTTTTTTACCGACCGCGACCTCCACGTGCCGCCCGCCCTTGGCGGGATAGTTAAATCCGGCTTTTCGGGCAAGAAAAATGGGCTCGGCTTCTACGACTACCGGCCCCGCCCCTGGGAGGGGCTTAAAATCCCCGGGTTCGAGCCCCCCAGGCCGGTGAATTCAAAAATTTACAATTCTTTCGCCGGCCGCCGCGAAAAACGGATCGAGTTTGCGGAAATTCAGGCGCGGCTCGTCTATCTCATGGTGAACGAGGCCGCCTTGTGCCTGCAGGAAGGGATACTGTCGAGTCCCGAGGACGGGGACATCGGGGCGGTCTTCGGGCTGGGATTTCCGCCGTTCCTGGGAGGCCCCTTCCGCTACCTGGACGCACACGGGGCCGGGAGGACCGTCTCCGAGATGGAGGACCTTGCCGCCCGCCTCGGGCCACGCTTCGAGCCCGCCCCAATCCTGGCGCACATGGCCGAACACGAAGATAAATTCTACAAAACCGATTGATGCGGGGCAGACGTTCCGGGGCTGTTGCGCAAACGAGGAGTTGTGAAAAGGAATCGCCACTTCCGGCGGTCCGGGCGGGGATCAACCCCGCCCCTACGTCCACAGGAAGGCATCCGGCCCGCCGCGGATCCGTAGGAGCGGGGTTGAGGGGCTGTTGCCCAAAGAAATATTAGTTGTGTGCGTCAGGTTCTGCAAATTCGATCAGGCATAAAAGTTGCGCGACTATTGAACCGGGCGTGAGTCCCCCTCCCCGCGATGGACGGGGTTAGGGGAGGGTGTTGAATTTTCAAGTACTTACGACCCCCTCCCCCAGCCCCTCCCGCCAAGGGAGGGGAGCCAACCGCCGGCGAGAGGCCCAGCGATGGCTCGTCGAACATGACCCAGCCCCTCCCGCCAAGGGAGGGGAGACCTCCGCCCTGGTTTGGCCACACCTGTTGTAACTTTTGCAATTTGGGCAACAGCCCCTTGATCCCCGCCCGGTCTGGTGGAAGGCTGAGGGGCAACTGACTTGAGGGAATTTACCTGTTGAACGCTGTTTTCGTGTGTTGCGGGCGTCACTCGAAGGCATGATAATCGGGTCCGAAGCCGCGTCCGGGAAAGGACCCGTCGTTTGCGCCACAGGCCGTCTCGATCGGCTTGGATCGGCAAGGCGGTACCGAGGGCATTTCCGGATGAACATGGAATAATTGTAGGGAAAACCCTTCGCCTATGCAGGCAAAAGCCTACACATTTGCGATCATGTCGGGCCCGGGCAAATCTTCCGTAAGCTGCCCGTTTGCGCCCTTACACGGCCGGTCACCGCCGGCGCTTGCGGATGTGGGCGACATGAGCGCGCGGCGGGGGTCTTTTGATCCCGTGCTCCGGACCTCGCACACCCGCCCCTCTTCGTAGGTGACGATGGTCCCGGGGAATTCGCGGACATCTTCGGGGTCGTGGGTAATCATGATGATCGGGATGCGAAACCGGGCCTGGATGCGCTGGAGTTCCGCCCTCAGCCTGGCGCGAAGGAGCGTGTCGAGGGCCGAAAAGGGCTCGTCGAGCAAAAGCAGGTCGGGTTTTCGAAGGAGGGCGCGGGCCAGGGCGACGCGCTGTCTCTGGCCTCCCGAGAGGCCGCAGGGGTAGCATCGGGCGAGGTGGCCGATCTCGAACAGCTCCAAAAACTCGCGGAGCCTGCCTGCATCCTCCGCGCAAAAGCGGCGGAGCCAGTTCTTTTTCAGCCCGTAGCCGACATTTTCCAGGATGCTCAGGTGCGGGAAAAGGGCATAGTCCTGGAAAACATAGCCGATATTGCGGTTGCGCGGCGGGACATGGGTCCGGTCCGCGGCGTCGAACAGGACGCGGCCGTTTAAGGCGATCCTTCCGGCATCCGGGGCGATCAGTCCCGCTATCGACTGAAGGGTGGCGGTCTTCCCCGATCCGGACGGCCCGAACAGGACCACGCACTCCGAATCGGAGCTAAACTTCACCTTCAGATCGAAGGTCCTTCCCCGCGAACTGAACCGTTTCCGCACGTCTATTTCGATCAGCATGTCAAGGTCCCGTAAAACCAAACGAAGCAAGCACCCGGCGGCCTTCCTCGCCGCGAACCAGGTCGATGAATTTTTGCCCCAGGTCCCTGTTTTGCGCGTTCGCGACCACGGCAATCGGATAGAGAACCGGGCTGGTGTTTTCAACCGTTGCCGCGACCTTCACTTTCGCCTTCGCCGCGGCGGCATCGGTTGCAAACACAAACCCCGCATCCACTTCGCCCCGGCTCACATAATCGAGGGCCTGCCGCACGTTTTCGGCGTAGATATACTTGGGGGCAAGGGATTCCCAGAGGCCCGCCGCAACAAGCGCCTCCTTCGCATAGGCCCCGGCCGGAACGGCCTCGGGGGTGCCGAGCGAAATCCTAGCGACCTCCGGTTTGGCCAGGCCGGCTAGACCGGAGACCGATAGTTTCGAATCCGCCGGGAGGACCAGCACGAGTCGGTTGCCCGCAAAATTTTGCCTGGTTTTCGGAGCGATGAGGCCTTTTTCACCCGCGCGGTCCATCGTCTTCTGGTCGGCCGAGGCGAAAACGTCCACCGGGGCCCCTTTTTCGATCTGCTGGAGGAGCGATCCCGAAGCCGCGAAGTTAAAGAGGACCTTCACGCCCGGGTTGGCCGCCTCGAACTTCTTCCCGATCTCGGTGAATGCGTTGGTGAGGCTCGCCGCCGCCGAAACGATCAGTTCCTTCTCCGCGTTCGCCGGACCGGCCGGGATCATCGCAAGAATGGCCGCAAAACACGCAAGAACATGGATTAAACCGCGTCTCATCGTTCAACCTCCTTCATGTAGTCCGATTTGAGTGCCTTCCCCGAGCCGAGTAGAACGCAGATGCAAACGGCCGATATGATCGCCACCAGAAGCGCCGCCATGGCGTCGTTTCCCGCCTGCACGGCGCTGTAGACGGCAAGCGAGAGGGTCTGGGTCTTTCCGGGCAGATTGCCGGCCACCATGAGCGTGGCCCCGAATTCGCCCATGCCGCGGGCGAAAGCCAGCATCGTTCCGGCAAGAAGGCCCCGCCAGGCAAGGGGCAGGGAAACCCGCAGGAACACCTCGATCTCCGAGGAACCGAGCGTCCTCGCCGCTTTTTCCAGGTTTTGGTCGACGGTTTCGAACGCCGCCCTGGCCGATTTGAAAACCAGGGGCAGGGATGCCGTCACCGATGCCACCACCGCCCCCTGCCAGGTGAACATGAGCGATATCCCGAAGGTGTCGTTTAGCCACTGCCCGATCCACCCCTTTCGGCCCAGCACGACGATAATGTAGTAGCCCAGGACCGTCGGGGGCATGACGAGCGGGAGCGTGAGGACGGCGTCTAGAAATTCCCGCCCCGGAAACCGGTAACGGACGATAAGGGCCGCCATGGCCGTCCCCAGGAGAAACGCAAAAAGCGTCGCAAGCGAGGCGACCTTGAGGGTCAGCAAAAGTGGATGGAGAACATCGTGCATGCTTCATTTCCGATCGTAAACACAAAACGGCAAGCCGAAAATCTTTCTATCACCCGCTATAGGGCAAGAAGCGTGCCCGGGGTTCTGCGGTTGGATCTGATCGGCTAATATATCAATATAATAGGGAAATTCTTCTTTCTAAAAACTGCGCCGGACTTAAGTTGCCGATGCCGGAGGCATGTCTTATGCTACAAAAATGTAGCAGTTTTAGCCATTTTTGTAGGCGGTGGATCATGGTCCTTCCCGCGCGCCGCAATCGGCCCCGACTCAATCGCGCCACAATCGGCGCGCCTTCCCCGCCCGCCGCCTGGTCGGGGAGCCCCTCTCGCGGCTGCAAGCCGCTCCCACCCCGGTTATGGCGCGGTCTCCTGACCGCGCCATGCTCGCGACCGGAGGTCCCCAGCCCACCTCAGGACCAATTGACCTCCTTGGGAGACCTTCGGTCAGGCACGGCGGCACGGTCGGGAGACCGTGCCGCAACGGGGCCGCTCCCACATCCATGCGGAGGAATCGGATTGGAGGCGCTTGCGTTATATCCATAAAAGCACAACGAGCGCAGTATAGGGCGAGGGCGCACCATGTCAAGGGAAATGTATGATGCGGCGGCAACGAAGGTTTCCATCGCCCCTAAAGGTTTCCGTCACGCCTGCCGGATGAAGGCCCGTGTGGGTTTGTGGGAGCGGCTTGCAGCCGCGCTTTCCCCGCGTTGGGTGCGTCTCATGCGAGGAAATCGCGGCTGCAAGCCGCTCCC
>JBAQYM010000180.1:0-18676 GCA_049300095.1 Syntrophobacteraceae bacterium
CAATGCGTTGGAGCAAGACGAGTTATCCCAAAGTCGCTGGATTCCCGCCCAGAAACCCTGCGGGAATGACGAAATGGCGGTCCGTGCCGGAAGGCGAACAGAACATAACGCTCACCGTAATACGCCATCGAATTTATGAAATAGACCACTAAGTGTGCTATACAAATATAGCATTCCGGGCCGCCAGTCTCAAGTGAGCAATAAAGAGCGAGGAGAAAAACATGTTTCCGGGTGGTCCGGCCTCGTCTTCCCTGCTCACCCTTCACTGTTCACTGTTCACTATTCACTCTCGCTTATTGAATTCATTCATCGCGGCGGATAGGCATGTGGCGAGGACGGCGCGGGCGGCTTCTTCGGCCTGGGCCGTCATTTTTTCGAATTCTTCGCGGTCTTCGGAATAGGGGGGTTGGAGGACGAAGGTTTCCACCGGTTCGTGGTGTTTGGGGCGGCCGATGCCGATCTTGAGGCGGGGGAAATCGGTGGTCCCGAGGTGGTCTATGATCGACTGGATTCCCTTGTGTCCACCCGCGCCGCCTCTTCTTGCGATGCGGATCCGGGCGAACGGCAGGTCCAGGTCGTCGTGGATTACCAGGGTTTGTTGCGGGGCGATCCCGAAATATTTCAGGATTTCTCCCACCGCCTCCCCGCTCCGGTTCATGTAGGTGAGAGGTTTTACGAAGAGGACCTTGCGCCCCTCGGCCTGGCCGGCGCCCCAGCTTGCCCGGAACTTGCGCTCCTGGACGCCGATGCCGTATTGCCGGATCAGCAGGTCAAGGACCCGGAACCCGGCGTTGTGGCGCGTATTCTCGTATTCTTTTCCGGGGTTTCCCAGACCGATCACGGCAAGTATTTGATCGTCGTCGGAATTCCGGCAGGGGTCGTTCATTGCAACCGGTTTTCAAAAAGAGGTCCATTGACTTGGAAGGACCGGGCGGGGATTAACCCCGCCCCTACGGCCGCCCGGGATGGTCGTACCACCTCGTTAACCGTAGGGGCGGGGTTAATCCCCGCCCGGTCCTACCGGGAAGTGCGGATTATACTCAAGGAAGGGCCGAAGCCCCTGCCCGCGATCACAGGATCGAGACTACTTGCCCCTGCCCGGGATCACAGGATCGAGACTACTTACCCTTCCCCTATCACCAGATCGAGACTACTTGCCCTTCCCGGGGGCGGGGGCTTCTCCCTCGCCGGGCTGGGGCGCTACCTCGGGCGCAAGCACGCTCACCACGCCCATGGTCTTGTCGTCCATGAATTCAAAGGAGGTCAGGGCTTCCAGTTCCTCGACGTGGAGAATCTGGCCCAGGTCGAGCTTGGTGACATCCACGTTGATTCTTTCCGGTATCTGGTTTGGCAGGCAGCGCACGGACAGCGTACGCTGGATAAGATTGATTTCCCCACCCTTCGAAACACCGATGGAATCGCCGACCAGCGCCACCAGGACTTCGACGACGATGGGCTGGTCCAGGGGCACCTCGTAGAAGTCCACATGCAGAAAACGTCTGCGGTAAGGGTGCTTCTGGATTTCGCGGATGAGCACCTGCCTGGCTTCGCCCCCGCCGTCCTCGATATTGAGATTCAGGAGCTTGCTCTCGCCGCCCGTTTCACGCAGCAGCTTTTCGAGCTGAAGTGATGAAACGCTCAGGGACATCGCTTCGGTTTTCGGTCCGTAAAGGACGGCCGGGACACGGTTTTCCCGGCGAACGCCCCGGGCGGCCCCTTTGCCGCTCCCGTCTCTTTTCTGTGCTGTAAGTTCCAGATTCATTAACGTGTTCCTCCTGTTAAGAGCGCGCGAGTCACGCTCACATTTCGGCAAATATCGAGCTGATTGATTCCTCGAAATGCACCCGCTTGATGACCTCGGCAAGCATGGGCGCAATACTCACGACCCGGACCCTTCCACACTCGATCGCCTTTTGGGAAAGAGGGATGGTATCGGTCACCATGAGCGTCCGTATCGGTGAAGACACTATATGTTCAACCGCGTTGCCCGAAAGGACCGGGTGCACGCAGCAGGCGTCCACAATTTCAGCGCCGGCGGCCTGGGCGGCTATGGCCGTGCGCGCAAGCGTCCTGGCGGTATCCACCATGTCGTCGAGAATGATGACCCGCCTTCCGGCGACATTTCCCACAATATGCGGAGCGTTTCCGTTTTCCTCGCGGTAGTCCAACATGGCCAGATCGAGTTTGAGCCGCGAGGCGAAAAGCCGCGCCCGCTCGACGCCCCCCGAATCGGGGGCCACCACGATCTCGTCGCCGCGAATTTCGGACTTGAGCGCGCTGATGAACACCGCGGTCCCGAAGAGGTGGTCCACCGGGATGTTGAAAAACCCCTGGATCTGGTCCGCGTGCAGGTCTATCGTGATCACGCGGTCGGCCCCGGCAACGGCAATCAGATCGGCCACCATTTTGGAGCTGAGCGCGACCCGGGGCTTGTCTTTCTGGTCCTGGCGCCCGTAGCCGTAGTAGGGAATGACGGCGTTTACGCGCCGGGCGGACGCCCTCTTGAGCGCGTCCATCAGGACCAGCAGTTCCATGATGTTTTCATTGACCGGCGGACAGGTGGACTGAAGCACATAAGTGTCTTTCCCCCTGACGTTTTCGCCGATCTCGACCCGTATCTCCCCATCGCTGAAGCGCTTGGCGAGGACCTTGCCGGGGGTTACCCCGAGGTGCGAGCAGACCCTCTCGTTTAACGGGGAATTCGAATTTCCGGTAAAAAGAGTAAGGCGGCTCCACATAGTCTCGAATTCGCCCTCTACAAGCCCGGCATGGATTCGACGGAACTCTCCGCCCGGGTGTTGAGTAAAAAAAATGGCTGGGGCGGGAGGATTCGAACCTCCGAATGCGGGTTCCAAAGACCCGTGCCTTTCCGCTTGGCGACGCCCCAAATACAAATGTCCCGCAAACACGGGGGTCCGATTACCCGTGGAAGCGGCTTCCAGCCGCGATGCGGGAAAGCGCCGGCCCTCTTTCAGGGGCCGTTCACCCGCCCGATATGAATATCAGCCGCGCCGATCACTCGGGCGGCCCTTACCCAGAAATTCGTCCAGGCCCCGGCGGCCTCGGCTTCGGCGGCACGGGCCGCATCGAGGGACGAAAAAACCCCGAAGACGGTCGGGCCGCTGCCGCTCATCGAGGCGACGAGGGCGCCGCGCCCGAGCAGCCATTCCTTGATCTCGGAGATGACCGGGCACCTGGGGACGGTAACCGATTCGAGGTCGTTGGCGACGAGGTCCCCGAGCCTCCAGGGGGCGGTGTTGAAACGGTTAAGTGTAATGTTCGGGCGCCCTCTTGTCAATTTCAAATTTTGATACACCCACGCCGTCGGCACGCTCACCGGGGGTTTTATCAGCAGCAGCGGGTATTCGGGCACACCGCTCACAAATTCGAGCTTCTCCCCTATCCCGCCGGCCAGGGCGGCCTTTTGACGCAAAAAAAACGGGACGTCCGCCCCCAGCGAGAGCGCAAGGTCCGCCAGAACGGCATCGGCGAGTACATGTCCAAAACAGGAATTAAGGGCCAGCAAGACCCCGGCCCCATCCGCGCTCCCGCCTCCCAGCCCGGCCCCGGACGGGATGTGCTTTTCCAGCACGATCCGCACCGAGGCGTCCGTCCCGCTTGCCTTCCGGAAAAGCTCGGCGGCCCGCCAGGCAATGTTCCGCTCGTCTCGCGGGATTTCCGGCTCGTCGCACTCCAGCGAGATGGGGCCGTCTTCGGCCCCCACCTCAATCACGATCCGGTCGAAAACGGACACCGGCAGCATGAGGCTCGACAGCTCGTGGTAGCCGTCCTCGCGCTTGCGGATCACCTCAAGCCACAGGTTTATCTTTGCGGGAACGCTCGTCTCGACAATCAAATCGGCCGGGCCTCTTTGCCTTCGCTACAATACCGTTCGTTTAACGCGGGGTCCACCCGGTTATGGCGCTGGGTCCACCCGGTTATGGCGCGGGGTCCCGACCGCGTCATGCTCTCGACCGGAGGTCTCCAACTCACCACGGAACCAGGTGACCTCTTTGGGAGACCTTCGGTCGGCTGCGGCGGCACGGTCGGGAGACCGTGCCACAACGGGGGTGAAGGCCCCCTCTCCTTCGCTGGCAGGCTGGAAAGCCTGCCCCACGTGGACGGCCGCCGGATGCGCCTTGTTCCGGCTTTTCCTCCGCGCCCTCCGCGTCTTCGCTTCGAAAAGTTACGGCGGTAGGCACTAAAGACGGGCTGTTGCCCAAAGAAATATTCAATCTGCGCGACTATTGAGCGGGACGTGAGTCCCCCTCCCCGCGATGGGAGGAGTTAGGGAAGGGTGTCGAATTTTCAAGTACTTACGACCCCCTCCCCCAGCCCCTCCCGCCAAGGGAGGGGAGACCTCTATCCTGTTTTGGCCATACCTGTCGCGACTTTTGCATTTGGGCAACAGCCCCAATGCGGTACCCACCCTACAGTTTTTCATGGTCCGGGGTGTCCCAGCGGGACATGAAATACTGCGGTGAACGAGACGCGCTTGCGGCCAACCGTATCCGCCTTTGCTACTTTCCGCTCATCTTCTGGACGTAGCGCATCCTGAGATCATAGAGCACCGACCTCATGAGCCGGTCTTCGTCCTGGTCCAGGTTGCCCATCGTCTTTTCCTGGAGCATTCCCAGCGTGTCTATGATCTGCTTGGCTATGGCCAAATCGAGGCGGGTCTGGTTGGTTTCGGGCTCCGGGATCTCGCCCAGGTGCACCAGGGCGGAAGAGCTTAGGGAAAAAATGAAGGTCGCCATCGAAACCTCGGGGAACGGGCCGCGCTCCTGCTCAGCCTCCCCGGAAGCTTCTCCGGGACCGGTTTCACCGGGCCCCCGCGCCCCCTCATCTTCTTTTCCCGCGGCTTGGCTTTCGGCCCGCGCTTCTTCTCCGGCTTCCTCGTCCGAAGAAAATCTGCGCTTGTCCTTAATGACGAATCCCTTTTCCTCTTCTTTTTCCGCCATGGGGCTCCTTCCTTCCTCCTGGTCCTTGCGCCTTGGAGAGGGATGTTGGGTTTCGCTGTCGCTTAACCCAACCTACACGCTGTCGCTTAACCCAACTTTGTTTTGGAGAGAACGTCGGGCGTCGCCGCGCGCGACCCAACCCGCACGTTTGCCACGAGACCTGGGGTGCTCGCTTTAAAGTTCGATTGCCTGCACGATGTCCACGTTGTCCATCGCCAGCAGTTCCTTTATCACTTCCGGGGTGGTGGCCGTGTCGGTCCTGAGGAATATGATGTTTTGCCCCCGTTCGAGCACCTGTCCGACGTTCATGAGCGAAATATTGATGTTGTTTCGACCCAGGCAGCTCCCGATGGCCCCGATGGTCCCCGGCGTGTCGATGTTGTATATGAGGAGCAGATGGCCCTCGAGCGCCGCTTCGAGCCGGAAATCGTTTATGCGCACCATGCGCGGCTCTTTTTTGCCAAAGATGGTGCCGGCAACCAGGTTTTCCCGCTCGGAGGTCTTAACGTGAATGCTTATCAGGTTCGTGTAGTCTTCGGCCTCGCTGCGCACCGCCTCGGTCACCTTGATGTTTCTTTCCTTGACGTGGACCGGGACGTTTACGAAATTGACCATGTCACCCAGAATCGGGGTGAGCATCCCCTTGAGGATGGATATGGTCAGCGGGTTGGTTTCGAGCGCGGCCGCCTCGCCCACGTATTCTATCGACACCTTCTGGATGGCGCCCTTGGTTATCTGGGTGAGCACGCACCCGAGCCGTTCGGCCAGCACGAGATAGGGGCGGAGCTTGGCCAGGATCGCCCCGTCGATGTTCGGGGCGTTGACGGCATTTCGGATCGTGCCCCGCGTCAGGAAATCGGCCACCTGGTCGGCAACCGCTATGGCGACGTTTTCCTGGGCCTCTTCGGTGGACGCGCCGAGGTGAGGCGTTGCAATCACCTGTTCGAGTTCGAGCAGAGGGTTTCCTATCGGAGGTTCGGTGGTGAACACATCGAGCGCGGCCCCCGCCACAATCCCCGCCTTGATGGCCTCACAAAGGTCGGGTTCGTTGACGATGCCGCCCCGGGCGCAGTTTATGACGAAAACGCCGGGTTTCATCTTGCGGAAGGCGTCGGCATTGAGCAGGTTCCGGGTCTCGCTCGTCATGGGGGTGTGGACGGTAATGTAGTCGGCGCGGGCAAAAAGCTCGTCGACGCTCACACCCTCGATCCCGAGGCCATCGATCACCTCGGAATTGATGTAGGGATCGAAACCGATGACCTTCATCTTAAGCCCCATCGCCCGGTCGGCCACCACGCGGCCGATCCGCCCGACGCCGATTATTCCCAGCACCTTGTTGAAGACTTCCTTGCCCTGAAAGCGCTTCTTTTCCCACTTGCCCGCCTTGAGCGAACCGGAGGCCTGGGGAATGTTCCGCGTTAGGGAGAGCATCATCGCGATGGCGTGCTCGGCGGTCGTTATCACGTTTCCTTCCGGAGTGTTCATGACAACGATTCCGCGCTTGCTCGCGGCCTCGACGTCCACGTTGTCGAGCCCGATGCCGGCGCGGCCGATGACCTTGAGATTATCGGCATGTTCAATGACATCCGCCGTCACCTTGGTCCCGCTGCGGATGACCAGGGCATCGAAATCCTTGATAACCTGCCGGAATTCATCCTTGGTGAGCGTGGTGTTCACTTCCACATCGAAGCCGGGCACCCTCGTGAGCTTCTCGATTCCCGCCTCGGAGAGATTGTCGCTGACCAGAATTCTCATCAAAACCTCCTGCAACCCTGTGCCGCCCTCCCCAGAGAAGCTCGGTCGTCCCGGGACAGGCAGCCAAAATAGACAAATCCCGCAAAAAGCGGGAAGAAGAACGAAATACCGAAAGAGAGTTTATTTATAAGAGAATGCCCGAAAGGCAAACCAAAAAAACGAAAGTTCCCGCTTCGTTCAGTAAATTTTAAGGCTAGCATTCCCGGCACACGGGCGTCAAGGATCAAAGCGGGCCGGGTTGGTCACCAGCCCCGACGAAAGCAAGGAAAGCGATCAGCGCTTGCGCGTTTCTTTTTGCAATTCTTCGTCGATTTTCGTCTTGAAGACCTCAAAAGCGGGTCCCCCGGTCAAAAGGGCCCCGTTGATAATAAAAGAGGGGGTCCTGTCAACACCCGACTGGGTGGCGGCGCGGAGGCTGTTTTCCACCGTTGCCTTGTGCTTTCCCTCGTCCAGGCACCGCCGAAAGCTGTCGCTTGGAAGGCCCAGCTCGGCCGCGTATTTTACGAGGCTCTCGGGATCGAGCTTATCACTGGTAAAGACAACATCCTGGTACTCCCAGAATTTTCCCGAGTCGGCGGCGCAGTGGGCCGCCTCGGCCGCTTTGAACGCGCTCTTGTGCTGCCGGAGCGGATAGTCCCGGAAAATCCACCTGATCCGGTTTCCGTAAATCTCCTTGAGTCTCTTCACGGTCAGGTGGGTCGAGCGGCAGGCCGGGCACTCGTAGTCCGAAAACTCGATTATCGTCACCGGGGCATCGCCGGGCCCCTGCACGGGAGCGCCGGTAATATCGACCTTCACGTTGGGCGGCCGCGGGGGCGAAAGATAGACCTGGACCCCGAATTGCTGATCCAGGGTGCGCGCGTAAGCGGTCACTGCCAGGGCCCTCCTCTGCTGCTCCAGGAACGTCTTTACCCGCGCCCGCAACTCCTCCCTGGCGCCCGGCCAATCCTTGGTGCGCTCATGGTTGTCCTGGAGATACTTATCCACCTCCTGCTCCGTTGCGACCATGTTCGAGGCCGGGACCGCCTCGTCGAGGAACTGCTCGATCGTCTGCCCTTTTTCCTTCGCCGCTTTCTGTATTATCAACTCGACGACCAACTGGTCGAGCTTCTCGCGCTTGAGCCGATACACGTCCTTTCTCAGTTCGAGGAGTTTTGGACCGACGAGCACTTCGAGCCTGCTGTCCGTTATGGCTTCATCCCCCACCCTGGCGACGATGTCGCTTCCCGGTGCGCCGCCGGATCGCGGACCCGCCAAGACCGGGAGGCGGTTTTCATGCGGTATCCAGTACGCGCAGGCCAGGAGAAAAAGCAGCGCGAGGGTGGACTGTTGCCACGCAAGCTCCTTCCTGAAAGATACGACGACGAGCACCAGCACCCCTACGGCGTTTGCTATGCAAAACAGGCAGGGCGCGCCCATCAGGAACATGACCCAGACCAGGGCGGCTTCCATTCCGGCCGCGGGGGCCGCGATCCAGGGCATCCAGCCGCTCCTGGACCAGGCCAAAACGGCCGCGGCCGCCCAAAAAAGAGCGCCCCACAACCATAGCGGGACAAGGAGAAGGGTGATTTCGGCCGTTTCCCTGCACGCCGCCGCGCACAGGAATTTCAGGGGCGGAAGATGCTCCGAAACTCCGGCCGCAACCGACACGAGCAACCCGGCCAAACAGAGGAGGAACAAAGGAATGTTTCTTTCATGAGTTTGTGACATCGATGACTTTCCCGGGTGATCGATACATGATGCTCGATATTGGATGTTGGCTGTTGGCTGTTGGCTGTTGGCTGTTGGCTGTTGGCTATTTGTGCTCGTTCCCACGCTCCCGGGGCTATTGTCCAAAGAAATCTTCAGGCTGCGCGGCAAGTGAACGGCACGTAAGTCCCCCTCCCGCGACGGGAGGGGAGTCCCCGGTCCTGTTTTTGTCACACCTGTCGCTACTCTTGCATTGGGGTAACAGCCCCTCCGGCGCGGGATCGAGGAATATGGCCGTCATTTCGGCGAAAGCCGGAATCCAGCATCAAGCATCCGGCGCCCAACACCCAACATCTGAGATCCAACGTCTCACATCCAACATCTCACACCCAACATCTCACACCCAACTTCCGTCTTCCAACTTCCGTCTTCCAACTTCCGAATCCCCCGCTAACGCTTTACCGGCGAATCCTTTTTAAGCTTTTCCAGGTCCTTGAGGACCAGGTTGACTTCCTCGGTCTTGTTCGGAGAATCGAGGGTAAATCCCTTGGCCTTCTTGTAGTGCATTATCGCAAGGTCCCACTTGAGCTTGTTCGCATAATAGCGGCCCAGATGGTAGTGCGCCATGCCGAGGCGGTTCATCTGCCCGAGAAGCACGCCCAGTTGGTAATCCACTTCCGGAAACATCGGCGCAAGATCTTCTATTCTCGTAAGGTGGTCGAGCGCCTCGCCTTTCTGTCCCATATCCTGGAGCACCAGCGCCAGCCTGTAGTGGACAATGGACGCGGAAGGATCGAGAAAGAGGGCGGATTCGAATGATCTTTTCGCCTCATCGAGCTTTCCGAGGCGGTGGTAGGCCGCGCCGAGGGAACTCAGGACAAATGGAGACTGGATCACGCGGGCTGCGGCCTGGAGCTGTGCCGCGGCCTCCTTGTTCAATCCCTGGCGCAGGTAGAAACGCCCCATGCCGAAGATCGCGGCCTTGTCTCCCGTCTTTAATCCGGGCTGAAAATGCGCGAAGGCCTTGGCATGGTCGGAATGGTCCGCGATCAGGGCGGCCTGGAGCAGCGGAAAATCCCCCACCGCGGCCTTGCGCGCCTTTGGCGATGAGGCATTCTCTTTCTTCGCCATCTCGGTCAGGTACAAAACGCGCTCGCCCAGTGCGGGGTGGGTCAGGAGATAGGTGGGGATCTTCGATACGCCCGACCATTTATTCTGATCCATCTTGCGCATGATCGACGCCATGTCTGAGGGGTCGTATCCCGCGGCGCAAAAATACCTGAACCCGAGCTGGTCGGCCTCCATTTCGTGATCGCGGCTGTAGGCAAGGGCGGCCGTTTGGCCGGCCGCCATGCTGCCGGCCGCGAGGGCCGGCCCGGCCCCCGACCCGCCCAGCAGTATCCCGGCGACCATCCCGGCAACCGAGGCAACGCTCAGCACCTTGCTGTCATCGATTTTCCGGTGGATGTGGCGCGCCTGGATATGGGCGAGTTCGTGCGAGAAGATGCTGGCAAGCTCTCCTTCCGAGGACATCATTTCGATCAGGCCGCGGAAGATGAAAATGTATCCGCCGGGGATGGCAAACGCATTGGGGACCGGGAGGTCGACGATGAAAAACTGGTACTGGTAGGGTGTTACTCCGACCTCTTTTACTATCCGGTTTCCTACGCCCCGGATATAGGTGAGCATTTCCCCGTCTTCGACCAGGGGCATGTACCTTCTGATCTGTTCGAGAATCTTGCGCCCGATTTCCTTTTCCTCGCTGAGGTTCAGCGCGTTCGCCGTCCCGGACGGCATGAGAAGGACCAGGGCAAATACGAGCGCCGTGGCGGCGGCCGTGGCCGCCCTGACGACTTTTCCACGAAAAAGGGCTGACAACATAGGGGATTACCTTGATTCCCGATCGCAAACGCCCTCGGTCGGGCCTTCCTCCCAGTCCAACCGGGAGGCATCCGACCACAGGCTTTCCAGATCGTAGAATAAGCGGACGGGTTCATAGAATATGTGGAGAATGACGTCTCCATAATCCATCAAGACCCAGTGGCCTTCTTTTTTCCCCTCGACTCCGAGAGGTCTTATCCCCCTGTCCCTGAGAGTGCTTTCCACGTTCTCGGCGATGCCCTGGACCTGCCGGCTCGATTTCCCGCCGCAGATGATAAAATAATCGGCAAAGGAAGAAAATCTCGAAACATCGAGGAGCACCAGGTCGAGCGCTTTAAACCGCGACGCCTCGCGCGCGTAGGCGATCGCCTTTTCCCTGCCGCCCATCAATTTCCAGGATTCTTTCCTTTTTGCATCTTCGGCACTCGCCGCGATTCCTGATTCCGGCATTCTTTTTCCTTCTTCCTTGATTCCCGCAATTCCTGCAACCCTTCACCGCAAAGACGCAGAGGGCGCAGAGAAAAACACACTGTTACCGATCCCGCCCGCCCGGCTCGTAAAATTTTTGCTCATATATATAACCCGCCACCTCACGTGGGACCAGGTAGCGCACGGACCGCCCCCGGGCGGCAAGCTCGCGGACCCGTGTGCTCGATATGTCCAGCCGCGTGTTCCGAAGATAATGGACCGGGCGCATTTCCGGGTGGGTGAAGGCGCCGCTTCCCGATTCCCGCCTGTAGCCGCCGGACACCCGCCGGGACAGGAAATCCTCGATGTGGCCCTCGTCAAAGCCGGGCCGTCTCAGCACCACGATTTCGGCAAGCCGGAACAGTTCCGTGAACTTATACCATGTATCGATTTCCAAAAACGCATCCAGCCCGATGAGAAAAAAAAGCTCCGCGCCCGGAAACTCCTCGCCCAGCTTGCGCAGGGAATTTACCGTGTAGGATTTCCCCGGAAGCCTTCGCTCGAGGTCCGAAAGGCCGAAGCGGGGGTTCTGCGCAATCGAGAGTTCCAGCATCCTCCAGCGGTGCTCGAAGGCGAGCACTTCGCAACCCGGCTTATGCGGAGGGTCGGCCGAGGGAATAAACAGCACCCGGTCCAGATCGAGTGATTCCAGGGCCTCTTCGGCCGTTCGCAAGTGGCCCAGGTGCACGGGATCGAACGTCCCTCCGAATATCCCCAGACGCTTTGGCATTCCCCCTCGAGGCTCCAGTATGATCGACCCCCTCACCCGGTCCCAATGCCGCCGGTCCTCAGCTTCGCAACTGGCCGTTTCCGAACGCGATGAATTTCGTGGTGGTAAGCTCCTCGACCCCCATCGGACCGAAAGCGTGCAGGCGCGAGGTCGATATGCCGATCTCGGCCCCAAGCCCCAACTGGAAACCGTCGTTAAAGCGCGTGGACGCGTTCACCAGCACGAGCGAAGACTGGACTTCCTGGATAAACCGGTGCGCCCTCGCGAAATTTTCCGTAACGATCGCCTCCGTGTGCTGCGAGCCGTATTTCGTGATGTGCCGGATCGCTTCGTCCATGTCCGGGACCACGCGGACCGCCAGGACCAGGTCGAGGTACTCGGCGTACCAGTCCTCCTCGGCAGCGGGTTTCGCATCCCGCACGATCTCCCTTGTCTTCTCACAGCCGCGAAGCTCGACCCCTTCCCGCCGGAAGGCCTCCGCCATCGCGGGCAGAAAATCGGGGGCGATTTTTTCGTGCACCAGCAGCGTTTCCATCGCGTTGCACACCCCGGGCCGCTGCACTTTGGCGTTCAGGCAGATTTTTTCGGCCATCCCGATGTCGGCGTCCGAATCGATGAAGATGTGGCACACGCCCTTGTAATGCTTTAAGACGGGCATCCTGGCATTTTTGGTTACAAACCGGATAAGGTCTTCTCCGCCGCGCGGGATCATGACGTCAACGTAGTCTTCGAGGCCGAGAAGATCGAGCACCGCCTGCCGGTCGGTCGTTTCAACGAACTGGACCGCGTCTTCGGGAAGGCCCGCCTCTTTTAGCGATTCGCGCAGGATCGCCGCCAGGCGGCTGTTCGAGTGAAAAGCCTCGGAGCCGCCGCGCAGGATCACGGCATTGCCCGCCTTGATGCAAAGGGCCGCGGCGTCCACGGTGACATTGGGCCGCGATTCGTAGACGATCCCGATAACTCCGAGCGGAATTCGCATCTTCCCGACCCGAAGCCCGTTCGGGCGCGTCCACATCTTCGTCACCTCGCCGACGGGGTCGGGAAGCAGCACCACCTCCCGCAGGCCGCTCACCATCTCGCCCAGGACCTTCTCACTGATTATCAACCGGTCCACCTTGGCCGCGGCAAGCCCTTTTCCGACCGCGTCCTCGACGTCCTTGCGGTTTGCCGCATCGATCGAGCCCCTCTCGCGCTCCAGCGCCAAGGCCATCTTCTCGAGGGCCTCCCGCTTGCGGCCGCTGTCCGCCTTCGCCATGAGATGGGCCGCTTCACGCGCCCTTTTGCCCATCTCCAGTATCTGTTCCCGCATTATTTCCTCCATCTCCCGCAGCCGGGGGACTACGATTTTCTTCCAGACAGAGCAGGACAAACTGCTTTGTGGCCTAAGCTTGCTTCGTGTTCTTCGTGCCCTCGTGCTCTTCGTGTTTAAAAAAAGGGTGACATCAACCACGAAGAGCACGAAGAACACGAAGCAAAAATTCCCGGTGAATTCCGGCACACCGCTCTAAATTGC
Source organism: Syntrophobacteraceae bacterium (assembly GCA_049300095.1). Taxonomy (GTDB): domain Bacteria; phylum Desulfobacterota; class Syntrophobacteria; order Syntrophobacterales; family Syntrophobacteraceae; genus SbD1. The sequence continues at coordinate 12,998 of JBAQYM010000180.1, forward strand.
CTCGCTCATCAGGACGAAGTTGTCCCGGTGGATTACCTCGTCCGAATGCTTGTAGCCGATGAGGCCTTCTATTTCCTCGCTGTGCCGTCCTTTTATGGCCTCGATCTCGGCCGATTTATAGTTGGTCAGGCCGATCCCGATGATATTTCCTTCCTTATCGACGCACCGCACCGGCGCCCCGACGCCGAAACTTCCCCGCACCTCGCGGATTCCGATGGGCAGGAGCGACCGGCCCCGCTTCTGGAGCGCCGTCACCGCCCCTTCGTCCAGGGTCAGATCGCCCACCGGTTTGGGCAGGTTGGCTAGCCAGACTTTCTTTCCCTGGTAGGCGCGCTCCCTCGGGAGGAAAAGCGTTCCGAGCGCTTCGCCCGCAAAGAGACGCAAGATAACGTCCCGCTCCCTGCCGGGGGCGATTATCATCGGAATTCCCGACGCCAGGCACTTTTTGGCCGCGTGGAGCTTGCTCAGCATCCCTCCCGTTCCAACCGTACCGGGGGCGGGCGTCGCGCACGCGAGCACCTTCGCGTCCACCCGGGCCACCGCCGGAATCAGGCGGGCCGAGGCATTCAGGCGGGGGTCGCAATCGTAGAGGCCCTCGGTATCCGTCAGGTTAATCACCAGGTCGGCCCCCACAAGGCCGGCGATGGTAGCCGAGAGCTGGTCGTTGTCGCCGAACTTGATCTCTTCCACCACAACGGTGTCGTTCTCGTTTAATATCGGCAGGATGCCCCACGACAGCAGGGTTTCGAGCGTATTGCGCGCGTTGAGGTAGCGGTGGCGGTGGGCCAGGTCCTCGCTCGTGAGAAGCACCTGGGCGACCATGAGGTCGTACTTGTCGAAGGCCGCTTCCCAGGCTTCCATCAGCACGCTCTGCCCCACGGCGGCTGCGGCCTGCTTGTGAGGGATCGATTTGGGGCGCTCGGTGAGGCCCACCTTGCGAAGGCCGGAGGCCACCGCGCCGGAGGACACGACCAGCACGTCGAGTCCCGCATTGCGCTCGCGCAACTCGGCAATCTGGTCGCTCAGGCGGTGGATCATCACCCGGTTGAGGCCCTTGGGTCCCGTCAGGACGGCGCTGCCGACCTTTATCAAAACACGCCTGCACCGTTTGAAAATCTCGGTCTTGTCCCGTGCCTCCTGCAAATTTTCCATAGAATCCTTGTACACGGCTAAGATTGGGATAAGTATGAAAAGCCCTATTTTATCGCGCAAATCCGGGAATATGAACAATTATCATATTCTCTAAACCCGATTTTTACAATGCGCGCGCGTTCGAAATCGCCCCGGATGCCTTCCGAGCCCGCTTTTTTAAAGAATTCACCGCGGAGGACGCAGAGGACGCGGCGAAATACATCGAGATGCGGTGAATGCCTTCGCATTTTGATTTTTGCGAAGCGCCGCGTACAATCAGGTGTTTCCAGCGGGACCAAATCCTGTTATTGAGCAAAATCACCGGGGAGAGTCAAGCCGCAACAATCTGGAATGATGGCCGAAATGATCAGAATCGAAAATCTTGCCAAGAGATACAAACAGGTGGAAGCCCTCAAGGGCGTCAGCCTGCATGTGAAGGAGGGCGAGCTTTTCGCCTACCTCGGACCGAACGGTTCCGGCAAGACGACGACCATAAAGATCCTCACCGGCCTGGCCGTGCCTTCCTCGGGGGAGGCGTGGCTGAACGGGTTCCATATCGAAAGGGAGAGCCTCCAGGCAAAACGGCAGTGCGGGCTTGCGCCCCAGAACATCAACCTGGACCACGAACTCACCGTCTACGAAAACCTCGACCTCCACGGGAAGCTTTTCCAGATGCCCAAACGGGACCGGGTTTCGCGCATTTCCGAGCTTCTCGAATACGTGGACATAGCGGACAGAGCGCGCAGCCCCGTTAAACACCTCTCGGGGGGGATGCGGCGACGGGTCATGATAGCGCGGGCGCTCATGCACTCGCCCAGGATTCTCTTTCTCGACGAACCCACGGCCGGCCTCGACCCGGCGATCCGCAGGCGCATCTGGTCGCTCGTCAAGAAGATCCAGCAGGGCGGCGCCACCATTTTCCTCACCACCCACTATATCGAGGAGGCGGAATTTCTTGCCGAACGGGTCGCCTTCCTCGACGAAGGGCGGATCGTTGCCCTCGACACGCCGCAAAACCTCATGGATAAGCTCGGCGGTTGGGCCCTGGACCGGGTCGAGGACGGCGAGATAGAAACCCGCTATTTTCGAGACAGAGACGAGGCCAACAATTACATCGGACGGCAGGAGGGCAGCTTTTCGGTGCGGCGCGTAAACCTCGAAGACGTTTTTATCTCGGTTACCGGCAAAAAGGTCCTGCCATGAGGGCGATGCTGGCGATCTATCAGCGCGAACTCCTCATCCTGTGGAAAAGATTTTTCCGGCAGCTCGCCTCGATGTCGGTAAGCCCGCTGCTCTACCTCATTGCCTTCGGCCTCGGGATGGGCCGCGACGTGCGGATCGGGGAACATTCCTACCTCGAATTTCTCATTCCCGGGCTCGTTGCGATGAGCAGCATGGTGCAGGCATTCGCGATCGCGAGCGAGATAAACATAGCGCGGTTCTACTGGCACATATTCGAGGAATTCCAGGCGGCGCCCATACGCAATATCGCCTACGTTACCGGAGAAGTGCTGGCGGGGATCACGCGGGCGCTTTTTTCGACCCTCATCATCTTGTGCATCGCGTTTCTTTCCGGGGTAACGCTCTCCTACGGCCCCTATTTCTGGCTGGCGGTTGCGCTCAACAGCTTCGTGTTCGCCTCGCTCGCCGTGGGGCTCGCCATGCTGGTCAAGTCACACTCGGACCAGGCGCTTCTGAGCAATTTTTTCATAACCCCGATGGCCTTTCTCGGCGGGACTTTCTTCCCCGTGGACAGGATGCCGGACTGGGCGCAAACAATCCTTCATTTCCTTCCTCTCACCCATGCATCGAGGGCTATCCGGGCCGCGGCGTTCGGCGAACCGCCCGATCTCTTTTCCTATTTGCTGCTGGCCGGGCTCGGGGGGGTCCTTTTTGTCCTGGCTTTCCACTGGGTAAACAGGGCAAGGGAATAGAATGACACTTGCGGAGGATGGGGTAAACATTGCGGGGTGGAACGCGGCGAAACCCCGCATAATTGGGTATCCCGATCAGAATCAGGCCCCCATCAGCCGTTTCCAGAAAACGAGTACGCCGTCCTTTCCGAATGTAGCCTGTACGAGTTCCCAACCCTGTCTGCCGCCTTCGTTCAATATGGTTTCCATTTTCTTGAGCTGATCGGCGCCGATCATTTCCATATTACAACTGCCTTCCTGAGAACAGAAATAGACCATCTCCCGGAATGACTCGGCCGGGTGCCTGGTGACTCGGTATTCGAACAACTCCATTTTGCTCTCCTGACAGGGCCTTGTGAAAAACCCGTTCAATTTCAAGATCAAACCTCGCGGCAATCTAAAACAAAACCTTCCCCGGGGTCCCGTCCGGGACCGTGATGGCGCCGGCTCAAGTAAATCCCGCACCCGCGGTGCACGCGTAGCAGTGGTCGGAGACGACAATCGGCGAGCCGGGCAAGGGCGGACCGTCCATCTCGGCGATGCTCACGGGGGCGCCGCCCATGGCGACTCCGGCCGCAAGGTTGAAATCACAGTCGAAAAGACGGCCGTCCCAGGAAACCGTTACCAGGCTCCGGCACATTACCCCATCGAGGGCGGCGGGGTTGAATGCGCCGGCAAGAACGGCCATGTATTCGTCGAGCCCGCCGGAACGTTCCAGCTTCTTTTTGAACCTTCCGAGGGGCGCATTGGCAAAACTGAATAAATTATTGAACGTGACGCCCCATCCGGCCTGCAACTCGGAGCGGAGGAGCGTCTCGAGCCTTGCCTGGGGAACGGGCAGCACGGGCCGCGCGGGATTGTGGACCAGGTCCAGGTCGAGGCCGGACCCCGGGTTTCCATATCCCAGTTCGTTCAGCCGTCGCAGGGACGTAATGCTCGATTCCAGAACACCTGGGCCGCGCTGCTCGACGACTTCCGCCGCATCGGTCGAGGGAAACGAAGCCGTTACCGCTATGCGCAGGCTTTTCAGCAACCCGGCGAGTCGGCGTCCACTGGGCGAATTCAGCGCGGTGAGGTTCGAGCGCAAGATTATCCGGGGGACGACCCCGGAAAGGCCGACCAGCAGCTTCTCGATATGGGGATTGAGTTCAGGGGCGCCGCCGGTTATGTCCACAAGCTCGAACCGGCCCCTTTTCGCGTAGGCAATCACTTCGTCCATGACCTCGGGACCCATCACTTCCCGGCGGTCCGGACCCGCTTCCACGTGACAGTGCCCGCAGGTTTGATTGCAGAGAAAACCGGTGTTGACCTGGAGGATTTGAGTCAGGCCCCGCTTGAGTACCAGCCCTCTTTTGGCGAGCATCGCGGAAAACGGCTCGCTGCGCCCGGCGCAACATTCCATTTCGTTCTCCATCCCTCTTAAAGATTATAACAGCCTATTCAGAATTTTCCCGGCAAAATGGAAAGACCTTCATCGAGTTATCCGTCAAAGGTCCCGATATCGGGAATCGGCGCAAACTGTCTCAGCATAGCATTTATTCCGGGGTGCGGCAATTTGGCATCGCGCATCGCCTCGGCCATCCGGCGGACCCGGCGGAAGGACCGGCCCCGACGGATAACGAATCGTGAAAGAAACTCCGCCCGCCGCACCGATCATGGACGGCGGGCGGAAAAACCCCCGCGGCACGCAACCGGGGAGATCAGGGCAGGAGCCAGTATGGATAGGCCCGCCTGGCCCATTCGCTATAGTGGTAGCGCACCTGGAGCAAATTGTAGGCATCCTTGAGGTGCCCGGGCTGGTGCGTGCTCTTATACATGGCGACGCCCTTTAAAAAGACCGCCTCGGGCGCCGAACTGCTGTAGGCGTACTCGGTGATGACCTGTTCAAAACATTCGAGCGCTTCCGCAAACCTGTCATGGTTGAAACGGGCCTTTCCCAATCCAAGAAGCAGCGACGGGATCAACTCGACAGGGGGAAGAAACCCCAGTATTCTGTGGTGCTCTTTCCCGTCCCCATCGATCACCAGCAGGCTCGGCGTCCATTTCACCATATAATCCGCCGCATAAGGCTGGGCGTCCGACTTCAACTGCAGAGGAACGACCTTGTTTTGCAGAAAATCGATCACTTTCGGATTTGGATACGTAACCGCATCCATCGTTTGGCAGCCAATTCACTGCGGATTGAAAAAGTCGAGAAAGACGAGTTTGCCTTCCGCCTTGGCCCGCGCCAAGGCCATGTCGAAGTCTTTCACCCATTCAATGTGATTGGGCATGATTCTCCTCCCGTGGTTTGTATGTGATTCATTCAGACAAAACGAACTTACAATGGAAGGAAAATAAGGCTCGCGGAGGGCAATTCAAGAGAGGGGGCGAATCCAAGAATAAGGGAGCGTCGGGGCGACCATACACTTAGGGATGTAGAAAATACTATTATACCTTTTTGTTTCTCGTTTTCGCGTTCCCGCGCGGGAGGGGCTGTTGCCCAAACCGAATTACAAATATAACGGATAACCTGGGTCCAGCCGACAACGTTAAGACCGTCATTCCCGCAGCGCTTTTGGGCGGGAATCCAGTGTATTTTCGGTCTGTTGCTCAAAGCAAGACGCTGGATTCCCGCCCAAAAGCGCTGCGGGAA
>JBAQYM010000181.1:0-17031 GCA_049300095.1 Syntrophobacteraceae bacterium
CCGGACGTGAGTCCCCCTCCCCGCGACGGGAGGGGTTAGGGGAGGGCGTTGAATTTTCAAGTACTTACGACCCCCTCCCCCAGCCCCTCCCGCCAAGGGAGGGGAGACCTCCGCCCTGTTTTGGCCACACCTGTCGCAACTTTTGCGTTTGGGCAACAGCCCCAGGAGCATGGGAACGAGGCAACGAGAAAAGGCTGCGCAACAGTCGAACAGGTTATTTACGGACAAGCTCTAAGAATTGAGTTTTCTCCAGAGCGTCGTCATCCCTATCCCCAGCATTTTGGCGGTTTCTCTCCTGTTATAGCGCAGCTTCTTGAACGTCTCGTGTATGATGAACTTTTCATGCTCCTCGAGTTGGTCTCGAAGGGGCCTCACGGGTAAATCGAAGCCATGGTCCGGCCCGGCGGGAGTCGGCCCGGCGGGAGTCGGCCCGGCGGGGTCCGGCTCCCCCGTTGTCCGGGGCCGCGTCTGGCAAAACTCTCCAAACAGATCGAAGAACAACTGTTCGTCCGGTTTGGGACCGCTCAGCAAAGTGAGATACGTTTCGACCAGGGAGATCATCTCCCGGATGTTGCCCGGCCAGTGATAGTCTCGCATCAGGTCGAGCATGGGCGGTGATATGGCCTCCTTCCCCTTGCCGTATTTGTGCGGCAGGCTCCGCAGAATCTCGGGGATATCCTCCGGCCTTTCCCTCAAGGGGGGAAGCCTCAGTCTGTGGCTTGCCAGGCGGAAGTAGAGATCCATGCGGAACAGGCCCGATTCGATTTCTTTTAACAGGTCTTTCAAGGTGGAGCTTATAATTCGCACGTCTACGGGAATCAGCCTGTCGCCGCCCACCCGCCTCACTTTTTTCTCTTCGAGGACACGCAGCAGCTTCACCTGGATACCGGGGCTGATGTCGGCGATTTCATCGAGAAAAATCGTCCCATGCTGCCCCAGTTCGAAGAGGCCCATCTTCCCCCCCTTCTTGGCGCCGGTAAAGGCCCCCTCCTCATAGCCGAAAAGCTCGCTTTCAAGGAGCGTCTCCGTGAGCGCCGAGCAGTTGATGGCGACAAAGGGCCACGCTTTCCTCCTGCTGAGATTATGAATGGTCTGCCCCAGCACCTCCTTGCCCGTACCGGTCTCGCCCTGGATCAGGATCGCCAGATCGGTCTGGGCGTACTTTCGCGCCTTTTCGACCATCTTCTTCACTTCAAGGCTCTTGCCCTTGATATGGTCTTCGGTGTACTTGGCCACAAACCCGCTGAGGTATACCTTTTCCTTCAACTTCAAATCGATATTATGAATCCGCGTCGCCTCCTGAAAGGTCGAGACGACCCCGTGCGTCTTGTCCTCGATCCTTATCGGCAATGAATTGACAACGATGTAATCGTCGCGGAGCTGCCGGATTTGATCTATCTCCGCCTCGCCCGTGTTCAACACGTTCAACATTCCGGCTTCCCTGAGGAACTCGGGCAGAGGTCGGTTCATGGTCTCCTCCAGCCCGGTGCGCAAAATGTCCGCGGCCATTTGATTGCATATCTTCACCACCCCCTCGTTGTCCACGACGACGAGCCCCTCTTTAATGATCTGCAAAATGGTGCGGAGTTCCTCTTCATTTTCCTTTTCATTCCCGCGCGCCGTGGCAATGGCCCTTGCTTCTCTCAAGGCCTGCACTATCATGTCCTTTCGTAGCGGGACCCTCACGAACTTGCCTCCCATCGCTTCGACAATGTGCTGCGAAATGCCCGCTCCCACAAGGCAGTCGATCCCTTCCCGCATTGCATCGGATATCCCCCTGATCAACTGTTCCTTCGTGCTGAACACCACCTGGCGGACCTTGATGGAGAGCAGTTCATCAAAGAGCGTTATCCCGTCGAGGGGCGCGCCGAACATGGTGATGGCGATAAACGGACCAAAGTCTTTGGCCTTCAAAAGGGCGTTCAGAATATCCAGGTGCGTTCGCGTAATGTTGACTATCGGATACCCCAATGTCTGGATAAGCAGGCTCCCGGTGCCGTCGCTGCTCAGCACCACTTCCATGCCCTCTTTGAGGAAATCCTTTGCGACCGGTATGGCGTCCTCCATCGAGGAATACCTTATGGACACCTCCTCGTTGTGAGGATCGATGCAATTGGAGAACATATTGGCGATTTCCGCCGAATTGGCGATAAAACCGAATTTGAATTTTTTGGAAGACATGGTCTTATCCTCGGTAGTCAAGCTGTTGAATAAGAGACCCTGGGGGCCTCGTGCGCGCCCCCGCATTCCAAACTTGGAACAAACTTACCATCCATGAAATCCTATTTCAACCGCGGATTATAGCCCACCGCTATCACATTGAATATCCACGGAAAAAATCGTATCAACCGCGTGGCATAATAGTTGCTCCCGCCACTGCCTGTGTTTCACCACATCAAGCCGGCTCGGAATTTGCCGATTCAAGCGAGGGAGGAAAATGTAAATGGACTTTACGCTTACGGACGAGCAGAAAAAAATCGTCGAGCTTGTCGATGATCTCGGCAGGAATGAGTTTGCCCCCAAGGCCGCGCGCTGGGACCGCAACCATGAATATCCCTGGGAGAATGCGGAAATCCTTAGAAAACTCGGCTTTCTGGGAATGACCCTCCCGGTAAAATACGGCGGCCAGGAGCGGCCTTTGATAGATGCGGTGCTGGCCATAGAAACGGCGGCGAAATACTGCGGCGTAACGGCAAGAATGCTGGTCGAGACGAATATGGGCGCTATCGGGTGCATCATGGCCTACGGTACGGAAGAGCAGCGAAAACTCGCGGCCCGGCGCATTCTCGAAGACGGGGACAAACCCGCCATCGGCATGACCGAGCCGGAGGCGGGGACGGCCCTTACCGAGTTGAAGACCCGGGCCGTAAAGAAGGGCCCCAAATACGTCCTTAACGGGACGAAGCACTGGATCACCGGGGGAACGATTTCGGTGACCAACCTGATTTTTGCCCGGTTCGTCGAAGACGGCAAAGACCAGGGGATCGGCGGCATCCTGGTGGACAAAGGAACGCCCGGATTCACTTTCGGAAAAGTCGAGGACGCGATGGGAATGCGGGGCATCCCGGAGGCCGAGCTTATTTTTGACGACTGCGAGGTCCCGGCGGAAAATGTGGTCGTTCGCGGCAACGGCAACCAGAGCTTCAAGGACCTGATGAACGGCTACAACGCGCAACGCGTGGGGGCGAGCGCGGTCGCCCTCGGGCTCGGACAGGGCGCGCACGACCTTGCGACCGACTGGATGAAGAAAAGGGAGGTATACGGACGCACGCTCTCCGAGTACCAGGGGCTGCAATGGATGATGGCCGAGGCGGAAATAAAGCTTGAGTGCACCAGGCTCCTGATTTACCGCGCCGCCTGCAACGCCAAGGCGCTCCCCAATAATGTAAAGCTCCCGGTGATGCGCGAGGCTTCTCTTGCCAAGGCCTATTCGAGCCACGCCATGTTCGAGGTGGTGAGCGACAGTCTGCAAATGTTCGGCGCCTACGGATACTCCCGCGAGATGCCCCTCGAGCGCATGCTCCGGGATGTCAGGATGTTCCAGATGGGCGGAGGCACGACCCAGGCGCAGATGAACATGATCGCGCGTTCGATTTTCGCGCGCAAATTCAGCTCGAAATAAGAATTCCGTACCCGAACTCGGACGGGCGTTCGGGTTCCGTTGAAAAGGAGGCAACACGGGTGGAATCCCAGCCGATGCACGGAGTGAGGGTCCTCGATCTTACGCGAGTCCTTGCCGGGCCTTTTGCGACCATGATCCTTGGGGACCTCGGGGCCGATATTCTGAAGGTGGAACCGCTGAACGGCGATGAAAGCAGGGAGTGGCCTCCCATGCTCCCGAGCGGCGAAAGCGGGTATTTCCTGAGTCTCAACCGGAATAAGCGGTCGATAACTTTGAACCTCAAGGATTCGCGGGCGAAGGAGATCGTTCGTAAAATGGCTCGACGTGTGGATATCGTGGTCGAGAACTTCACTCCGGGCGTCGTTGAAAAACTCGGGATCGGCTACGAGGCGCTCAAACTGGAAAACCCGGCGCTCATCTACTGCTCGATCTCGGGCTTCGGCCAGCAGGGCCCCTACAGGAACAAAAAGGCCTACGATCCGATAATCCAGGGCATGACGGGGCTGATGTCGATCACGGGCGAGAGGGGGCGGTTGCCCGTTAAAGTGGGCATTCCCATCACCGACCTGGTCGCGGCCTTCAATGCCGTCATCGCCATACAGGCGGCCTATGCGCACAGGCTGCGTAGCGGGGAGGGACAATACATCGACGTGGCGCTCTACGATTCCGTGATTTCTCTTCTCACCATCATGGCGACCGAATACTTTGTGACTCAAAAACCCCCGGAAAGATGGGGGCTGGACCACGTTCACCGCGTCCCCGCGCGGGCTTTCAGGGCCGGGGACGGCAAGTTCGTCCAGGTGGCGGCCACAAACGACGTCATGTATCCTAATTTTTGCCGGGCGATCGGCCTCGAATGGATGATCGACGATCCCCGTTTCAACTCGAACGCAAACCGGTTAAAGAATCGCGATATCATAATGCCGATTCTCGAGGAAAAAATGCTGGAACACGACAGCGGGCACTGGCTCGATTTGTTCGAAAAGGCGGGGCTCCCCTGCGGCCCGATCCTGGATATCGGGGAAGTGTTCTCGGACCCCAACATCCAGGCCAGGGAGATGCTGTTCCAGATCGATCATCCGGTCGCGGGAAAGGTGAACCAGCTCGGTTTTCCGTACAAATTCTCATCGACACCGGCGCGGGCGATCCGGCGCCCTCCCCTGCTGGGAGAACACAGCGAGGAAGTCCTTGGGTGGCTGGGCTATTCGCGGGATGAGTGCGAGGAATTGAAAAGACAAAGGGTCATTTGATGTAAAACCTACATTGCGGGAGGCCCCCTGTCATCGGGACTGAGAGCATTTATCAACATGTGGAGGACCTGAATGAACTTCGAGTCGATTCTAACGAAGCGGGAAGACAAAGTACTGACGATCACGCTCAACAGGCCCCAGGTTTTGAACGCCATGCACGACGCGCTGAAGGCGGAGCTTAGGGTGGCCATAGAGGACGCGGCGACCGATGATGAAGTGCGCTGCATCGTGCTCACCGGAATCGGAAAATCCTTTTCCACGGGAAACGATTTGAAGGACGCCTTGAATCATCCGACCAAGGGGCTCGAAGGCCAGCGACAGAGGCTCCGGAAAGAAATGGAATTTGCCTGCCTTTTCTGGGACTCCCCCAAGCCGGTCATCGCGGCGGTGAACGGCTTCTGCCTGGGTTCGGCATGCGAAATGGCCCTGGCATGCGACATCACCCTGGCCGCCGAGAGCGCCACCTTCGGGGTCCCGGAAATACGCCAGAGTTCCGGCGCCATCATGCTCGTGGAACCATGGATCATGGGACTCAAGAATGTGAAGGAACTGCTCTTTACCGGCGATACCATCAACGCGCGCGAGGCGGAACGGATCGGCATGGTGAACCACGTTGTGCCGGACGGCGAATTGATGGACCAGGCGCACCGGATGGCCAAAAAAATTTCCCTCGTTCCCGCTTACGCCGTCGAACTGGGCAAGCTCTCGCTCAACCGCACCCTCGAAATCATGGGCTTTAAAAACGCCATGCTGCAAAATATCGAGTTGATGGCAATCCTGCACGCGACCGACACTCCCGAGCGGGTCTGGTTCCGTGATCTCGTCAGGGAAAAGGGAATGAAAGAAGCGCTGAAGGCCCGCGCGGCTAAGTTCAAGGGCCTGGAGTGATGCACCGCCGTTTGCAACGACTTTTCGAGCTGGATGAGGACCGATCCGGGGAATTTTGGAGGCGCGGGATGCAAGATTCCTGGAAATACGACCTACACAGCGTATTTGCACCAAAAACGATCGCCGTCGTCGGCGCTTCCGACGAACCCGGGTCCTGGGCGGACATCATCTACCGCAACATACTCAGGTCCGGGTTCAAGGGCCCGGTTTTCCCGGTCCACGCAAAAAGAGACCGGGTCTGGGACACGCCTTGCCGAAGGAGCGTCGATGAGATCAGCGAGGACGTGGACCTGGCGGTCCTGTTGATCGGCAACCGGCATATCCTTTCCACGCTGGAACAGTGCGCCAAAAAGAAGGTCAAGTCGGCGCTGGTGCTGTCGAGCGGGTTTGCGGAGGTCAAAGGGACCGAGGGTCGCGAACTCCAGGATAGAATGCGCCAGGTTGCCGATGAAGCGCGGATTCGCCTGATCGGCCCGAACTGCCTGGGCGCCATTTCCTTTGTGGGAGGGCTCATCTGTTTTGCGGGGCTCGTGCCGGTCCCCATGGTCCCGGGGACTTTCGGGCTCGTGGCCCAGAGCGGCACCTTTGCTCTCGGTTTCATGAGCGCGGCGCAAACCCGCGGCCTGGGGATGAGCTATCTCGTGTCCAGCGGCAATGAGGCCGTGCTGGATGCGGCGGATTATATCCGGTTCATGATCGAAGATCCCCGGACCACGGTGATCGGCGCATTCATCGAGGGGTTTCGAAACCCGCGGAAGTTTATCGAGGTGGCCGACCTGGCCCGCGAGAGGGGGAAACCGATGATCGTCCTGAAAGTCGGTCGCTCCCGGAAGGCGCGAAGCGCCGCCCAGGCGCACACCGGGTCGCTGGTCGGCTCGGATGATGTCCAGAGGGCGCTCTTTCAGGCAAAGGGGATCGTCCGTGTGGACACAATCGATGAAATGGTCGATACGGCGCACCTGTTTTGCGGGCAGCGCCCCGTTCATTCGGGAGGTCTGGGCGTCATGACCCTTTCGGGGGGCGCGTGCGCCATGATAAGCGATTATTGCCAGGACCTGAATATACCCCTGCCCGAGCTTTCACCGCACGCCCGCGAGGAGATTTCCAAAGTCCTTCCCCCCTTTGGCATCGTCGACAACCCGCTCGATGCGACCGGGCAGGCCAGGATGAATCTCGATATTTCCTACCGGTGCATCGACGTGCTCCTCGAAGAGAAGGACATCGACGTTCTCCTTTTTGCAATCTCTTCGCTGCAGGGCGTCACGGTGCCGAATATCCGCAAGATTATGGAATACTTCGCCCAAAAGGGGGAAAGCACGGGGAAGACCGTCGGCCTCCTCTCGATGGTTACCGAGAGCCTTTTGCCCGAGGTTTCCGCCCTTTACCGGGAGATTCCGATCCCCCTCCTGCAGGGAGGAAGAAGGGGCCTCATGGCCGTGCGCCACCTTTTGAGATATCAGAAAAAACTCGCAACCGGTCCCAAACCGCCGGCCGCTGTCGAGCCGCGCGCCCCCCGCCCCGAGTCGCCGGACATCCCGGGCGAAGATGGAGGCAAAACCCTTCCCGAGTCGGAAGGGCATCGATTACTGGCCGCTTACGGCATACGTTCCCCGAATAGTGCTATTGTATCATCGGTGGAAGAAGCGGTGACGGCGGCGGCCGGACTCGGCTATCCCGTGGCTTTGAAAATCGACTCGTCCAGGATTTCTCATAAGACCGAATCCAAGACCCTCGCCCTGAATATACCTGATGAGACGGGCCTTCGCGACGCCTATCAAGCCATCTGCGAAAGGGCGCAGCGCATCTGTTCACGGCACGAGCACCGGGTGCTCGTGCAGGAAATGGCCCCCCTGGGGGTCGAGATGATCATCGGCGTCATCATGGATGAGCAGTTCGGACCGGCGGTCATACTGGGAATGGGCGGGGTGCTCGTTGAAATTTTAAAGGATACGGCAATCCGTCTTGCCCCCATAGACCGGGCCGACGCCCGTGAGATGGCGCGGGAGCTTGCGGGGTATCGTCTGCTCGCCGGATACCGAGGGGAACCGCCCGCGGACCTCGAGGCCCTGGCTGAAACAATCGTCAGGGTATCCAAAATGGCCCTGGATCTCAAGGACCAGCTCGTTGCGCTCGATATAAACCCCCTGCGCGTGCTTCCCGAAGGCCAAGGGGTAATGGCCCTGGATGCCCTGGTCCAGTTGAAATAAGGCCCGACACGGCAATGATTCCAGGGACGATTCGGTTATTGAGAACCCGCGCGTGCGGGCGACAGGATACGCGAAATGCGTAAACCGATTCCCGGCAGTTTCCACGGACCTTTGCAAAACCTTTAAAGGAGGGAATAAGCAATGAAAACGAAGTGGATCGTTTTGATTATCTGCTGCCTCTTTCTGGCGGCGGGCCCCTTATCCGCCTCGGCCCAGGAAGAAAAATGGCCCACCAAACCGATCACGATGATCCTGGTCTACGCCCCCGGCGGCGGTACCGACGCCTCCAATAAAGCGCTGATCGAGGCGCTCAGGAAAGAGCTGAAAGTTCAAATTATCCCCAAATATGTGGTCGGAGGGGCCGGGTCCCTGGGGGCATACGAGCTGAGCCAGGCCAAGCCCGACGGGTATACGATAGGGAACACCACCCTGGTGGCCATGGCCCAGGCGCCCTACACCACCGGCGTCAAATATAAGCCGCTGGAAGATTTCGAATATTTCGGCACTTTCATCCAATTTACCACCGGGTATATGGTCAGGGCGGATTCCCCGTACAAGACGCTCAAGGACCTGATCGAAGCAGCCCGAAAGGGCCCGGAAACCATCAAGTTCGGGAACTACACGCCGGGCGGATTCATGGGCTTGACGCCTGCGTATCTGGAAAAAGCGGAGAAAGTCACCTTCAAGAACGTGCCCTTCCCCGGCGGGGCCGGCGAGGCCATGAGCGCCCTGTTGGGAGGGCATGTGGATTTCATGGGCAGCAACCCCGCGGGAATCAAACCCTACGTTAAATCCGGTCATGTTCGCATGTTGGTGTCCGGGTCCTATGAGAGGCACAGCGATCTCACGGTCCCGACCTTGAGGGAGCTGGGCTATGATTTCGATCAGATATCCTGGAATGCCCTCGGCGCCCCCAAAGGGATTCCCCCGTACGTGAAGAAACGGCTGGACGACGCACTGGCAAAGGCGGTGAAAGATCCGGAATTTATCAAGATCATGAATAATCTGGATACTCCGGTTGATTACCATAACGGGGAAGAGTACAAAGAACTGATCACTAAGTACTACAAGTTGTACGGAGAAATATTGAAGGACGGCTATCGGTTCTAAGAATTGTAATACGCAACATCAATAATAAATAAGGGCCTTCCGGATTAATAAGGCCTTCCGGATTAATAAGGCCTTCCGGATTAGTAAGGCCCTTCCGGATTAATAAGGGCCTTCCGGGAAATACGTACCTGGACGGTCTGCATGCGAAGACGCAACGGCCTTCACAACGTCATTCCCGCGAAGGCGGGAATCCAGGAAGGGCGGCGGGCGTGGCGAACACTCACGGCCCCGCGGGAACAACGGAGTATGAACGATTGTTTTCTGCTCTCGTTCCCGCGCTCCGGCGTGGGGATGCAGACCGGAGCCAGAGGTTTATCCATGCCGTGCCGTATGCATTCCCACGCCGGAGCGTGGGAACGGGGAACAGCCCCCGGAGCGTGGGAACGAGGAAATGCATCCCCACGCCGGAGGGGCTGTTGCCCAAAGAAAGATTCGAGTTGCGCGACTATTGAGCCGAACGTGAGTCCCCCTCCCCGCGATGGGAGGGGTTAGGGGAGGGTGTTGAATTTTCAAGTACTTACGACCCCCTCCCCCTGCCCCTCCCGCCAAGGGAGGGGAGACCTCTGCCCTGTTTTGGGCACACCTGTCGCAACTTTTGCGTTTGGGCAACAGCCCCCGGAGCGTGGGAACGAGGACGATGACGTTGTGTATAATTGGCATTGTGATAATGTTGATTTGGTGCGGCTCTATTGCCTCTAATGCGAGTCGATATACATGAAGCGAAATGATGTGCTCAGCAGCATTTTTTTCTTTATCATAGGTCTCGGGATTTGTTTCTATGCCGTCAGGACCTCCCTCGGGACCATTCCCAAACCTGGGCCCGGACTTTTTGCCTTTTTCTCGGGAGCGGTTTTATCGGTCCTGTCCCTGGGGGTCCTTTTCCAAACCTTGCGGCTTCCCGAACCCGCTTCATCGGAGTGTGCCGTTGAAGCCCCTCGCTGGCTCAACATTTTTGGCCTGATAATAGCGATATTGACCTACAGCCTCACCCTGGAATACCTGGGCTATGTACCCACCACTTTGCTGCTGATGCTGATTCTCTTCCGTCTCGTCGAACCCCAGCCTCTCTGGGTCACAATAACGGGGGGAGCCGCCGCCACCGGACTTTCCTATCTCCTCTTCCACCTGCTGAAAATCGATCTCCCCATAGGTATTTTCGGAGTTTGAAATGGACGCTCTTGCCGGGAACATCCTTCATCAATTGGCCCTGGGCTTTGCCGTGATGTTCCAGCCCCAGAATATCTTTTTCTGTTTCCTCGGGGCATTCCTGGGGACGCTGGTTGGCGTGCTGCCCGGACTGGGTCCTGTTGGGGCGATGTCCATTTTGCTGCCGATTACCTTCCACGTTTCTCCGGTGAGCGCCCTGATCATGCTGTCCGGGATCTACTATGGGGCCATGTACGGGGGATCGACCACTTCCATCCTGGTGAACATTCCAGGGGAAGTCGCGAGCGTGGTCACATGCCTGGACGGATACCAGATGGCCCGCCAGGGGCGGGCGGGGCCCGCGCTGGGAATCGCCGCTTTCGGTTCTTTCATCGCTGGGACTTTCGGGATCGTGCTGCTCATGTTTCTGGCCCCCACTTTGGCCAATTTCGCCCTGAGATTCGGCCCTCCCGAATATTTTTCCCTCATGATGCTGGGACTTGCCATCGTAACCTACCTCGCCAGCGGCTCCATGCTCAAGGCGCTCATGATGGTTGCTGTCGGGCTGTTCCTCGGAACGATCGGGACCGACATCGTCAGCGGGCGGGACCGTTTTACCTTCGGCATTCCCGTGCTTGAAAACGGGGTCGGGCTGGTCCCTCTCGTCATGGGGCTTTTCGGGCTGGGAGAGATCTTTTCCAATATCGACCACAAGGCCACTACCCGTACGATTGCACTGGATCGGGTCAAGAACATTTTGCCCAGTCTCGACGATTGGAAGAAAAGCGCTTGGCCCATGGTCCGGGGCTCTTTTATGGGGTTCTTCCTGGGGGTCCTTCCGGGAGGCGGAGCGATTCTGGCGGCCTTTGCCTCCTACGCCGTCGAGAAGAGGATATCCAAGACCCCCGAACGGTTCGGGAAGGGGGCCATAGAAGGCGTCGCGGGACCCGAGTCGGCCAATAATGCCGGGTCGACGGGAGCGTTTGTACCCATGCTTGCCTTGGGAATTCCCTCGAACGTGACTATCGCCCTTCTCCTGGGCGCGCTGATGGTCCACGGAATCGAGCCGGGACCGCTGCTCTCGACCCAACATCCGGAGATCTTCTGGGGGTTGATTGCAAGCATGTATTTTGGAAATCTCATTCTCCTTGTTCTCAACCTTCCGCTCATCTGGGTGTGGATCAAACTGCTCAAGGTGCCCTACCGTATCCTGTTCCCCATCATTACCCTCTTTTGTATCGCCGGTGTCTATACATCCTCGTACCAGATCGCGGACATAGTGTTGATGCTGTTCTTCGGAGTGGTTGGGTGGGGGCTCAAGAAACTCGAATTTGAAGGCGCCCCCCTGGTGCTGGCTTTCGTCCTTGGCCCCATGCTCGAAAAATCCCTTCGCCAGTCCCTGATTCTATCCGATGGAGATTTCGGCATCTTCTTCGTGCGCCCAATTTCCGCGATACTGATGCTGCTTGTTGTTTTCGTCCTGTTTTCCCCGCTCATTCCCCGGTTGGGGCGCAAGCCTCTGCCAAGAGAAGATTAACAACCCAAAAGAGCTTCCTCTATATGTTCATTATCCGCAATTCCGCCCCACAGGAGTTGTGTGCGTCAAGTTCTGCAAATTCGATCAGGCCACGTGTAGGCCGGGGTGTTTTGCGATCAGTTCCGGGGGCATCTGGGAGAGGATTTTTTCGAGCCGTTGCGCCTCTTCGAGGATCACTTTGGCATAGCGGCCGGCCTGGGATTCGGGGTCCAGGGCGGTGGCGAGCCTTCGGGCGAATCCGCCCACGGCCGTGAGGGGGTTGCGGATTTCGTGCGCGACCGCCTGGAGCGTGTCGCTCACCGTCTTTTCGTTTTGATCGATGGACCCAAAGGAAGGCAGGGTCCTTGGAGGCGCGTCGGACGAAATATTCGAAACCTTCCGGGATATCTGGACCAATGCCCTGTTGGCTTTTTCCATGACATCCATTAGGTCCTTCTCCCGGTTCAGTTCCAATTTCAGGGTCCGGGCAATGTCTTCCACCTCCGCGAACGTCTTGAGAACGATCTCGTGGATATCTTCCTGGCCGAGCCCCAGGGACCCTTCGGCCTTGGCGTAAAAGGCCCGGAACGCCCCCGGCGCATTGAGAAGGATCCGTGAAAAAAGTCTCGCCAGGCCGCATATGGCGCCCAGTATCGGGATGTCCGGACCTCGAACCTCCTCGCCGTGGAATTCCTGGCAGGCGACAATGTGTTCGGGAAACCGCCAATACTGGAGCGCGGCGGCCCCCACCCGTCGATGGTCGATGCCCAGGGATGCCCTCTCCTTTTCGAGCAGTTCGCCAAGCGGTTCGAGATCCAGGCTGAACTGCGAGGGTTTCCCCTTGATGAACAGATCGAAGAGTATGGGCAGGCCTATCTCCATGGTCAGCGCGGCGAGGAAAGCTTCCTCGGGATCGGCGAGCCTGGATTTGCGGGCCAGGGACTTGGCGATCAACCCCCGGTACAGGGAGACCCGCCAGAACTGTTCGTAGTCGAACTCCTCCACCCTCCCCATGGGGAAGGCCCCTCGAAGAGAAATGGACAGGACCATCAGTTTAATCTGGTTGGAGCCGAGCCTCATAACGGCATGAGACAGTGTGGCCGCGGGGCGGCCGGTCCCAAGCGAGGCGCTGTTTGCCAGATTCAGGAGACGAACGCTCAGGGAGGGATCTTTCTCGATCAACCCTACCATCTGCTCGCTCGAAGAGTCTTCATCGGAGGCCAGTTCCAATAACTTGAGGGCGAGAACGGACAGCGGCGGCAAGGCATAGCCCGCTTCAAGCCGCTGGATGATTCTTTTTGTGGGTTCGTCCATTCTCGTAAGACCTGAATCCCGGGGTCCGAAAATTCATCTCCGCCGGTCAAAGTGCGCTACGCGCACCCTCCGGGAGCACCAAGTCCATTTCCGGCCCCACCCTCCCGGTCCCGCTCACGGAGCGTTTTGCTCCAATACTTATATCGGCATGTTGTGATTCCGACATGAGTGCATTCGCCGTCCCGCTGCACGCGCGGGCGCGTGTGGCCGTCGCGGCGAATCAGCAGCCGCTTCATTTCCGTCCCGCCCTGGCGATCTCTCTTTCAAGCTCCGCGACAGTGTACCGGGACCCCATCTTCAAGGGTTTTCCGTCCGGCCCCAACGGCCACAATCCCTGAATGCCGTTGACCACGCCGAGGTCGCCCCCGGGATTTCGAGCAACAAAAAGCACCACCCTGGAGCCCTTTTCCGGAAAAGTGAGTGCGTCCTCGCGCCATATCGGCCTGCCGTCGAGGCGCCTTTCATGTGTGATGAAGGACATCGGTTTTCCCCGCGGCCACCTCCCCTTCAGAATCCTTTCGGGAACCACGACGTTCTCGACTGTGGCGTCCTTGGACCCGCTCCTCCCCGGGGGCTTCGCAATCACTTTTATTTCCACAACCCGGCCGATGAGAATGATTTCGGACCTGCCGATCAGCTCGGGAAGCGGCAGGGTCTTTATCCTCGGAAAAGCGGAAGCCGGAAAAAGGACCATGAAAACAAGCGCAAACCATATGCCTGCCCTGCCCCATCCTCGGTTCTTCATGCGCTATCCTCCTTTCTTCCGGGAAAGTTCAGCCTCGCGCCGCCCGCCGGGTTATACCGGGCTGCATTCACAGCGATGCCACTCGGAGCGACGGCGAGGAATCTGGTTTTTGGCGGGTGATACGGATCACCTTGTCCGGGTCACCTGCGAGTAAGCACGCGGGTGATACGGATCACCTTGTCCGGGTCACCTGCGAGTAAGCACGCGGGTGGCCCGGATACTCGTTATCCGGGCGCGAAGCGCAAGAGGATCAAAAGGGCGGGAGAGTGGGGCGGAATAGCGTCTGGCCTCTTGTCCTTCGGACCCGGATAACGAGTATCCGGGCCACCCGCCACCTGCGGCTCACGTAATCACATTGAATGCTCTTTTCCCAAAATCTTGAAAGATTTGGAGTCAATATGATAGGTGGTCCCTCCTCCTTTTATCGGACCGTTTTGAAAAGGAAGCGGAGCGAAATCGACTATATAATGCTTCTCTTTATCCTCCTTTCTAACAGTAACGGAGTAGTTGCTGATATCCATTAAGTGCGGGGCTACAGGACTGGGATTTCCCTTCAATTTTTTATTGATATATTTTTGGAAGTCTTCACCTGCTTTCATAGCCGCTTTAAGGTAATCGCCAGGAATGATAAGTGCTTCTGTTGTTCTGAACGAAGCCTCTGCCTCTGCTTGCGCATCGTACCTAATAGGCTGCGACCAAACGCATTGTGAATAACAGCACACTATGAAGCTAAGACAAAAAAACAAATATTTCATTGATTTCATAGAATGTTCCTTCAGCATTTCAAGATGCTAAGCTTCAAACCAAATTGAAATGGACGATCATACCGGGGGTGGCCAAGCGAAACCCAATATCCTCATTACAGACCGGAGGCGACGGTATCACGGCTGCAAGCCGCTCCCACACCTTTTTATTCCCCCGCAATCTCCACCTCGAAGAGCAGCGGCCAGTATTTGCCCGTAACGAAAATCCGGTCTTTTTTCGCATCGTATGCGATGCCGTTGAGCACTTCGGCCTTCGTCCCGGTCGGGAGTTGGGCGCGCAGGTCCGACATGTCGATCCAGCCGAGGACCTCGCCCGTTTTGGGGGAAATGCGGGCGATGAGGTCTGTGAGCCACACGTTGGCGAAGATCTCTCCCCTGATGTATTCGAGTTCGTTTAGCCGTCGTACCTGCTTCCCGCCCGCAGCCACTTCCAGGGTGCGCTCCACCGCGAACGTCCGCGGATTGAGAAACGCCAGCCCGCTGCTCCCGTTGCTCATGATGAGGTTTTTATCGTCCCGCGTTATCCCCCAGCCTTCGCCGGAATAGCGGAATTCGCGCATCACCCCGAAACTTTCGCGGTCATAGACGAAGCCCTTGCCCGAATGCCACGTGAGCTGAATTAGAGCGCCCTCCCAGCCGGTCAGGCCCTCGCCGAAATACGCGGCCGGCAGGCCGTGTTTTTTTACCACCCGCCCGGTTTCCAGCTCGACTTTCCGGATGCCGGACTTGCCGGTCTGGCCCGTGCTCTCGTATAAAAAGCCGTCCAGGAAAACCAGCCCCTGGGTGAAGGCATCGGGGTCATGGGGATAAGTTTTTATGATTTTAGGTTTATAAACTGGAGGAAATTGAGGGAGTGCGGGTCCCGGCGGAAGACCCTGGGCATGAACGGAAGGCGGACAACCCCCCGGGAGGATTTCCAGGGAGGGTCCCCGCCCGCAAATCAGGAGCCCGGCCGCCGCAAGCAGGAGGACCCACAGCGCGGCGGGGACAGTCCGTGAATTATTGTTTCCGGCTCTCAGAAACGGCCCTCCCGACGCTATGGTAATCGAAGCCGAGCTGTTTCATGGCGGACGCCCGGTAAACGTTTCGAAGATCGATAAAAACAGGGGCTTTGAGCGCCTTTTTGATCCTCAGAAGGTCGAGGGCGCGGTATTCGTTCCACTCTGTCATGAGCACCACGGCGTCGGCGCCCTCACAGGCCTCGTAGGGACCGCTGCAATATTTTACGCCGGCAAGGACCTTGGCCGCCTCGTGCATCGCCTGGGGATCGTGCGCCCGCACGGAGGCGCCGTTTTCTACAAGCTTCGAGATGATGGTAATGGCGGGAGCGTCCCGAACGTCGTCGGTTTCGGGCTTAAAAGATAGTCCGAGGACGGCGATCGTCTTGCCTCCTTCGTTTCCGCCCAGCGCCTGCCGGATCTTTCTTGTCATCCGCGCCTTCTGGGCGGCGTTCACCTCAACGACCGCTTCGATTATGCGGCACGCCACACCGTTATCCTGGGCGACCCGCAGCAGCGCCTGGGTGTCTTTGGGAAAACAGGACCCGCCGTAGCCCGGTCCCGCGTGGAGAAATTTGCGCCCGATCCGGCCGTCGAGACCGATCCCCTTTGCAACGTCCTGCACGTCGCCGCCGATTTCCTCGCAAATGTTGGCGATCTCGTTGATGAAGCTGATCTTGGTGGCCAGGAAGGCGTTGGCCGCATACTTTATGAGTTCGGCCGTCTTGATGTTGGTTATCACAAAGGGGGTTTCGATCAGGTATAGGGGCCGGTAAACGCCCTTGAGGACATCTTCGGCCCGCTTGGAATCGATCCCGATCACCACCCGGTCGGGGCGCATGAAATCGTTTATGGCCGCGCCTTCACGGAGGAATTCCGGGTTGCTCGCCACATCGAAGTCGGCCTTGGGGTTGGATTCCGAAATGATGCGCTGGACCTGGCAGGCGGTCCCCACCGGCACCGTGCTCTTGTTGACGATGACCGTGTAGTCCTCGAGATGGGGGGCGAGCTGCCGGGCGGCCTCATAGACGTAGGAAAGATCGGCGTAGCCGTCGCCGCGACGCGACGCGGGAGTTCCCACCGCGATGAAGATCACCTCGGCCTCGGGGACCCCCGGACGATAATCGGTCGAGAAAATGAGGCGCTCGGCCTGGACGTTTTTCCTCACGAGCGAATCCAGGCCGGGCTCGTAGATCGGAATATGCCCCTCTTTGAGCCCTCCGATCTTGGACTCGTCATTGTCGATGCAGGTGACTTCGTGGCCGAACTCGGCCAGGCAGGCCCCGCTTACCAATCCCACGTATCCGGTTCCGATGACGGCGATTTTCATGTTATGACAACCCCTGAATTATTCAGCTCTAAGATAACGGAATGTTATACTTTAAGTTCGGGCGGCGGACTCTAAAAGTGTCATTCCCGCGGCGTCTTTGGGCGGGAATCCAGCGTCCTTGTTTTTGCAGCCGTCTGGAGA
>JBAQYM010000182.1:0-2781 GCA_049300095.1 Syntrophobacteraceae bacterium
CGACTTTGAACTTGAACTGAGTGGTGAAGCTCCTTCGTTTTGTCGCCATCGGTTTGGCCTCCACGTATCAGGTGAATTCTACCTTAATCCACCTAAGAGCGTGGTCTGAAAATCGGGGCCAATTATAATGAAGCCATGCGAGATCTCACCCGCGCCAGGGAGGATTCCAAAAATGGCGAGCGCAAAGCCCGTCAGCAGCTCAATGCTTTCTTGCTGCGCCACGGATTAATATACAGCGGCAAGAGCAATTGGAGCCTTGCACACTGGCGCTGGATTTCCGACATAAAAATGGAACATGAGGCCCAACAATTCACATTGCAGGAATATGTGGATACGGTACGTTCGTGCAGCGAAAGAGTCGAGCGGGTCACTGAAAAGATTCGCCTCCTTGCCGGCCAGTGGCGTTTTGGTCCAGTCGTTGAAGCTCTCCAGGCTCTCAAAGGTGTTTGCCTGGTTGTAGCAGCAACGGTAATTGCGGAAATTGGCGACCTGAGTCGGTTTGACAACCCACGCGGCTTAATGGCTTTTCTTGGATTGATCCCCACCCAGCACTCGTCTGGAGATAAAATAAAACTGGGGAGAATCACCAAAACCGGCAACGGCCACGCGAGGCGAATGCTGATACAGGCTGCATGGTCTTATCGATTGCCTGCCCGGGTCAGCCGCAGGCTGCGGGATCGGCAGGAAAACCTTCCGGAGAAAATATGGAAGATCGCCTGGAAGGCCCAGGTGCGACTGTGTGCCAGATATCGGCAACTGTTTGCAAGAGGCAAACCGACCCAGGTGACAACCACGGCCATTGCCAGAGAGTTGGCGGCGTTCATGTGGGCCATTTTTCGCACAGTGGAGGTTAGCGCATAGACGAATTTTCAAAGAACGGTTTGTAGAGTTTCCTGAAATGGAGGGCGCGGCCCCGGTTCGGAGAACCCTCGGCCCACCCTTGGGATAGGCCACCTGGCCGAACTCCAGATTGTAGCGCGAGGCAGCTCCACGACGAATCAAGGCAGGCCGGTACCCAACCCGCGAATATCAGATTGATCTACCGTCGTTATCAGCGGCCCCGTTCCTCCAGGACAGGAAAATTAAAACAATCGGGCTATCGGCCCCAATTGCCTCCGGAGCCGCTCCGGGGCGCCGGACTCGCTCCGGACCACCTCCAGGGGTCGTGTGTGGGACCCCATTCCGGTGGCCCTACGCGAGTCCGGCGCCCCTACGCTCCGTTGGCTGCGTGGTGGAGGCTAACAAAACCACAAGGGACAGATAAAATTAGCTTGCATCCGTCATCCATATCAGGGTGGGCATAGGCTTTATCGTGCCCACCGCAGCCGGCGCCAAAATCGGTGGGCACGATAAAGCCTACCCCGCTGCGCTCCCCCACCCTACGGCGATGCGCAATAGCACATGGTATATAAGTACTACCCGGCCCGGTAGTTCTTCCCCTGATAAAGCCCCTTTTCTTTCATATACGCCCGGACGGCCTCGATATTTCGCTGCTTTTCGAGCGCCCAGGCCGGGGCGGCGAGTTCCTCGGGGTGGGGGTCGCCGGTAAGCCTCTGGATTATCACGCCGGGGGGGAGCAGGGCCAGAAACTCGCCGGCGGCCGCGGCGTATTCTTCGCGGGTAAGGCACCGGTACGCGCCGGACCGGTACAGGTCATCGAGCCTTGTTCCTTTGACCACATAGAGAAGGTGGAGCTTTACCCCCTGGATGTCGCGGCCCGCGAGAAAACGGGCGGTATCGAGCATATCTTCCAAGCCCTCGCCCGGAAGCCCCAGGATGACGTGGACGCAGACGGGGATATTTCTTGCCCGCGCCCGCCCGAGGCTATCGACGAAGGCAGGCAGGCCGTGACCTCGGCCGATGAGGTCCAGGGTCTTTTCGCTCGCCGACTGGAGGCCGTACTCCAACCAGACGAGGCGCGTCCTGGAAAGCTCCGCCAGGTGATCGAGCACCTCATCGGCAACGCAGTCGGGCCGGGTGCCGATGCTCAGCCCCACGACATCCGGGTCCGCGAGCGATTCGGCGTAGAGGGCCGAAAGCCTCTCCAGGGGGGCATAGGTGTTCGAAAAAGACTGGAAATAGGCGATGAACTTCTTTGCCCCGTACCTTTTGGCGAGCCCCTCCTTGGCCGCCCGTATCTGCTCGGCAATGCCCGCCCGGCGGTGGGCGTCCGTCCCGGACCCTTTCTCGTTGCAATAGATGCAGCCGCCGCGGCCCAGCGTCCCGTCGCGGTTGGGGCAGGTAAGGCCGGCGTCCAGGGTGATCTTTTGCACCCGGCAGCCGAATACCTCCCGCAGATACGAGTTATAGTCGCGATAGAGCCTTTCAGGCATAAGAACTCATCAAGGGGTCTTCCCCTTCGGGTAGTCCGGGCGGGGATCAACCCCGCCCCTACGGGGTGATGACAACAGGAATCGCGGACGGATGACAACTGGAATCGCGGACGGATGACAACTGGAATCGCGGGCGGACGTAGGGGCGGGGTTGATCCCCGCCCGGACTTCCCGGAAGAGGCAGGGTCGATCCAAATTCGTCCTCCCGGTCCGGAAGAGCCTGCCCGCAGAAGCATTTTATCCTCGTTCCCATGCTCCGGCGTGGGAATGCGGACGGGGCGTTCATTCCACTGTCCATTCCGGTATACATTCCCACGCTGGACGGGCTGTTGCCCAAAGAAATATTCAAGCTGCGCGACTATTGAGCCGGACGTGAGTCCCCCTCCCCGCGATGGGAGGGGTTGGGGAGGGTGTTGAAGTTTCAAGTACTTACGACCCCCTCCCCCAG
>JBAQYM010000183.1:0-8309 GCA_049300095.1 Syntrophobacteraceae bacterium
CCCTCCCTTCGATGGGAGGGGTTAGGGGAGGGTGTTGAATTTTCAAGTACTTACGACCCCCTCCCCCAGCCCCTCCCGCCAAGGGAGGGGAGACCTCCGCCCTGTTTTGGCCATACCTGTCGTAACTCTTGCATTTGAGCAACAGCCCGTCGACATCTGCCTCCCGCAAGCGGCGCGAGCCGTCATGAAAAGTGGGGACGGTCTCGCTCCGCTCGCGCGGGCAGTGTATAGATAGACTTCGAGGCAATCATCCCCTCAGGGGGGAAATGTCCTTTTCAGCTTCGGTCAAGCCACTATTTCCAGGAGCGTTACGATCTCCTGGAGCGACCAGAGGAGATTTTGCTGGAGGTCGCAGTCGGTTACCCAGTCACCGGCGCCACGCGTTCCCGTCTGGCTGCAGTTTTCGACCGTCGGCAGTATTTGAGCCTCCAGTTGGCTGAGGCCGGCATCATATTGTCTCTTCGAGACGAGGGAACGCACCTTATTAATTCTCAGGGCCAGCGCATTTCTTTGCGCCGGGTGTCTGAATGAATCCGCGTCGGCGGCCTTGACCACCGCGGCCAGCGCCGAGAGCTTGTCGATAATATTTTGCCTCGGGTCGATATCTCCGTAAATCACGATCTTACCGGTGTCCACGTAGTTCCATCCAGCCTCGAGGACATCAATATCGGTGGTCCCTTCCGGCAGCGGTTCCACCTTGATGATGGTGGCACATTTGGAAGAGAAACCGGCGTTGTGGTCACCGTTGGGATTATAAGGCCAGATGAGCGCCGGATTGCTGTTGGTTGACGGCTGGTCCGGCGGACCAAGCAATTTTTGCGGCGTAACCGTGCGGAACGGTCCTTCCGTGCCGCTCGCGATCCTATTGGTCTCATCGAGATAGCCCGGGACCAGGTCCTTGCCCTCCGCCCGCAGGGCGAGTATCATCCGGAGGCCGCCCGCGACCTGAATCGGGGCGCCGTGGATGCGGCCCAGGGTCCCCGGAGAGGTATAATCACACCATCCCCCATTGGCCTTGTCGGCAACCGTGTCATAATAATAGCGCGCACGAGGATAGAGCCCGTTCACATAGGGGGCGTAGGATAAGCCCAGATTCGCGGGACTGTCCGCAATGGGATGGGTTATGGCGAAGCCGTCGGGGGCATAAACGGTTATCTTGGTCGCATCAGCCCTTATTCCCGCTTTTTTCAGCAGGTTCGCCATCACCACGCCGGAGTATTCCACGTAATAATCGCCGGATTTGGTTGTGTTCATGATCATGAACTGGCTGTGCTGGGGCATTGCTTCCAGTTGGGCCTTGTCGAAAATTATCGAGGGAGCGGCCACCTTGGTCGGGTCGTCGGTGGCAAGACCGGGATAGCGGACCGCCGTGATCTCGGCGAGGTTGGCATACCCATCCCCATCCGAGTCAAGGGCTTCTATGGCATACAAGGCCGCCTCGTTCCGGCCTTTATCCTGAAAGTCCTTGCCAAAAACATTCAGTGTCGCGCCATACTGGTCGGGCAGTGCTCCGTAATTCGTTATGGCGTGGCAGTACTGGCAACTGCCCATGATGGTGGTCTTCCCTTTCGAATCCGTGTAGGCCCCTCCGCCGTGGCACAGCGCGCAGTTGTCAAGCTTGGTGCCCGCCGCGTCGGGATAAACGTTGAGGAAAACTGTGGCATCATTTTCAGCGTCGCCGGCATGCTTGTAAGCCGCCGTGGCGACCGACGCCATGGTGGCAAAAACGATAAACAATCCCGCCGCAAACAATCCTACCGCGATCATCCTGCTTCGTGCTTTCATGTTTCTCCCCTCCTCTGATTTAGAATAGGGGTTCGTTGTACCACATTCGACATAACGGTTCAAATCATTTTTCCATGCTCGTGCCCGGTTCGACGCATTACCGATTGGGAACAGCGGATGCCGGGGTCCTTTCGGCCGTGGGGCCGTCCCGGAAGTTTCGTGTTGACTTGCCTTGTTGCTCTTTGTTACCGTCGGCGCACTTAAAATCCCGATTGGAGCGGTCAATATCATGGTGAAATCGGCAATTATCGTTGCTCCGGATGACAGCGGCCTCCAGCCGCTATTCGGCATCCCCGTCGTCAGGAGGCTCGTACTAATATTACGGAAGCTCGGAATCGGGTCGATTCACGTCATTGGGCGGACCGAGGCTTTGCGGCCCGTGCTCACCGGCCTCATCCCCCCGCGTTTTTTTCAACCGGCCGACGGACCCGACGCAGCCGTATCGGCGGCGGATCGTCTCGATCTTCCGGTTGACGGACGGGTGGCGGTGCTGAGGGCGAATCACGCGGTCGACAGCCGGTCCCTCGGGATATTGCTGCGGGCGGGAGACGGAAAGGAAGCCGCCATTATGAGCGGTCAGGGAGACCGGATCGGCGACGGCGCATATGTTGCTCCCCCATCCCATCTTGCGGCCGTCATTCGCGCGCTGTGGCTCCGCGCCGATGAGGAGCTTCAATTTCCCGAAGCCGTGGCGCGGGTCCCGAGCATCGACGGCCTTCCCTACAGCCTCGATGGGACCGCCCAAAGCTCGCGGGCCGCCGAGGGCAGGCTGGTGGGCGCGTTGTCCGCTCACACCAGGGCGGATGATGGGTTCATGGCCCGCCATTTCGATCGCCGCCTTTCCCAGATGATGAGCCGGAGGCTTGCGCACACGGCCATAACGCCCAATCAGGTCACCCTTGTGGGCATGTCCATGGGGCTGTTTGCCGCGTTTTTGCTTTCACTGCCGGGCTATTGGGCGCACCTGGCGGGGGCCATTCTCTTTGTGTTCTGCATCATCGTGGATGGAGTGGACGGCGAGATTGCACGCCTGAAACTACAGGAGAGCGCTTTCGGTCATTACCTCGATATCGTGACCGATAACATCGTTCATGGGGCAATATTTGTCGGAGTGGCCTTCGGGCTCTATCACGATACGGGAAACGACGCCTATGTCCTGGCCCTCTGGTTTCTGCTGGGCGGGTTCATTCTATCGCTGATCGCCGTTTATCAATGTATTCTAAGGCTTAGCCCCGAAGAGCTGGAAAGGTCCCCGAGGCTGATCCGGCTCATGGCCTTTTTGAGCAATCGCGACTTTGCCTACCTCATCGCGGTCCTCGCTCTATTCGGCAAGCTGGACTGGTTTCTCATCGGGGCCTCGGCAGGCTCCTATCTGTTCGCAATCGGCCTGTGGGCCATGAGCTTTCATGAAAAGCGCCGGCGCTCATCGGCAGACCAGGCCCCGCATCCGGCAATATGCAAAGACCTTAGCCTTTGCGATCGGGGCGGGAAATAAAGTCAGGACTTCTCGGACTATTTAGGCTAATGCCGGCGGTGTGGTTTACTCACGATCTGTATAGGGAACCGAATACTCAGTGCCGATAGCAGAATGAGCATGTTCTCTCGTGTTTCGGGCGCTTCACTTTTTGTTATTATGGATTGGTAAGAGCAATGATTGCATTTCGGGGAACAAACTCCATGTACGGTACTGGGCTTCTTTGACAAGAGTGTTGTTTTTATGATAACCTTTTTCAAGCTTATTTGTTTCTCATGAAAGAGCAGGAGAAATACCATGGAAGTAAAGCTCACGGCTGTGTTTCAGAAGGTCCCGGAGGGTTACATTGGATTTGTGGAGGAATTACCGGGTGCAAACACCCAGGGCGCCACGCTCGAGGAAGCCCGCGAGAACCTGCTTGAAGCTGTCCGGTTGGTGCTGGAAGCCAACAGGTCACTCTCCGAAGAGTCTCTAAAAGGGCGAGAAGTGATCCGCGAACCAATACTTGTCTGTGCCGCATGAAACGGCGAGACTTGGTTCGGCACGTCGAGGTTCATGGCTGCAGGCTATTGCGCGAAGGCAGTAAACACACGGTGTATGTGAATCCTGAGATGAAGAAAGTATCCACGGTACCGCGCCATCGGGAGATCGATGAAGATCTTGTCCGGAAAATCTGCCGCGATTTGGAGATACCGATACCCTGAGTGGGTGGCGGCTCCGGAAGGACATCTCAACCCTGCCCGTATAACAGCTAAATTTACCTTTTTCACGCCTTTGCAGTCACTCGTCTGACAGGACCTCCCGCAGCCACCCGATCTGTCCGTCTTCCAGCCGCACTTTAATCCCGCGAGAATGAAATGAGGAGGAAGTAAGGATATATCCCGACCATTCCCCGAGGCATGCGCTTCAGGATCGGATAAGATCAAGTCCGGGAGCTTTCCACGACTTCCATGTCCGCCTCCGCCTTCCGACTTTCCGACATCAGGGTCGCATAGCACAACAGGCCGAATCCCGCCCAGAAGATCTGCTCGATCCGGAGCGTCACCCCGTAAGTCAGACCCATGAGAGAGCCGTAGCCGATAGCGTTGAAGGCCAGGACCCGCGTGGCTTCCTGCACTCCGATGCTCATCGGGACGGCAAAACTCAACAGATCAAACCAGCTCCCGAGAAACCAGATGCTCGCGGCCACGAGCAGGGACGGGTGGTCCGAGAGCAGGTAGAGGAAGTACCAGGATTGAACGATGCCGCACCCCATCCCCAAAATGTGCCACGCCACGGCGAGGGGCAGGTCTTTGGGATGCGTGCTGTAGAACCGTTTGAGTTCCTCGTCTATTTCGTTGATATGCGAGGCCGCGCGTTCGAGCGGTTTGCCGCCGATCTTGTGTGATACCAGCCAGCGGACCAGGGCGCCGAGTTTGCCGTATTTTTGAACCAGCAGGAAAGAGAAAATCCCCACGGCGAGAAGGGCGCTGCCGAAGAGCATCGCGGGCCAGACCCCGGGCGGCAGTTCGACCTTCCAGAGCGTAAGGATGGAACCCACCGCCACGAAGATGAGCTGCCCCAGAACGTAGGCCAGCTTCCCGATTACCACCCCGGTAACCGCCCCGGCGCTCTTGTGGTCGGATGAAAGCAGGGTCCCTTTCGTCACTTCCCCGCCCAGGGTGGCGGTGGGTGTGAGATAATTGATGGAAACGCCCGACATCCGGATCCGGAATATGCGGAAGAAGGAAAGCTTCCTGTGAGGTCCCGAAAGGCAGTGGCGCCAGCCGAGCGCGTGAAAAATATCCGCGACCCCCTCGATGAGGACCAGGGGGACCAACCCCCAGCCGATCGTCCGGAATTCGCCGAGGAGTTCCCTGGGGCCTATTTGCCAGACGAGGTATATGAGAAAGGCAATGCCGAGGATGATGCTCGCCGTGTGGAATTTCTTCATCCGGTCGCGCGCGTGCGGTCCTTTCTCAAGAGAGTCTTTCCTTAAGCCTTCCAAACTGGAAGAGCCGCACCCAGTGAATGCTCGCGGTGATAAATGCCCAAACGGCCACCGCGGCGAAGGTCTGGTTGGCAAACCCCAGCGAGAACCCTGCGATGAACATGAAATTGTAGATATTGCGGCGCCCGGCTATGCGCCTGAATGCGGCATCGAAGGGACTGAACAGGTCGATGCTTTTGCCGTGCCACTTTCCGGCGAATGTGTAGAGGACATTGTCCACCGTATCGGATACGACGAGCAAAGCGGCGAAAAATGCCGCAAGCCCCCCACCCGCGGTCGCGCTCAAACCCACCCCCAGCGAGACATACCAACTGGTTTCGCAGAAATAGTCGATGACGTCCTCATGATGGCCGAGTTTGCTGTAATGCAGTTTCGTGC
Source organism: Syntrophobacteraceae bacterium (assembly GCA_049300095.1). Taxonomy (GTDB): domain Bacteria; phylum Desulfobacterota; class Syntrophobacteria; order Syntrophobacterales; family Syntrophobacteraceae; genus SbD1. The sequence goes on from JBAQYM010000183.1 coordinate 5,628, forward strand.
GCGCCAATTTTCCGTCAACACCGTCCAGGATTTCAACCGCAAACGTCAGGAAAGCCCCCGCGACAAAATGTCCGTTCCAGAAGAGCCAGGCAACGAGCGCGGCGACGCATACCCCGACGGCGGTCACCATGTTCGGAGTGACGGGGGTGTCGCAAAGCCGGATGGTCAGCGCGTTTTCGAAAGGCGGATCGATGAATTCCGCGGGAAGGTCCATGACGTGCTTTTGTTGAGAGCATACCAGGAGGCGCGTGGCTTCTTTCGCGTCGGACGCGGTGCGGACTTCCATGAAGTATGGCCGCAGGGGCCCCCTGATCTCGGGCGAGAAAGGATCGATGTCCTCCGGATACAGGAGTCTTGCGGACTGGGTCAGCCCCGGCGCGCCTTTTTCCGCCCAGCATCCAATGTCTTCCCTGTTGAGCAGGCCCGCGCGAATGATATCATTCTGCCCGTCATCGCGGCCGAGGCGCGCCAGCGTCGACCCTCGGGCATCCGCGAGAGACTGGATGAGCCGGGGGTCCACCAGGTGGATGCAGTCAATATACAGGACCCACTCATCGAGGCCCGGCAGCGAAAGAACGGCTTTCGGAATGGCCTCGGGAGTCGCCGGATGTGGGACGATGGCTTCACGCAACCCGATCTTGCCCCGCCATTTATCGAGCTTTTCCGCGGCGCCGCCCGCGCTTGAGAGAATGATGACCTCTTCGATCCCGAGCTTTCTCACCCAATAGAGCGATCTCGCAACGAGCGGCATGCCGCCCGCCTTATCCCACGCCCCGCTTGCACAGGCATTTAGCACCGCCTGCCTTACCGGCTTGTCCCTCGACGAGCGGGGCGGATGTGCTGTTTGTCCGGTTTCCAATCCTGTTTTTTCTTGCCCGGCATTGACGGAGGGCGTCGGGTGATTCATGGGAGGTCCCCGACGGGCATGGGACAGCAGGCTTCCCGGTAGGAGCGGTAGGCCAGCCGTATGAGCTTTGCGCAGCGCATGGCCTCGGCCAGGTTCGATCCACGGTGTTCGGGGTCCTCTATTTCACGGCCGAAATGATCCACGACGGGGTCCATCCATTCGGGATGGTGGGACCCCGCCGACAGGGTCTCATCGAAATTAAAACAAAGGGAAGGGGCGTCGCCGCAATCGAGTATGAGGTGGTCGTCATTCATGTGGAGAGTCCCCTTCTCTCCAACTATAATCCCGGAATTTCCGCGCCTATCGGCGCGCCATGTGAGGTGGAGGCGCACTTCGGCCTTGCGAAACCCCAACTCCAGGTCAACGACTTCCTCAAGAAAGCTCTCGTTTCCGGGGGCGCATTGCATGCGGGCGGAAATCGAGAGAGGATCTTCCCCAATCAAGGAAAGGATCAAATAGAGATTGTGCCAGCCGTGATCGATAAGGATTCCTCCGCCCGCCTGCTCGGGGCACCTTCTCCAGTCGGATAGTCCCCCGCCCGAGCCGGGGCGGCGAAACACATCCATCGAGACGGAGCGGACGGCGCCGATCCTGCCTTCCCGGATCAACTCGGCCGTTTTGACCCAGATGGGCGCATATTTCCAGTTGTTTACCGTAAAGACGACACGCTCGGATTTTCGGGCCGCATCATGGATTTGCGCCAGGCCGTCCGGGGAAATCGCTATGGGCTTTTCGCAAAACACATGCAGCCCCGCCCGGCAGGCCTTTAGGACAAGCTCGTCGTGGTAGCGGGGCGGAGTGCAGATATCGACAAAGTCAAGGCTCTCGAGCGCAAGCAGGTCCTCGATGCTCGCGTGGACCCGGGCCGCGGGAAGAAGCTCTCTCGCCAGGGCCGCTCTTTCGGGCTGGGTCTCGACCACCGCGTCTATCCTGAAGCGGTCGCTTTTGCGCCACCCGCCCAGGTGAGCGTTAACGGCCGCGTTTCCAAAGCCGATGATCGCGCCGCGCAGGATAGTTCCGTTGCCGGATGGGTTTTGGGACATCTTTGCCATCCTACTTGTACGGAATGTGCTTCACCACATGGGCGAAGACTTCATCGAGAATGGCAAGGCCCTCATCGGCCTCCTCGCGGGTAAGGACCAGGGGAGGGTTGATGCGGAAGTTCGCCTTGTAGTTCATGCAGACCAGGCCTCGCTTAAGCGTTTCGAGAAACATTTGCCGCGTTACCGCCCTATCCAGAGGCTCTTTGGTTTTCCGGTCCTTGACCAGTTCGACGCCGATCATGAGGCCGCAACCGCCAACGTTGCCGATGAAATCGTATTTGTCCTCGAGCGCGCGCAACCCGCGAAGGAGGTATTCGCCCATCTCGCGGCTGTTGTCGACGAGGCGCTCGTCGATGATGGTCTCAATGGTTGCCAGGGCCGCGGTGCTCGCCAGGGGATTGCCCCCGTAGCTGCTCGATGAGGAACTCGGTTTGGAAAAGGGCCTGCTCGCGGTAAACTCATCCGTTGAAACTAGGCCTGAAACCGGAAAGCCGCTTCCCATGCCCTTGCCTATGGTCATGATGTCGGGGCGGATGCCCGTTTGGTTCGATCCGAACATTTTTCCGGTGCGCCCGAAGCCCGTGATCATTTCATCGGCGATAAGCAGCGCGCCTCTTTCATGGGCGATCTCGACCAGCCCGTGCAGGAACTCGGGAGGCGGAAAGATGTTTCCGGCCGTGCCCTGCGCGGTCTCGACGATGATGGCGGCAAGATTTCCCGCCGTGTTGTTCT
>JBAQYM010000184.1:0-7598 GCA_049300095.1 Syntrophobacteraceae bacterium
CCTGGACCAGCAGTTCTCCTATCTTCTTCGCCACAAAATCACCTTTCCAAAACCAGTTCCACGGCAGGGGACCAAAAATCCATTCCGGGCGGGGGCAATGCTGTTGCCTTAACGAATCGCTTGAGCAGATCGTCATTTCGACCGGAGGGAGAAATCTTTCCGTGGTGCGGACCAAACAAGATTTCTCCCTCCGGTCGAAATGACAAAACGGAGTACATAAACGCTTAAAGCAACAGGATTGCGGGTGAGGGCGCCTTGTTCCCGCCGTTCTCGAAATGCCGCATCGAGTCTTTTCATCTCCCGGTTTTTAGCCTGGATGCCCCGTTACACATCCTCGACAGGCCGGATTCGGGGTCTCGCATCTCTTGCCCCGTGACGCCAGGGTGGATACGACCACGTGAGCGATATCATCGCCGCTGGCATTTCCTTTCGTCAAAAAATGGCTCGCTCCGCTGCGTATGGCTGCTTCACGGTATTCCGGAATGTCGTAGCTCGTCAGGATTATTATCTCGATTGCGGAATTGGTGCTCTTGATGGTCCTGGTGAGTTCCAGACCGTTTCTGCCGGGCAGCTTGATATCCATGAAGATGAGGTCGGGCTCGAGGACGCGGAGCTTGAGGAGGGCCTCTTCGCTGTCGGACGCCTCTTCGATCCCCATTGATGGAAATTGAGTTCTCAGCACGTCCATGAGGGAGTGGCGAAAAGTTACGTTATCTTCAACAATTAGCACCAAACACATCTTGTCGCCCCCTTAGAGCCGAACGCGCGTTTGCGGAATGGGGAGGATCGGGGGCTCGTTCCGCGAGGTCCCGGGTCGTGAGCCTCCTCTGTGTCTCTCATCTACACAAGGAGGAGGCCGGCGTAAATACGCAATAGACAGTATCCGGATGTACTAAACGGTGTATTTTCTCCCGGCCTTTTGGGGGAAATCCCGAAGTGCAACTCCATTTTTGACCCGCCGCAACCGGTAAGGGCCGAAGCTTTTGAACCGTCCCCCTCCTTTTCCCTCCCGAAACAAAAGTCCGTGATTGTGCTTGGGTGATGTGTTAAAAGCGGGTATCCGTCACTCTTGTGTTCAAAAAATTCAGACCCGTAGCCGGCTATGGGTTTGGCGCCGCTGCAAAAGACCTGTATAGTCGCCGACCACCTTAACATCATATTTGCCGGGGAACAAAATGGATAATCACGGGATGCCCTCGACTCTCAACTCGAAACCCTCCGAAGGATTTTTCAGGAGTCTTCAGGGCAGGCTCGTTCTCATTCTCCTCCTTATGCTCGTCCCAGCCGTTCTGATTCAAGCCTACCTTTACCATGAGCGGTTTGAAACGCGCCGTGCCGAAGAACTCCGGGCCAACCTTGAGATCGCTCGGGCCGTGGCCAAGGCATTTGATGGGTTCGTCAGGGACGTCCTCAGTGATGAATTGGTGATAGGACTTGCGTTTACTGCTCCACATCCTTTGCCCAAGCAGCACCAGGAGCGCATTCTTGTTGGGGCCCAAAAGGGGTCTCTCGGCGTTTGGCAGTACTTCTGGGCAAACCCCTCGGGAGTGGTCGTCGCGGCCACCGGCGCCGAGTTTATCGGAATGGATGTATCCGACAGAGAATATTTTTGGGAGATTGTCGCCGGGAAAGACTGGGTCGTGAGTGACCTCATACTCTCAAGGACAACGGGGCAGCCGAGCTTTACGATAAGCAGAGGGATTCGAGATGAGAGCGGCAATCTGCTGGGGGCGGTTGTCGCGGGCATTTTACCGGACGGGCTGGATGAAGTTATGGGAATCGAACGGTCTCGGGGAGGCGGGCACGCTCTTGTGGATAGCAAGGGCATGATGGTGTACCGCTACCCCGCGATCAAGGCGACATGGGAAGAGCGCCGGTGGCTTGGACAATATCCCCAATACGGGGAGGCGCTCAAAGGGAACGAGATCGCCGCATCGGTCTATGCCCCCTTCGAGGGGAAGAACCGACTGGTTGCGTTCACTCCAATTGCCTCCATCGGCTGGGCCGCCAGCGCCGGACGCACGGAAGAGATCGCGATGGCGCCGGCCAGGGCGTCGCTTCTGCCCCAGAGTATAATGCTTGTGGTCATCACCGTCGTGGTGTTTGGCATCGCGCTTGTCTTTTCCGGCAAAGTGTCCGCCTCGGTGCTGCAGTTGAGGAGCCATGCGCTGGCGCTCGGAAAGGGAGAGACCGCAAGTCCCGTGGTTGCCGCCGGTCCCTCGGAAATCATGGACCTGGCAGATTCGTTCAATACGATGGCCGACGAGCTGCGGTCGCGCGAGACGAGTCTGCGCGAGCAGCGCGAATGGCTGCGGGTAACCCTCGACAGCATAGGCGACGCCGTTATTGCCGCCGATACCGAAGGTGGGATCACCTTCCTGAACCCCGTGGCATCGGCCCTCACTGGCTGGGCAAGCAATGAGGCCCTGGGCCGGCCCGTTCAAAGCGTCTTCCGCATCATCGACGAGAAGTCCCGCAAACCGGGCGAGGATATCGTTGCCCGCGTGCTGGGCGAGGGGCGCGTCGTCGCCCTGGCCAACCATACCGCCCTGGTCACGCGGGAAGGGCGTGAAATTCCGATCGAAGACAGCGCCGCTCCCATAAGGGACAACACCGGAAAGATTTCCGGCGTGGTGCTCGTTTTCCATGATGTCACCGACAAGCGGCGGGTGCGCGAGGCCCTGAGGAAGAGTGAGGAAGACCTCAACCGCGCTCAGGCGGTCGCGCATGCGGGAAGCTGGAGGCTGGACGTCCGGCGCAACGAATTGCACTGGTCCGGGGAAACCTACCGGATATTCGGCGTGCCCGCGGGAACGCCCATGACGTATGAGTCGTTTGTCGACACCATCCACCCGGAAGACAGGGAGGAAGTGGACCGGTCGTGGCGGGCCGCCCTTGGCGGCGAACGTTATGACATCCAGCACCGAATCCTGGTGGGCGATACCGTGAAGTGGGTCCATGAGCGGGCTGAATTGGAATTCGACGGGCAGGGCGCGCTGTGCGGGGGCTTTGGAACGGTTCAGGACATCACCGAGCGCAAACGGCTTATGGAGAAAATAGAGGTTCTTGCACGATTTCCGGATGAAAATCCAAACCCCGTGCTTCGAATATCCAGGGACTGCGGTCTCCTGTATGCGAATAAGAGCGGCTCGAATCTTCTGGGGACTTGGGGATGGGAACCGGGACGGGAACTCCCCGACGAGTGGCGCCGACATGCGCTTGAATCTTTCGACGCCGGCCGCGTGCGGGAAGTGGAATCCCTTTGCGGCGATGCGGTGTATTCGCTTTTCTTTGCGCCCATTGCGGGCGATCCGGGATACCTCAACGTTTACGGACGGGACGTCACCGAGCGCAAACGGGCGGAGGAAGCGCTCCGGAAGGCAAAAGAGGAGTTGGAGGTTCGAGTTCGGGAACGAACGGAGGACCTCGAGAGGTCCAACCGGCTTCTTGAAGGCGAAATCATGGAGCGCAGACGGGCGGAGGGAGACGCAAAGGCTTATATGGCGCAACTCGAGCTGATGAACCAGGAGCTCTCGGAGTTTGCCCACGTCGCCTCACACGATCTTCAGGAACCGCTCAGGAAAATTCAGGCCTTTGGGGACCGGCTGAAAAAGAAGTGCCTGAATAAGCTCGATGAAACGGAAACGGATTATCTGAACAGGATGGAAGGCGCGGCGAACAGGATGCAGCAACTGATCCGCGATCTTCTGAACTACTCGCGGGTCACCACCAGGACCGAGCCGTATCGCAAAATCGATCTCAAGTCCGTAGCCGAGGAAGTGGTCCAGGTATTCGAGCATCGCCTTATGAAAGACGCCGCGCGAGTGGAAATTTCGGATTTGCCCGTAATCGAGGCCGACCCGACGCAGATGAGGCAGTTGCTGCAAAACCTTATCAGCAACGCCTTGAGGTATCGCAAAGACGATGAGAAGCCAAGGGTGAGAGTGTCCGGCAGCGCCGGCCATGACGGGAAAACCTGCCGGATTATTGTCGAGGACAACGGCATCGGCTTCGATGAGAAATACCTGGACCGTATTTTCGCCCCGTTCCAGCGCCTGCACGGAAAGGGCAAATACGAAGGGACCGGCATGGGCCTGGCCATCTGCCGCAAAATCGTCGAGCGCCACGGCGGGGCCATCACGGCAAAGAGCACGCCGGGAGAGGGCTCGACTTTCATTGTCACCTTGCCCCTAAAAAGCGTGGTAAGGCCGCCTTCCTCATCCGCCCCTAATCTCGGGTTGCATTCATAAACCCCGATTCCGTCGCGTCATCAAAATAATTCCCACCGTCAAGCATGGCCTGGATTGTGTTATTGCAAAGGACACCGAGTGATATCTTGATCGCCGGAGCGGGCGTGCGGCTATCGGCATAGAGCGTGATGCGGGCAGGATGCGGGCAGGATGCGGACAGGATGAAGGGCTTTGCTACGCGGTTAGCCGAAAAATCAATGGAGATGAAGGGATTCGAATCCTTCGCCACCTAGGCCCATCAAGGATTTACAGGCATCGGGACAACAGAGGGACACCGGCCAGCGTCACGGGGAGCCAAACCCCGCAGCACATCTACCCATAATAAAGCAACGCAGTAACAAAATCACCTCGTCGGAATTTTGCCGTTGACAAAGCCCATCCTACTAACTACTATTCCTCCTATCTCTCCTAATATTACTCTCATAAAGAGGAGGCAGGCATGCACACAGTAGAAATTGATTTTGAGGTGTACAAGGAAATTACCGCTCGACGCTCGTCAGAGCATGTCACGCCAAATGATGTTCTGCGAGAGGCGTTGGGATTACCAAAACAACAAACTTCTGGCGCAAACCCGGAGAACAGGGCGGGTGGAAGGCCATGGACCAGTAAAGGGGTCACTTTTCCTCAGGGTACTGAATTTCGGGCGACGCACAAAGGCCAAACCTACAAAGCAGTTGTCCAAGATGGTGCCCTAGTCCTGAACGGGGAGAGATTTTCATCCCCTTCCGCGGCAGCCGTATCTATCACAGGTAATCCGGTCAATGGTTGGGTCTTCTGGGAAAGTAGGATGCCTGGAAAGCAGGCATGGGAATTGATAAAAAGCTTACGATGAGCGCATAAAGGCGCCAACTTGAGATCGGCGGGAGTTGAACCCGCGAGACCACAAGCCCGGAGCCAATTAATAAGGCTCTGGAACTGAAATGGAACTCAGCAAGTCTAGGCGGGAGAGGATTTGAACCTCCGACACCACCCGCAAACATAGACGGGTATGGGTCGTCTTGAACCTGCACCAAAGTTGCACCAAAAGGGTAGGCCCAGGAGTTGAACGAGCTGCCACGCTTGATTTAGAGCTTGCCTGCGGAGACAACGTAGATAGTTGACGGAAGTTTGCATATATGCTAACTTATCTTCCATGAGCTATTCAATTGACTATTTCCACGCCAAGGTCAAAGAGGAGATCGAGTCCTGGCCTGATGACATACTGGCCGACTACGCCAGGATACTTGAACTTGCAATGGAGTTTGGGCCGGATCTGCGTATGCCGCACTCGCGTGCTATGGGAAAGGGTCTATATGAACTGAGGCCGCATGGCAGTGAAGGTATCGGGCGGGCACTTTACTGCTTCTCGGACGGTCAGAGGATCGTGGTGCTTCATGCGTTTATAAAAAAGACGCAAGGTACGCGCAAGAAAGATCTGGAAATTGCCCGGAAAAGAATGAAGGAGATAAAAAATGGCTGATGCCGAACTGAAATATGAGCCGGTTTCCCATGACCATGAAGCCTTTCTCGCAAAGGCCCTGAAACGGAAGGGATTCAAGGAGAAATACGATGAATTGGGAGATGAGTATGCCCTCGCCAAGGAGATGATTTGGGCTCGCATCAAGTCCGGTCTCACGCAGGAAGCGGTGGCGGAGTCGATGGGCACAACCAAAAGCGCGGTTTCCCGTCTTGAGTCGGCTGGTAAACATGCCCCTTCTCTGTCCAGCCTCAAAAAATATGCCCACGCTGTTGGCTGTCGATTGGAAATCAAACTGGTTGAGGAGAAGGGCCATTCTTGACAAGACGGCCGAACCCAAGCCGTCTGTGGCTCGTGGGGTGCGGATGGGCGGGTGGCCCAGGCAAGTCTTTTTTTGCCTGGGTCCGAAGGACAGGAGGGATCAAGCCAAATAGGGTGCGCACGGAATCATCGTGCCCACAGTTTTTCATCCACCGAATGATATTGGGCGGGCAAGTGAGGATTTGCCACCCTTGTACACGGCTGATCCCGGTGACTGGTTTTTCAAGCAATGGCGTCCAGGCCCTTCTTTTGCACCAGGGCCAGCAGCTTGAGCGAGGGTCCGCGCGGCTGTTTCTCGCCTCTTTCCCATTGGCTCACCAGGCCGACCGTCACATTCAGATAGCTTGCAAACACGGCTTGGCTAACGCCGGCCTTCTTTCTCAGGGCCGCGATTTCCCGCGCGGAGAGGTTTTCCACTGTCGTCAGGCATGACGCGTCGAAATCGCGCATCGTCTTTATGTCTATCAGTCCAAGGCGATGCAGCCCGGTCGCCGTTTCGTGCAGGGCTTCCAACGCTTCACTTCGATATTTCTTCGCCATTGTGGTTTACCTCCTCCAACTCACCCGCGTTCAGTGCTTTGGTCATGTCCGCATCGGTGAAGCTCAGGTAGAGCTGCGCCAACTTTTGATAGGCAGCCAGCTCCACGGCGCTAAGGCCGGCCTTGGCGCTTTTGGAAAACCCGTACACGAACACCGCCCCGCTTCCTGCGCGGTAGACGATAATCGTTCGATAGCCGCCCCTTTTTCCCCGGCCTGAGCGCGGCACCCGTTTTTTGATGAGGTTTCCACCCAAGTCGCCGTCGTGCAGGCCTTTTTCCACTGCCCGTACGGCCTCCGACAGTTTCTTGTCGCTGATATCCTCTTTCCGTGCAAAGCGGGCAAACCACTTTGTTTTGAATATCCGCACCCGGGACCCCTCAATTCCCATGCAACACTATAACACTTAGTGTTATGTTGTGCAATGGTGTTGATTGTTTTGCTTTGCATGGACGCGGTCTTGCGTCAAGTCAGGCACGCTCGAAACTCGGAAAGATTCCATTGTAGCAGGGCTTGCGGGGCGGTAAAAGCGACAAACCCCCGTCCATTTCGGAGCGAGGTTTGTCTTTGTGAAATATTATCAGTCAACATTGTTGACCAATATTGACCATTTGGCGGGACTTACAAACTCATTTACGTACTTGATATTATTGAATTGGAGATGAAGGGATTCGAACCCTCGACCTCAGACTTGCGAAGCCTGCGCTCTCCCAACTGAGCTACATCCCCGGTGCTCGGAACATATACCCCCTTCTCCACATGGTGTCAAGAATGTGCTGTGTCCCTATGCTGTGTTCCCCGCAAAGGACGCCGCGGGGCGTTGGGGCGATCTGCCGCGCGGGGTTGGGGGGGGCCGGGTGCAATGCTGTCGCTTTAAGCGTTAAAGTACCCCGTTTTGTCATTTCGACCGGAGGGAGAAATCTTGTTTGTTCCGCACCACGGAAAGATTTCTCCCTCCGGTCGAAATGACAATATGCTCAAGCGCTTCATTAAGGCAACAGCATTGGGGCCCGGGGGAGGGGGCACGCTCAGAA
>JBAQYM010000185.1:0-2545 GCA_049300095.1 Syntrophobacteraceae bacterium
CGGGCTGCTTGATCTTCTGCGTTCTCCCTGAAAAGCTCCCCGTCATATTCCTGGATTGCCGCCCGCTCCTCGCACATCTCTCTCTGGGCACCCCCCGCTTCGTGCAACACCCTACAACCCCCTACTATAGTAAACGCCTTAAATAAGTTGACATAAGTGACTGTTTCTCGCATCATGTCTCCCAACTCATTGACGGGAGGGGGACAATGAAAGCACTGACGTTATCGAATCAAGAGTTGACCCGAGTGGCTCTTCTGCGCAAGGCGGAGGAGATACCGGGGGCATGGGTCGGTATCCGGATCGCTGCTTTTCTGCTGATGTTGGCCGGTTGGAAATCCACTCAAATTGCCGACCTCTTTGGATTGAGCCGATGGGGTGCCGTGAAGTTGATTCAGAAAGCCAATCGGGAGGGCCTTGAAGCCATTGAGGATCATTCACGTTCCGGCAGACCATCTCAATTTGACGAAAAGGTGCTGAAGGATCTCGACGAAGCGCTGTCCAAATCACCTCAGGATTACGGGTTATCCCGGAATCGTTGGGACGGCGTTGTGGTTGCCGAATATTTAAATAGATTCCACTACATAAAGGTTCAGGTGCGACACGCCCAACGCATGATAAAAAAACTGGGTTATTCTCTGCGCCGCCCGATGTACCAATACGTTCAGGCCACCGACGAGGGGGTAGCTGAATTTCATGAGGAGGTAAAAAAAACTCCTTCTCGCCCGAGAAAGCAACGGGGAACGGGTGGTGCTCTTTGAAGATGAAACCGGCTTCTCTCTTCATCCGAAGCTCGGAAGAATCTGGGGAAAGAAGGGAACGAAATCCCACATCTCCACCAAGAGCCAGCACCAGAAGCGCCTCAATCTTTTTGGTTGGGTCGACCCTCTCAATGGCTTCCATGGAGTTATGAAGTGGGTGCGTGGAAACACTGATGGATTCCTGAAAATGCTTACCAAAATCGTATCCCGTTTCAAGGGCTTGGCCATTGATCTTTGGGTGGACAATGCTTCCTGGCATAAAGGACCCCGAGTGAAACAGTTCCTTTCCGATCACTCCAACCTGAGCATTCATTACCTGCCGCCCTATCATCCCAAGCTCAACTATCAGGAACTGCTCTGGCGAATGCTGCGCTACGAAGAAACGACCAACACGTACTATGAGACCATGACGCACCTCGAGGTGGCGGTATTCTCACGATCTCAACGATGATGGATTCGTAAAAACCCTTTTTTGAAGACTTTGCCCCTTGAAATTTCAATGACTTACAGGTCGCCAAACGTCCAATTTTGGGGTTTTTACGAATCCATCAACGATGGAAACCGCTGAAACTGAAGCGGCTGTGTCAACTTATTTAAGTCGCCTACTATAGCTGCGAGGGGGAGGCGGAAACCGCACCCCCCGGCCCCCTCGCAGCCAAACACTTTGACCTTGGAGCCAACTCCGACTACAAATAACAGTGTTGCTCCGGTCCCCACAGGATCGGGCACTTCCAAAGGCCGGGGTCGCTATTCAGTTACTGTAGGAGGTAGGTGTTTAGCTCCCGGCCTTACTTCTTACTCTTCGGTTGCTCCCGATATTTTTTCCCGAATCTTCAGCCTTAGCTCCATTGCAAACTGCGTGACTTGAATTACCCCCATCTTCCAGAGTGCCTCCGACTCCTCCAGGCCAATTATCAAAAGATTGACTATCTGCATGTTCCGGGTGATCCCGGTGATCTCACACACTTTATCCAGCCGGTCCAGCAGGTCGTTACTGAGGTAAATGGTCATTGTCTTGCTTTTTTCGGGCTTTTCCCATAGTTCGGCAATCTTTGGAGTCGCCTCGGTCCCCCACACCTTATTTCGGATATTTTTCTTGAGGGTCCTTGCCAGACGCGCCAGTTTCACAAACGCCCCGAGGAATTCGGCTTCCTCAAGCCCGATGATTAAAAGGTTTAACGCCAACCGGTTCCTTGAGATTTTGACGCGCTGCGCCATGGTCTTTAGGCGCAGTTGAACCTCGTCATCGAGATAAATAGTGATAGTCGTTGCGTTTTCTGCTTTTGCCATCGTCCGTCCTTGTTATGCGGTCCACCACCTTAGCCTGATCGTAGGTTCTGACATATTCGCTACCAGCGTACGCTGATGTGCGGCTCTGTCAACAGAAAAAACGAAGCCCGAAAAATCGGGGCCATGGACTTCCTGCCGCTGCACCCTTCCGGTCTTTCCGTTCCGAAGGCAGACACTCCGGAACAAGCGCCTGTCAGGCCAAGACCCGCAAAAGACCGACTCGGCGCTATGCACTTGACGGCTCCGCTTCTCCCTCGTCGGGCGGGTCTAATTCCAATTCTAATTCAAATATGCAATAATTATCGCACATACCCCTTCAGGAGGTGCGGTAATGAGCAGAAAGCCAAGTGGCGCCGAAATACTGAAAAAGGCAATGGGCTGTTTGCCCGAGGCGAAGACGGTCAACGAGTTGCGACAGGCCCAAGCGGTGATTTTACCACTGCAATTTGGTTTGTCGCTTGAACAGACAGCTGAAGCGATAGGCGTGTCCACGGGCT
>JBAQYM010000186.1:0-5627 GCA_049300095.1 Syntrophobacteraceae bacterium
CTCCTGACCGCGCCTTGACCGGCACGGCGAATTCCATGGGAAATGGAACTGTGCGGTACAGCCAACCCCTCACAAAATGTAAAGGTTATTACGTTGCGGTTCCTTGGTGCAACCTCTGATAACGCCCTATTGTGGCTGCCGATACCCGAAGTCCTGGAGAGCGCGCGCGTCTTTTCTCCAGTTTTTCGTGACGCGCACAAAGAGACCCAGGTAAACGTGGCAGCCCAGGAAGGCCTCGATCTCTCCCCTTGCCTGTTTTCCGATTTCCTTCAGCATCTGGCCGCCCTTCCCTATTATGATCGCTTTCTGGGAATCGCGCTCGACGTGGATGGTGGCGTCTATTTCGATGCGGTTACGCTCGGGGATTTCGGTGAACTTTTCTACCAGCACCGCCACGGCGTATGGGACTTCCTGGTGCGCGAGGCGGAAAATCTTCTCGCGGATCAGTTCCGCGACGAAAAAGCGCTCCGGCTGGTCGGTCACGAATTCATCGGGATAGTACTGCGGACCATCGGGGAGCAGCGAAAGGATTTCGTCCATTAATTCCGGGACACCGTCGCCCCTGAGCGCGGAGATGGGGACGACCGCGCGGAAATCCAGCCGTTGCCGGTACGACTCGATCAGCGGGAGCAGCTCGGCCTTGTTTTTCACGGCGTCCACCTTGTTGATGACAAGGATTGCCGGGGTGCGCACTTCCCGCAGGTTTTCGACGATGTATTCGTTTACCTGCCGCCCCGACCCCTCCGGCTCGATCATGAAGCAGACCGCGTCGGCCTCGTTTAGCGTCGACAGCGCCGTGTCCACCAGCGAGCGGTTGAAATCGTCCTGCGCCTTGTGTATCCCGGGGGTGTCCACCAGTATCATTTGATAGCCGGGAGCGGTCAGGATTCCAACGATCCTGTTCCTGGTCGTTTGCGGCTTTGGGGCGGTAATCGAGATTTTCTGCCGCAATAACTTGTTTAAAAGGGTGGATTTCCCGACGTTTGGGGCGCCGACAATCGCGACGTATCCGGATTTAAATTTTTGCGAACGCGTTTCTTCCGCCGCCACTGGACAGCCCTCCGTTGCAGATTTTTTTCAATGTATCGATTCCAGGACCATTTGCGTCCCGCTCAGGCCGCCATCACCAATAACTTTGATCCCGCGCAGCTTCCCCGCGGATTCCCAATGGCGGATATTTGCCCTCCCCGGTCCGACGACGTCGCTAACCAGGTTGGGAGCGGCGCGGATCAGCAATCGCTCGCCCTGTCTTCCGGCAAGTTCTCTTTCAACGCGCTCCCGCCACCACCGGCACCGGACAAGGTAGCCGAAAGCCGGATGGTGCGGTCCGGCGAGCACAACCCCCGGTTCATCGAGGGCCGGGTCTGCGTGGAGACCCATCCGCACGACCGGAATCGCGGCCGAGAGCAGCATATCATAGGCGGGCAGCACCCATTCGATTGCCTCATCAAGCTCCAGCGGCCGGTATGTCCCGCTTCGAAACCGGATGGCAAGCCGGGTGCCTTCAAGCACAAGGGTCGGGTATATTCTGAGAAAATCCGGCCCGATCCCGATTGCCCGCCTCACAGATTCCAGAAAAGTCTCCGCGCTGTCTTCGGGAAGACCCGCCATCAGTTGAATCCCGAGGGACCACCCCCGCCCTCTTACCCGCGCCGCCGAATCGAAAACCGCGGAAGCCGCGTAGCCTCGCCCGCTCGCCTCCAGCACCCGGTCCGAAAGACTCTGCACCCCGAGTTCAACCGTTGATACCGGATATCGGGCCAAGAGCGCGCAAACCTTCTCATCCAGGCAGTCCGGGCGCGTCGAAAACCGGATTCCCGTGAATATGCCCCGCTCCACCAGGGATGCGGCCGAATCCAGCACAGCTCGAAGCACCCCGCCGGGCAGAGCGGTAAATGTCCCGCCGTAGAAGGCAATCTCACCGGGCCTGCCGGATGCTTCCACCTGTTGCGCATACTCGGCGAGCCGAGCCTCGGTCTGCGCCACCGGGTCGGGCCGTCCGGGCCCGCTCGAAACCACCGCGCGCTGGTTGCAGTAAACACACTGGAAAGGGCATCCGGCATGAGGCAGAAAGACGGGGTAGATAGTCTTCTTAGGGGGCATCTTCTTCCAGCAGTTCGGAGTTGTCGCCGATTTGTTCCATTGCCATTCTCGCGGCTTCCTGCTGGGCCTCCTTCTTGCTCTTGCCCGAACCGTGGGCGAGCACCCTCTTTCCGATGGCCACCCTCATGTGGAAAGTCTTGTTGTGGTCCGGGCCGGCCTCGGATTCCAGGAAATAGGACGGGGTGAGCTTGAGCCGGGCCTGGGTGATCTCCTGGAGCTGTGTTTTGTAGTCCTTGTCCAGGGCCTTGAGGAGGTATTCCTCTTCCCGGTTGTCGAGGTAGTCGTAGAACATCTTCTTCACCAGGCGTACGGCAGAATCCAGCCCCCCGTCGAGATAGACGGCCGCGAGCAGGGCTTCGAGCGCATTGGCGAGAAGCGATGGTTTCTGCCGCCCCCCCGATAGTTCCTCGCCTTTGCCCAGAAGCAGGTAATCGCCCAGGTTGACGCTCGATGCTATATGGGCCAGTTCCCGTTCGTTTACGATGGACGAGCGAAGACGTGAGAGCTCCCCTTCGTCGTAGTCGGGGAAACGCTCCAGCAGGATATGGCTGATTGCAAGCCCCAGGACGGAGTCGCCCAAAAATTCCAGGGTCTCGTTATCGGATGCGACGTCGGCGTTCTCATAGGCATATGAGCGGTGAACCAGCGAGCGAAAAAGAAGTTCCCGGTCTCGAAAGCGGTAGCCGAGTTCATCTTGCAGTTTTTCCAGATCAATTTCTTGCAGCATGGCCCTATTGTGTTATTATTTGAGTTTCATCTAAAGCGGGCAAGTTGCTTGGGTTGCCCGGGCGATCTGACCGTTGAAAATAATATACACATTTTCGGTCGGTTTGAGCATATTTTGGCTCGACGCCGCACGGATTACAAGAAAATGCTGATTTGGCTCGATTCTCCCCCGGCCGGGGGCCGCCGTTTCCTTCTTCTGGACCGTGACGGGGTCATAAACGAGAACAGGCCGGACTACGTGAAAAATATCCGTGAGTTCCGAACCTACCCCGACGCCCTCGAAGCACTCGAACTGCTCAACCGGAAGGGTGTTTCGGTCGTCATCGTCAGCAACCAGTCCGGTATAAACCGCGGCCTGATCGCCTGGGACGATTTCTGGGAGATGCACGACGAGATGGTCCGCCAGGTCGAGCAAAGGGGCGGACGCATTCTCGCCGCCCTCTACTGCCCCCACCGCCCGGACGAAAACTGCGGGTGCCGAAAACCCTCTCCGGCAATGATCGAGGCAGCGTGCCGGCTTTTTGAAGTCAATCCCCGCGAAATGTTTTTCATCGGAGATCACGATACGGATATCGTCGCCGCCCACAATGCCGGGTGCAAAGGGGTTCGCATCTGGCGGGAAAGCCGGGGGCAGGCCCCCGCAAACATCGAGACGGGCGGCGGACCTGTTTTCACCAATCTTCTCGATGCTGTTTTGAGCATTTATGGATGAGCGTTCGCGCTTGCGCGCACTTATTTTTTCCGAATTATCCCTAACCGGAGACTCGTTTTGCGTATTTCGCACCATTTCAGCCTAGAAGGGACCCACAATGCCTGATTTTGACAAAAACCGCTACGCTTCCCTCTTGAAAGAAAAAATGTCACCCGCGAGCTACGGTAAGCTCATCGCCCTCGATAACACGAAACTCTTCGAATTTGTCGGAGAATACGTCGACCTTTGCGAGCCCGATTCGGTCTACATGTGCGACGACAGTGACGAGGACGCCGAATACATAAGGAAAAAAGCCCTCGAGTTCAACGAGGAAAAAGAGCTTGCCAAAGCAGGCCACACCATCCACTACGACGGCTACGACGACCAGGGGAGGGCGCCCGGGGCGACCAAGAACCTTGTCAGAAAAGAGATGCTCGAACTAATGGCCGCCCTCCAGCCAAAGGAACGCGAAGAAGGGCTGGCGGAAGTCCGCGCCGTCCTCAAGGGGATCATGAGGGGCAAGCAGGCCGTGGTCAAGCTGAGCTGCGAGGCCCCCACCCACAGCCCGTTCTCGGTTGGTTGCGCGCAGATCTCCGATTCGTTCTATGTCTGCCATTCCGAGGAATTGCTGTACCGCAGGGGATACGAACAGTTTCTCCACATGGAAAACAAGGACAAATTCTTCCGTTTCGTTCACAGCGCCGGACGGCTCGACGAAAACGGCAATTCCATAGATCTCGATAAACGCAGGATCTATCAGGACCTCGAAGATTTTATCGTGCTTTCCGCCAACAACCAGTACGCGGGCAACTCCGTGGGGCTCAAAAAACACGCCATGCGGCTCGCGATAAAACTTTCCGGAATGGAAGGATGGCTCTGCGAGCACATGTTCGTCATGTCGGTCCAGGACGAAAAACGAGGCCGCTCGACGATATTCTGCGGGGCTTTCCCCTCGGCCTGCGGCAAGACCTCGACGGCGATGCTTCCGGGCGAGAAGATCCTGGGCGACGATATCGCCTATTTTCGCAAGATCAACGGCGAGTTCCGCGCGGCCAACGTGGAAAACGGAATATTCGGGATCATCAAGGATGTAAACGCCATGGATGACCCGCTCATCTTCAAGACCCTCGAGACCCCCGGACAGGAAATAATTTTTTCGAACATTCTGACGGGTCCCGACAACGAGCCGTACTGGCTTGGCATGGGAGTCGACCCGCCAAGGAGGGGCAGGAATTTTTCCGGCGACTGGTATGACGGAAAAGAGGACGCGGCGGGAAACGAGATCCCCTTCGCGCACAGCAACGCCCGCTACACGCTCAGGCTGGGGTACCTCGAAAATATCGACCCGGCGTACAACGACCCCGACGGGGTGCTCGTCAAGGGCATAATCTACGGAGGGCGGGACAGCGATACTTGCGCGCCGATAGAGGAATCCCCCGACTGGAGAAGCGGCATAATCGTCAAGGCGTGCACGCTGGAGTCCGAGACCACCTCGGCAACCATCGGGCAGGAGGGCGTGCTCGCGCCCCAGCCGATGGCCAACCTGGACTTTATCAGCTACCCCATCGGGCAGTACATCACAAATAACATCCGGTTCGTCGACGGCCTGAAAGAGGTGCCCCGCATATATGCGGTCAACTACTTTTTAAAGGATGCAAAGGGGAAATTTCTCACCGGGAAGCTCGATAAGAAAGTCTGGCTGCACTGGGCCGAGCGGCGCATCCATAATGAACTGGATGCCTTCCGGACCCCTCTTGGTTTCATTCCCATCTACGAAGATCTTCGCGAGATGTTTTCCGAAATCCTGGGGCAGGATTTCCCGATCTTGCTCTACGAGGAGCTTTTCAAGTTCCGCATCGATGCCTGGGCGGCGAAGATTTCCCGCGCGATCCGCTTCTATAAACGAACGGCGCCCGACTGTCCCGATGAGTATTACCGGGTGTGGAAGTCCACGATAGACAGATTGCAGGGTTTAAAGGGCAAGTACGGCCCTTTCATCATGCCGGGAGCCTACACCGAGTAAACGGCGACCGGGAAATACCGTTCACTTAACGCGGGTGCGACGTGGGGCGGGCTTTCCAGCCTGCCGTTCGAGGATGGCCCTTCG
>JBAQYM010000187.1:0-2969 GCA_049300095.1 Syntrophobacteraceae bacterium
CCCCCAACCCCTCCCGCCAGGGGAGGGGAGACCTCCGCCCTGTTTTGGCCACACCTGTCGCAGTTTTTATATTTGGGCAACAGCCCCTCAACCCCGCCCCTGCATGTCAACGGTGGTATCAGGTTGCCTTGAAAGCCGTAGGGGCGGGGTTGATCCCCGCCCGGACCGCTCAAATCGTAGGGGCGGGGTTGATCCCCGCCCGGACTGCCGGAAAGGTAAGGGCTGACCATTTCGAATATATTTGGTTTGAATCCGCGCGGGGGAAGGGAACCGTGGTTTGGGCAAAAGCCCCGGAGCGCCTGCCTCGCGTCCCTGGCTGCCCTAAGTGAACGGTATTGCGCTTAACCCAACGGTATTGCGCTTAACCCAACCTGCATTTGTTTAACGTGATAGCGGTAGCATGGTGCGTTTGACCGGACTTCGCATTAGGGTTGTGGTTGCCTGTCTCTGCGTCCTGGCGAGTTTTTCGGCGGTCTTTGCGTGGAAAACTCTCCGGGACCCGCGGCCGTTGCCCGACTCCCTCGACCTCGGGGACTCGGAAATCCGCAAGCCGCGCGTGGTGGACCGCAACGGACGCCTCCTGTCCGTTACCTACGTCAACCGGTGGAACACCGACCGCACGCCCCTGCACGAATGCCCCGATCTGCTGCGCCTGGCGTTTATCGAGTCCGAGGACAGGCGGTTCCACCGGCATAACGGTGTGGACTGGGCGGCGCGCCTGCATGCCCTGGCGCAAAATATCCGGGCGCTGCGCGCCGTGCGCGGGGCGAGCACAATCTCCGAGCAGGTGGTTCGCATGCTGCACCCGAGGCCGCGAACGGTTTGGTCGCGCTGGATCGAAGGGATCGAGGCGGCCCGGCTCGAGGGCCGTTTTTCGAAAGATGAAATCCTCGAATTTTATCTCAACCAGGTCCCCTATGCTCAACAGCGCCGGGGGGTTGCCGAGGCCGCCCGGTTCTATTTCGACCGCGACCTCGATACCCTCAATGCGAGGGAAATCCTTGCCCTCGTGGTGCTGGTGCGGGCGCCGTCGAAGTTTGACCTGAGAGGGGGCCCCAGGGGCATCGCGGCTGCAAGCCGCTCCCACAATCACGCCGCGGCTGAGGGTCGCTCCCACAAATACGAGATCGCGGCTGCAAGCCGCTCCCACAATCACGCCGCGGTTGAGGGTCGCTCCCACAAATACGACACGGTGGCCGGGGGCCTCTCCCGCAAGGCGCTGGAAAAGGGGGTCGCAAGGCTTGCCGGGCACATGCTCGAGCGGGGACATTTGACACGGGACCAGCACGCCGGCGCATTGTCCGGAAAATTCGAGCTTGCCCGCTCGAACCCGATCATCGAGGCGAGCCATTTCGTACAGCACATCTTTAAGACCGCCTCCCCGGAGGTCCTGGGATCCGCGGGCAGGCTGCCCAGCACCCTCGACGGAAATCTCCAGGAAAAGGTCCGCCGTATTCTCGACAGCCGGCTGGAGGCGCTCGCAACCAGCGACATTAAAAATGGGGCCGTCCTGGTCGTGGACAATGCGGGCGGCGAGGTCCTGGCCTGGGTGAGCGGGTGCCCCTCGGGCGGCGAATCCGGCGGCTGGGTGGACGCCGTGACGACGCCGAGGCAGCCCGGTTCGACCCTCAAGCCCTTTCTCTATGCCCTGGCAATGGAAATGGGATGGACCCCGGCAACGCTGATCGACGATTCCCCGCTGGTCCAGCCCGTCCGGTCCGGCCTCCACAATTTCCACAACTACAGCAGGACCTATTACGGGCCGCTGCGGCTTCGTGACGCCCTTGGAAATTCCCTGAACACCCCGGCTGTCAGGGCCATCCAGTTCACGGGGACGGCGCGTTTTCTCGAATGGCTGCACCTGCTCGGTGTGCGCGGCCTCAGGCAGTCGGCCGATTTCTACGGCCAGGGCCTCGCGCTCGGAGACGGCGAGGTGAGCCTTTTCGAGCTGGTGCAGGCATATTCGGTGCTCGCGAGGCGAGGCGGGTTCCAGGCCCTGCGGCTGATGCCGGACGACCGCGAGCCGCCGGGAGGCCCGCGCGTGATAATGAGCGAAAAGACCGCCATGCTCGTCGCGGACATACTCTCGGACCCGCAGGCCCGCCGCCTGGAATTCGGCGAGGGGCATCTCCTGCGCTTCCCGGTGCGCACGGCGGTCAAGACGGGCACATCGACCGATCACCGCGACTGCTGGGCGGTCGGTTTCACCGAGCGCCACACGGTCGGCGTCTGGATGGGAAACCTTGACCGCCGCCCCACCAGGGGGATTACCGGCGCCGCCGGCCCCGCGCTCGTGCTGAGGTCGGTTTTCGCCGAATTGAACCGCTACGACGACCCCGGGCCGCCGCCGGTGAGAGGAGGGCTCAAGTCCGTCGTGGTGTGC
This sequence comes from Syntrophobacteraceae bacterium, assembly GCA_049300095.1. GTDB lineage: Bacteria > Desulfobacterota > Syntrophobacteria > Syntrophobacterales > Syntrophobacteraceae > SbD1. The sequence continues at coordinate 2,384 of JBAQYM010000187.1, forward strand.
GCCGTGAGCGGACTGGTCGCCGGGCCGGACTGCCCGCGAATGAGCGAAATCTTTGCCCCCGAGAATGCGCCCGTTGAAATCTGTTCCCATCACGCGGCCCCGGCAAAGGCCGCCGCGTTCGGCGCACCGCGCGAAGCGGAGGGGGTGCGCCTGGTCCAGCCGGTAGCGGGGCTGCAAATTGCGATCGATCCGCGCATTCCCGCCGAGTCCCAGGCGTTTGCCTTCAAGCTTCCAAAGGACATCGGCGCATGCCGCGTCGAGTGGGTCCTTGACGGGGAGATTGCCGGAAAGACCGGCGGGCCGAAATTTTTGTGGCCGCTTTCTCGCGGGACTCACTTGGTCAAGGCGAGGCTGTGGCGCGGCGGCGAAGCAGATGCCGTCGAAACGCCGGAGGTGAGTTTTACGGTGAAATAGGCCCCCCCGCCACGTGACGTTGGAGGTGCTCGTTTGCCGGATGAACCTTTTTTTATTCTCGTTCCCATGCTCCAGGGGCTGTTGCCCAAACGCAAAAGTTGCGACAGGTGTGGCCAAAACAGGGCGGAGGTCTCCCCTCCCTTGGCGGGAGGGGCTGGGGGAGGGGGTCGTA
>JBAQYM010000188.1:0-2947 GCA_049300095.1 Syntrophobacteraceae bacterium
GAACTTCGCAAAGATAAAGCCGCTTGGCGGGACGCGCACTCGCTGTTTTCGCTTGCCTCTACATCACGGAAGCCACCCGCCAGTCTGAACCACATTGCAAGATTGTTCCAGGATGGCACGCTCCCTAGGGCGGCCCAGCCACAGGCAAATGTTGTGGGCCTCGCAACAGCACAAGGGAAGTCTCTCCTTTGGCGCCACGAACGCATACCAGTACCGGTTGGTATTCTCGGCTCTGTGGATCTGACTGAACGACTCGCCATGCTTATCTCTGAGGCGGAAGCTGTTGGGAGTGAACTTTCACGGGGGCTCTTTTGGAGTGCCACAACGAAAAAAACTATTCGTACAGAGCCTGTTGGTCGAATACAGATGATCGCCGATTTTGTATTGGCTCCTGCGCTCGAACTCAGAGGAAACGGCATTATACGAACCGGTGATGGACGCTTCCCGGATGATGCCCACAACTCGTCCTGCCTCGGTCTTTCTGACAATCTTGACCCTCGCCCTGCCTATTGGGCACGGCTGGAGAAGCATTTTTTCGATCTGCTGGAAAATCTGCCGAGCGATTGGGACAGGAGTGCGGATAATTGGAAACCCGACGATCAACTGACCGCGACGCGGACTTGGCGAGACGCTATAAAGCAGGAAGCGAAACGAGCGCTGGTGGAGAGCATCCGCTCCCTCGGCACGACCACCCGCGCAATCGGTGCTGTTGCCCGCGTCCCAATCGATTTCAGCGACAATGATCTGAAACCGCTACCACCAAGGGCCAAAACTTCCAAGAAGAAATCAAAAGCAACCAGAAAAGGAGGCAAAAAGAAATGAGCCTGGACGACCGACAAAAAATCTTTATTGGCTATCTGCTCAATCTTGCCAAGGAAGGGCAGGAAGACCGGGGCGCGCTGGCCGACCTGCGCAGCGGCCTGGGCAAGGAGCCGGGACAAATGGCCCGCGTACACAAGCATGTTGTGCCGTATCTGCCGGAGCAGCGTTACAACGACCGCTGGTATTATGTGACGGCGACGCTGTTTGGATCATTTCCGAAACATCGGAAAGGCCATACGCTGGGCAAGGCGTTCAAGCCACTGGCATTCCCGCCGGGGGAAAAGAAGAAGGAGAGCATGGAAGCTCGCTTTGTGGCGTTGCTCAATGCTCACCCTGATGACTTGGCCGGCCATCTGCGCCATGCTGTCAGTTTGCTAAAGGCCAACGAGCAACCACTTGACTGGTTTCGCCTTCTGGAGGACCTGCTTCAATGGGACGATCCGGATGGTCATGTCCAGTTGAAATGGGCGCGTGATTTTTACAAAAGCAATAACAGCAGTGGAGGTGATACCTCTCAAGCCAGTACAACCTCAGAAAAAAAGGAGATAGAAAGCCATGAATAATTCCGGTGTCAAAATCGAAGCGCATTTGATTCAGAATTTCGCCCCATCAAACCTCAACCGCGACGACACGGGCCAGCCCAAGAGCGCCACCTTCGGCGGATTCCGCCGGGCCCGGATTTCCAGTCAGTGTTCAAAGCGGAACGCACGAGAACGCTGGCGAACCGAGGGCACGGTGAGTGTTGGCGATCGAACGAAGAAGATTCAGAAGTTGATCGGCGACAGACTGGCGAAAGACAAGGCATTTATGGAGAAGGTGTCTAAACTGGAGGACTGGAGGGATGGGATTCGTATGTTTACGGAAGCTTATTACGCTGGCTCTGACAAGAAGAAACCGGAGAACACAAGCGTTCTCATCTTCATCGGTCCGGAAGAAGTGAATGCAGGCGTGCAGGCCGTGAAAGATCTCTGGGAGGACCGGACGAGCGAGAGTGAGAAGAAGGGGAAGAAAAGTTCAGAAACTGTCGAAGGGATTGCTACCCTCCTGAAGAAGCTGCGGGAGTTTAATCTTAAGAATGCCTCCAAGGAAGAAACAGCTAATACAGAGGTCGTTGAATTGGAAGAGAGCAGTGGGGCATCAAATAACGAGGAAGTTGATCAGGACAAGAGTGGAAATCAAAAAGACAAAAGACCGAAGCTGAAACCAGTGAAGGAGATTCAGGATGCAATTGAGAAGGCAAGGATTTCTGCCGACATAGCGCTCTTCGGCCGTATGCTTGCCGAGCAGCCCGGTCGCAACACCGATGGTGCCTGCCAGGTCTCCCATCCCATATCTACGCACAAGGTGGATATGGAGATGGATTTCTTCACCGCAGTGGACGATCTGAATCCGGAAGAAGAAACCGGCGCAGGAATGATGGGCGTCGTCGGCTTCAACAGCGCCTGCTATTACCGTTATGCGCTGGTGGACCGTGACCAGCTTGCCCGCAATCTGGCGCGAAAGACCGAACGTAAAAACGGTCAATGGGTTCAAAGCCTCTCGCAAGAGGATTACACCGAGGCAGACAAGATCATCAAGGCATTTCTCGAAGCGATGGTTTATGCCATTCCGACCGGCAAGCAGAACTCCTTTGCCGCCCAAAATCTCCCGTCGTTCGGTTTGTTCGTCCGACGTCAAGGAGGGGTGCCTATTTCTCTGGCCAACGCCTTCGCCAAACCCGTGCGCCCCCAAAAGGACGACGACGATCTTGTCGGCCTGTCTGTCGCGGCGCTAACCAGGCATTGGGATGCCCTGAAAACTGTTTACGGAGCGCAGGGTGTTCAGAGCACGGCTTGTTTTCATCTTCAACAGGAAGGCCGTTTGAATGGGCTCAAGGATGCGGACAAGAAGAACGTCAGCGAAGCCATTAAAACCGTTTTGGAGGTAGGGGGGCAGCCATGAGACGGCACTACACATTGCTCTTGCGGCTCGAAGGCCCTATGCAGTCATGGGGTTATCGCAGCCGCTTTGATTACCGCGACACAGCGCTGGAACCGACGCGCAGCGGCGTGATCGGTCTGATCTGCGCCGCCATGGGCATTGCCCGCGGGGAGGAGATCCTGCGATTTGAGTCTATTCGCATGGG
>JBAQYM010000189.1:0-29147 GCA_049300095.1 Syntrophobacteraceae bacterium
TAAGGTGGCGGAAGAGACCGTGCCACGACGGGCAGGTGTGGCCAAAACAGGGCAGAGGTCTCCCCTCCCTTGGCGGGAGGGGCTGGGGGAGGGGGTCGTAAGTACTTGAAAATTCAACACCCTCCCCTAACCCCTCCCATCGCAGGGAGGGGGACTCACGTCCCGCTCAATAGTCACGCAGCTTGCAGATTTCTTTGGACAACAGCCCTGGAAAGCCCGCCCCACGGTCTCGGCTGCCGGATGCGCTCCAACTGAACGGTATTGCACCTGGCATCCGCACAGTACCCGATGCTTTATCTCTGCACCGATGCGATCTCGTAGCGCTTGATCTTCGGATCGGGCTTTATGCTCGCCCTCACCAGGTAGACCTGCCCTTTTACCTGGAGCTTTTTCTGGGCGTCCTGGTCGAGCTTGAGAGGATAGACCTCGCAGGTCGTTCGCGAAATTACGTTTCCTTCGGAATCATACAGGATGAGGCTGAACTCGCGGCCTTTGATGTCCGCATTGCTGCTCAGGAGTTCCTGGATCACCAGCGTGGGGCCGCCCGCTTCGTCACAGACAACGGGAAGAATCTTTTCGAGGTTGAATCTCCGACCCTGGATCTTCGGCTCGTCGGCCGAGGCTTCCTGGAAGGAGCCCTCTTTCAGGCGCTTGAGACCCTCTTCGGGATCGATCAGGTCGCATCTCGCGCCCGGGCTTTTCGAAGCTATCAGGTCCTGGATCAACTGGCGCTGGTCGGCGGTCGAGGACTCGCCCGCGGTCTGCATGAGCATTTCGGGGTCGAATTCCCTCGCATCGAGGATCTCCTGGATGGAAGCCACCTGGGCCCTCGGGATACCGGCAACCCCTCCGGGAATATCGAACCGGTATTCCCCGCCGGACACCCAGTAATAGGGCACTTCCACCGATGTCCCGTCCGTCATGATAAGTTTCATCGGGCCGCACCAGCCCGCAACAGACCAGGACACCAGCAGCAACGCCGCAAGGCCCGCCGTCACAGAAATCTTTTTACAATACCCGAACGCCATGGCTGTTCTTCCTTTTTTAGACTTTACCCGTGTTTACGATATTTAGTATAGAGGATAAGATTTTGCGTGTCCAGCTATCCTCAGACAGGAGACAGTAGATGAACATCTTCGTATCGGGTTCTCTGGCTTACGACCGTATCATGGATTTTCCGGGCCATTTTGCCGATCACATCCTTCCGGAAAAGATTCACCTGCTCAATGTTTGCTTCAACATCAATTCCCTGGTCGAAAAATTCGGGGGCACCGCCGGCAACATTGCCTACAGCCTCTCGGTTTTGGGCGAAAAGCCCTATATCGTGGCGACCAGCGGCCGCGACTTTTCCAGGTATGAAGACTGGCTCAGGGACCTCCAGCTCCCGACGCGGTGGATCAAACCCATTCCGGAAGTTTTTACCGCCGGGGCCTACATCACGACCGACCTGGACGACAACCAGATAACGGCCTTCAATCCCGGCGCGATGGCTTTCGAGGCCGACCTGCCTTCCCTTGACGACGGTTATTCCCCGAGCGTGGTATTCATCGGCCCGGGCAACAAGACGGATATGATGCAATTTGCATGCAAGGCGAGGCGGGCCAAAGTGCCTTTCTTCTTCGATCCCGGCCAGAGCCTCAACATCTGGAAGGGAGACGAGCTTCGCGAGGCCGTCGAGGGCGCCCTGTGCTTCATCTCGAACGATTACGAGCTTTCACTTTTCCTTCAGATGACGCATTGGAACATCTCGGACCTCTACAACGCCGTCGATGTGGTCATCACCACGATGGGGCCCCAGGGGGCGGTCTTTGATCTCAAGGGGGAAAGAATGCTCATTCCGGCTATTCGCGTCGAGAATGTCGTCGACCCGACCGGGGCCGGCGACGCCTTTCGAGCAGGGGTCCTCAAGGCGATCACGTTGAATCTGCCCTGGGACATCGCCTGCCAGATGGGGGTGACCATAGCGTCGTTTTCAGTCGAACAGTACGGGACCCAGGAACACAAGTGCGACTGGACAAGCTTTTGCGCCCGTTACGAGAAGGCGTTCGGGAGGCTGGTCTGCTAAAGCATTCACCGCGGAGGGCGCAGAGGGCGCAGAGGGCGCAGAGAAAAAACATTGAGAAAACCTAAAAAAGTCAACCGCATTTGATCGAAAAGGCACCTCGAATCATCGGTCTTAGTTCTTAGTTTTTTCTTTTCTCATTCTTTTCCTCGGCGTTCTCTGCGCCCTCCGCGGTGAACGTTTTTTGCCCTACTTTTGCCACGCGGATACAATAAAGACAGGGTTCAGGGCTTCGAGGCGCAGGTCCTTGCCGATGGGCGCGGAGCGGCTGACCTGGAGCTGGGTGAGCGAGACTTCGAAGCCCCGGTCGATCCAGAAGTTTTTCACCTTTTCGAGTGTTTCCATCAAAACAATCGTCTGAACCACCCCGCCGCCGGGAAGAAGACGGTTCGCAACGACATCGAGGATGTCGCGAAGCGCCTTCCCGCTCCCGCCGATAAACACCCGGTTCGGGCCGGGCAGCCGATCGAGGGCTTCCGGGGCGCCGCCACGGACGGCCTCGACGCTGGATGCTCCAAAATTCCCTATATTTTCCAACAGCTTTGCATACCGCGATTCGTTTTTCTCAACCGCATAGACACGTTGCATAGGGGCAATTCGCGCGGCCTCGATTGAAATCGAGCCCGTACCGGCCCCCACGTCCCACAATATCTGTCCCGGCCCGAGGCGCAGCAATGCGAGGGCAACCGCCCTGATCTCCATCTTCGTGATGAGTCCGGCCTCGCGTTCGAATTCGCTTTCCCAAAAGCCGAATACCTGCCGCGGTCCCGCATTCCCACCCGCGGCCCCCTCCCCCAACCCCTCCCGCAAGGGGAGGGGAGAAGAATTTAAAGGGCGGATCAAAACGAGGTTCAACGTGGAAAATGTCTCTTTTGCGGCTTCGATCGGGGTAAATTCACGGACCCGCTCGGTCGGGCTTCCGAGGTCTTCTCCCACCGCGATGGTGCATGCCGGGGTCCCCGATTGGGAAAGCCTTTCGGCAATCCACCGGGGAGTATGCACCGGGTCGGTGAATACCGCGACGGTCATGCCCCGCGAGAGCCTCTCGGCAATGCGGCCCACGGCGGCCGGGCCGCCGGCTTCCCTTCCGTGCAGGCTAACAGTTTCCAGGTCGCCCCAGGGCTCGCCCAGCCTCGCGCACAGGACCTGCACGCTGGTGACGTTCGGCACGAAGACGAGGCGCTCCCGTCCCAGCCTCTCGGCGAGTCTTTTTCCGATACCGAAAAAAAGCGGGTCGCCGGAACAAAGGACTGCGGTCCGCCGGGTCTTCGAGATGCTGTCGATAAGCTCGATTTGTTCCGAAAGAGGTGAACCCAGCGGTATTTTTTCACCCGGATGGCCGGGAAAAAGTTCCAGATGCCGCCCGCCGCCGACCAGCACCCGCGCCCCGGCAATCCATTCGCGCGCGCTTGCGCAGAGGTCGCCCGCATTGGTCCCCATCCCGATAACGGCAATGAGGGGCGGGGTCCAGTCCGTCGCCCGAACCGAGGGAAAATCCGATCTCATGATTCCAGGCTCGCATCCATGAGTAAGTCCCCATTGTAGTCGAAGAGCAGGAGCCTCAGGCTCGCCCCCTGCCCCGCGAGGTGCGCGGAGCGGGCAAGGGCCTTTTCGGCAACCGCCTCGACGATTTCGACGGCCCCGCGCTCGAAAATAATTTCGAGGGCGTGCCGCGCGGTGTTGGCGGAGGCAAGTTCGCGGCAAAACGCGGCGTCATAACCCAATTTACCGGCCATCCCGGCGAGAAGCTCCAGATCCAGCGCAGCCTTGTGCGCGTGCGTGTAGTCATGCCCTTGCGCCATTTTCACGGCCTTGCCGAAAAAGACGCTGTGCACTATCCGCCTGAACCCGAAGCGGCGCGCCTCGCGGACCGAAAAGGCGAAAAAATCCGCGATCTGCACGAAGGCCTCCGAGGGTTCATCCGAGATCAGCTCACGGGCAAATTTTTCGCTCTTGCCGCCCGTGCTGAGGACCGCCGTCGAGCAGCCGTTCGAGGCGGCAACCGAGAGCGCCGCGTGGATGGTGTCTTCGTAGGCTTCGTGCGAGAACGGCTTCACGATTCCCGTCGTCCCCAGAATCGAAATGCCGCCCACGATACCGAGGCGCGGATTGAGCGTATGCCGGGCGAGGGCTTCCCCTCCCGGCGCCTCGACCGTGACTTCGAGGCCCATGCCGGCAAGCTCTTCCGGCAACGCGGAGTCGAAGGGCACGAACACCCCGGCCCGGCCTTCCTTGCGCGTGCCCACCAGCGCCAGCGCGCGGATTCGGCCCGGTTCCCCGGCGAGCATTTCACGGAATAAATTATCGGCAAACATCCGGCGCGGGACCGGGTTTATGGCCGGCTCGCCCGGGCGGACCGGCAGGCCGGGTTTGGTCACCACGCCAACCCCCTCCCCGGCGATCAGGAAAACGCCATCGGGAGTGACGCCGCCATCGGCAACCAGCCTCACCCCGCAACAAATCTCGGCGCGGTTCGTTATGTCGGGATCGTCTCCCCCGTCCTTTATGACCGTTGCGCTCGCAAAGCCGCCCTCCGCCCGGCACCGCGCAATCGTGACCGGAAGATAGACGCCGGATGGGAGCCGTACCGCGACCACCGGGGGAGCGCTTCCGGAGACCAGGCAGCGCAAGGCGGCAACGGCCGCCGCAACCGCCGCGGTCCCCGTGCTGAACCCTCGGCGCAGCCCCTCTCGTTTTTTGCCCCGGCTTGACTGGTCGCTCGACATGGATGCTCGATCTTGGATGGTGGATACTGGATGTTGGATACTGGATGTTGGATACTGGATGTTGGATGTTGCGTGTTGGGTGTCGGGCGTTGGGGGCGCGACATCCGATGCCAACAACGCATTAAGTGCCCAGTTCCATAAATTCGGTTACGAATCGTTACCCGAATTTCATCTTGGTGGTCTTCATGCTCTTCGTGCTCTTCGTGCTGTTCGTGGTTATTCGTTTACTTTTAACCACTTCAACGTTCAGCCGGTTCTGGCGTGGTCTCCCGACCGCTCGGTTATGGCGAGGTCTCCCGACCGCTCATTCAGCCGGTTATGGCGTGGTCTCCCGACCGCGCCATGCTCTCGACCGGAGGTCTCCAGTTCACTCCGGGACCGGTTGACCTCCCTGGGAGACCTTCGGTCGGGTACGGTGGCACGGTCGGGAGACCGTGCCACAACGGGATTTCTCCGGGACGGAGACAGTGCTCGTTGGGTTTCGCTATCGCTTAACCCAACCTACCTCCGCGCCCTCCGCGTCTCCGCGGTGGATGCTTGCTTTTCCAACGCGTTATTGAAACCGCTCGGGGTAGAGCGCCGCGGCAAGGCGCTCTACAGCCTCGACGCAACGGGGTCCGGGGCGGGAAAAAAGCAGCTCGTCCGCGATGATTATCCTGCCTTCCCGCACGCATTTCAACCGGTCAAAATGCGAGCGCTTTCCGGGGGCCATGGGGCTTTTGTTCATCGGCCCCTCCTGGACGATGTAGAAGTCCGGGTCCTCGAAAAGAAGGGCCTCCAAGCTATAGCTGACTATGGCCTTTTCATTTTTCAGCACGTTCTCGCCACCCGAGGCGGTGATGATTGCCTGCACGATCGAGCCCCGGCCCGCCCCCGTAAGCGGCTCGGCCCGGATTTCAAAAAACACCCTGCGCCGCCCCTCGCTTCCGGCAAGTTTGTCCCGGACCGCATCCAGCCTTTTCCGCAGCATGTCGGTAAACGCGGAAGCCTCGCTGGATGTGCCGCTCAATATCCCGAGCCTTGCGGTCACCGAAAAGATCTCCTCGAAAGTCCTGGGCGAAAAAACCGCGACGGGAATCCCCGAATCGAGCACCCTCGAAATCTCCGGGGTCTCCTCCCTCCGGCTCGCGCTCATTACGACGAGGTCGGGTTTCAGGCCGAGGATCATCTCGACATTGGGCCGCATGTGCGTCCCGACCGACGGGAGACTCGCCAGTTCGGGAGGAAATTTGTCGGCCTGGGTGCGGGCGATCACGCGGTCCCCCGCGCCTATCGAGAAGAGCATCTCGGCAAAAGCGCCGTAGAGGGGAATGATGCGCCGCGCGGGTTGTGCGAGCGAAATTTTCTGGCCGAGGTCGTCCGTTGTCTCGACGCCCCGCGCGTGCGAAGTCGAGGCGGCCAGGAAGAAAGATGCGATGACGGCAGTGAGCACCCATATCAGGCCCGCCCCCCTCCACAATGCTCTTGCCTTTGGCGGGAAACCATGTGGGGCGGGCTTTCCCGGGCTGTTGCACAGGTCCACGAAAGCGAAGAAGCCGCGATAAAGGCCAATAGGGGACTCCCCTCCCCGGGTGGGAGGGGCGGGGGGAGGGGGTTGTAAGCGTTTGAATTCACCGACACCCTCCCCTAACCCCTCCCGTCGCAGGGAGGGGGACTTCCGTCTCGCCCGATTCTCGGCAGCCTTAATCTTGTTTTTCATGTCCGTGGTCTTCCGCATCGGAATAGCCGAGTCTCGCTCGATTCTCGGCAGCCTTAATCTTGTTTGGGCAGCAGCCGGTCTCAGCCTGCCCCACGACGAGGGATTTCCCCATTCGCTTTAAAGCAGCAGTATTGGCCACCCCACCGCCGGCGGAAACATGAGCTGTTTTTTCGCGCGCATTCTTCACGGTAGAAATATCACCTGTTTTTTTCGCGCGCTCTCGATTTCCTGGACGATAACGCGCGTTTCGTAAATCTTTTCGAGGATTTCCGCGGTAAGGACGTCCTCGGTCGGGCCGTCGGCCTCGATCACGCCGTCCTTCAAAAAAACTATCCTGCCGCAGAAAAGGGCGGCAAGGTTGATGTCGTGCAGGACCGCGAGCACGGTCAGGCGCTCTTCCCGGTTGAGCTTTTCGAGGACCTTGAAGACCTGAAGTTTCCGGTGGATGTCCATGGCCGAAACGGCCTCGTCGAGCACCAGGACCGGCGTTTCCTGGGCAAGCGATTTGGCCATGAAGACGCGCTGCCTCTCGCCCCCGCTCACCGCCCCTATCGAGCGGGCGCCGAGCGGCGCCGTGTCGGTCAGGGCCAGGGCCTTTTCCACCGCCTCCGCGTCGCGCAGGCTGTCCATCTGCCAGCGCTTTATGTGCGGATAGCGGCCCATCTCGACGATCTCCCGGCACGAGAAGGGAAACCGGATATCCCCGTCCTGGACGATTACGGCCATCCGGCGGGCGCGCTCCTTGAGGTTTAGCCGCTCGATCTCGGCGCCGAGTATTTCGATTCGGCCCTCAATCGCCGGCACGATACCGCTAAGAGCAAGCACGAGCGTGGATTTCCCCGCTCCGTTCGGCCCGAGGATACCGACGAATTCACCGCTTTGCACGGAAAACGAGATGCCCTTGAGCACCTCGATTCCCGCGTAGCCGCAGCGTAGCGCGGAAACGTTTACTGCAGCCGGAGCTGCTGTTTTCTGCGCAGGAGAAGAAAGCAAAAAAACGGTCCTCCAATAATTGCCGTGACCACCCCGACCGGTATCTCTTCGCCCCCGGGCAGAATGCTTCTCGCAATCGAATCGGATATGAGCACCAGCAACCCGCCGGAAAGAATGGCGGCGGGAATCAGTATCCTGTGCCGGGGCCCGAGCGCGAGGCGCACGAGGTGCGGGATCACGAGGCCCACGAAGCCGATGATGCCGCTCACCGCGACCGCCGAGGCCGTAACGAGCGATGCCGCGAGCAGCAGCCGGAAACGGACCTGCTGAACATTGACCCCGAGTTGCTGCGCCTGGATGTCCCCGAGGCTCAGGAGGTCGAGTTCGCGCGTGTAGCAGCAGATGGCCGCCGTCCCGGCCGCGATGTAGGGCAGGATGAGCACGACATGGGTCCAGGATTTCCCCGAGAGGCTCCCCATGATCCAGAAAACTATCGTCGAAACGGATTCCTCGTTGAGGCTCTTTATCAGGCTGATCATCGCGGAAAGGAAAGTCGAGACGATGATCCCGCCGAGCACGATCGTCACCACCTGGATGCGCCCGTCGTGGCTCCCGAGCATATAGACAAGGTAGAGCGCGAGAAGCGCCCCGGCGAATGCCGCCGCCGGAAGTGCGCTCACCCCGAAAAAATGCCACGATCCGAGGCCGAGCAGGATGGCGAGCGAGGCCCCGAAAGCGGCCCCTGTGGATATTCCGAGGGTGAACGGGTCCGCGAGCGGGTTTAGGAGCACTCCCTGGTAGACCGTCCCGGCAAGGGCCAGCGCGCATCCGACCAGGAACGCGAGACAGATCCTCGCAAGCCTTACGTGGATAACGATGTAGCGGACCGTGTCGTCGATCCCGGCCGCCGCGTCCGGGAAAACGGGGGCGACCCAGAGCTTGAGTATGGATTCGTAGGGGGTTTTAAACGAGCCGATCCCGGAGCTGAGAAAGGCCGCGCACACTATGGCAAGGACAAAGCCGGACCAGGAGAGGAGGCGCATGGGTGAAACGGGCGCTCGATGACGAACATTCAAGGTGGTTTCCTATGCGGTATCGAGCATCCGGCGGCTATTTCTCGAGCCCGTTTTTCTTGATTATCATCAAGGAGAGGTAATGGGGCTGGTCCATCGCGGCCAGCTTGTCGAAATCGCGCTCGACGATCTCGCCTTCAAGCCCGCACCGGCTCACAAAACAGCAGTGCTTCTCGAGGCCTTCCTCGCGAATCTGGGAAAGAATCTCGGGGAAACGCTTGTACGTTTTCATCAGCACGACGTTTTCGGCGACCCCCACGACATCCTTGAGGCGGCTTCCCCCCTTGGCGCCCGAAAGGATCGTTATCGCCTCCTCGCCTTCGGCCAGGGGCTCGTTGGCGCAGGCCGCCGCAGCCTGGAAAGAGGTTATGCCGGGGACCACCGTTATCTTCGCATCGGGAAGCTTCCCGCGAATCTTGCGCATTATATAGATGAAGGTGCTGAAGGTGAGCGGGTCGCCAAGGGTCAGGAAGGCGACGTCTTTTCCCAACTTCAGCATTTCGACGATCTTGTCGCAGTTCGCCCGCCAGGCGTCTTCGAGGCTTTCTGGGTTGTAGGTCATCGGGAAGGCGAGCTGGTCCACGGGCGTCCCCGGCGGCAGGTGCCCGTTCACGATCGAGCGTGCGAGGCTGTAGTCGTTCTTGCTCGAAGAAGCGGCAAAGACGTGGGAAACTTCCCTGAGAATTTTTACCGCCTTCAACGTGAGCAGATCCGGATCGCCCGGTCCGACTCCGATTCCATACAATGTGCCCAGCATAGTCATCCTTCCCCCGGGTCCCATCGCGGCTGAAAGCCGCTCCCACGACTTAGCATTGTAGGGTGGGCACGGCTTTATTGTGCCCACCGTGGCGGGCAACGCTTCGCTTTTGCCCGCCCTACACGCATCGCATCGCGGCCGGAAGCAGCTCCGGCAGAGATTCAGTCAGATAGAGCGCGGGAAGCTACTTTCCCGTCTTCGCAAGTTCCAGTAGAGCATGGACTATGGCGACAGCAACCGAGCTGCCGCCCTTTCTGCCGAGGACCGTTATCGAAGGCTGATTCGTAAGTTGCCAGAGCGCCGACTTGGATTCCTCGGCCTGCACGAAGCCCACGGGAACGCCGATGACCAGGGCGGGTCTGACGCCCTCCTCCCCGATCATGCGAACGATCTCCTGGAGGGCGGTCGGGGCGTTTCCCACGGCGATCACCGCGCCGTCGAGACTGCCCGCGCAACCGCGGAAGGCGGCCTGGGTGCGCGTTACGCCCGTTTTCGCGGCAACTTCCTGGCTCGCCGCATTTTCCGCCGGCGTCACCACTTCGTTTCCAAACCATTCGAGCCGCCACGGGGCGAGCCCCGCCCGCACCATCCGGGTGTCCGCATAGATGCAGGCCCCGGCCCTGAGCGCCTCGATGCCTCGTGAGAGGGCCCCGGCGCTGAATCGAATTCTCTGGGCGTAATCGAAATCCCCGGTCGTGTGGATTACGCGCCGCAATATCCGCCACTCGTCGGGGGCAAAACCGTGCTCCCCCATTTCTTCATCGATTATCCGGAAACTTTCTTCCTCGATCCGCCGCCCGGCCATAACGAGCCCGGGACGGTCGTCCTGCTTTTTCTGTGGAAATTTCAGTATCACTTCCGTCCGCCTTGAATAAACCGTTTGAACACACCGCCCGTAAAACAAAAAAGTCCCTGGTCCCGCATAACGGGAACTCAAGGACTGCACCCAGCTCAACTTGATCCTCTCTTGTCAGGGAAAGACCACGTCCCCCGAAACAAAGATTTGTTCGAGAACCCCTGTGGAATCAGGCAGGTTTTCTGGCTCACGGATCGACCTAATCGCCATTCCTTCCCGGCGCGCTCAAGCGCGGCCAGTGGCTTCACATGGCTTTCGTCCCCGTTTACAGCGGCGGGACCGCGACGGTTTCGCACCGTCTTCCCTTTTAAATCCCGAAATCGGGAATACCTGGATCCTTGTAATTTCAAAGAACAAAAGAATTTGTTACTCTACGCCCGCAGAGGCCCGGTCATGGGGCCGCGGGAAGGATTTTCGAGCCGATTGCCCGGATTTTTGCGCCTTCCCGGCGCTTAGCCATCATCTTTATCTCATTTGCTTTCGGAGGTCAATCTTTATGCGCTTGCACCAGGCTTCATTTTACCGGACGGCCCCGTGATCAGCGTAATCATCCCCACATACAACCGCGCGGAGCCGGTCATCGAGGCGGTGGAATCGGTCCTGGCGCAACGCGATGTCCCGCAAGGGTTGGAAATAATTGTGGTGGACGACGGCTCGACCGACGGCACCCGTGAAGCGCTCGGCCGCTTCTCCGAGGGCATCCGCTACATCCGCCGCCCGCACGGAGGCGTCAGCGCCGCCAGGAACCAGGGCATAGCCGAGTCGCGCGGCGAATACATCGCTTTTCTCGACTCGGACGACCTCTGGCTCCCGGGCAAGCTTTCTGCCCAGATGCGCTATTTTTATGAAAATCCCGAGGCGGTGCTGTGCCAGACCGAGGAAATCTGGATGCGGGGCGGCAAGCGGCTCAATCCGCGAAAGCACCACAAAAAACCTGAGGGGCGCTGCTTCCCGCTGCTCCTTGAAAGATGCCTCGTGAGCCCTTCGGCCGTGGTAATCCGCCGGGACCTCTTCGACACGGTGGGCCTTTTCGACGAATCGCTTCCCGCCTGCGAGGACTACGACCTGTGGCTTCGCATCGGATGCCGCCATCCCCTCGGATTGATCGAAACACCACTGACGATAAAGCGCGGCGGCCGCCCCGATCAGCTTTCGGCAACCGTTCCGGCGCTCGACAGGTACCGCGTCCGCTCGATTATCAAGCTGCTTTGCGCGGGATCGCTCGATGCGGCGCAAACCGGCGCGGCGATGCGGGTCTTCGAGGAGAAGTGCCGCATCTATGCCGAGGGGTGCCTGAGGCGGGGCAAAACGGACGAATGGCGGTCGGTGGAAATTCTGGCGCGCGAGGTCTTGAGCCATGATCGCCGCCACCCCTCCCAGCTTCTCGCGCTATCGGATTTTCTCTTGTCGTGACAGTATGTTGAAAAAGTTTTTCGGAGGGAAGAAGCGGCCGAGAGAGGCCGATCCCGTCGTTTTGGCGGGAACCCATGGCCGTCGGCTTAAGGACAATACCGTTTACTTAAAGCAGCTTGGGCGTGGGGCAGGCTTTCCCGGGCTGTTGCCCAAAGAAATATTCAAGTTGCGCGACTATTGAGCTGGACGCGAATCCCCCTCCCCGCGATGGGAGGGGTTAGGGGAGGGTGTTGAATTTTCAGGTACTTACGACCCCCTCCCCCAGCCCCTCCCGCCAAGGGAGGGGAGACCTCCGCCCTGTTTTGGCCACTCCTGTCGCAACTTTTGCATTTGGGCAACAGCCCCTTCCAGCCTGCCCCACGCCCAAGGTCGCCGGATGTGTTAAGTTAACCATATTGAAGGCCCGAGCGATAAACCCGTTAAGTTGACGGCCATGGGCGGAAGCCGTGACCCAGTGTCTTTTATTTAAATAATACATAAATGAACATGCAAACGTGAACGAACATAAAAATGCCGGGGGCCGGCTTCCGCCGCAATGGCCGGGCTTTTTAAAATTCGAGCACTTTCGCCGTCCGAGGTATTTTTCAACACTTTGCCGAGCTATTGTCCCTTTGAAATTCAAGTTGTTAATGATATTCTCATTTTGCTTGTGCATCCCGGCCCCTTTTCACCGTTTTCCTCACGTGACCTGATGAGGGATTTACCATGAAGAAGCTGGAGAATCCCAATCCGCTTTCCGGGCCATCCTTCCAGGCCGGCGTTCCGGATTTGCTCATCCCGTCCGAGGATAGCGCGCCCGAAATTCTCGATCTTGTCCGCTTCACGATCGATCCTCTGCTGCAATTCCGCCATCTCGGGAAAAATTTCGAGGAAATCACGGGATTTGCGGCCTCAGGCTTTGTGAATTTTTCTTCAAGTTTTTTTAACATCGTCTATGAACCCGACAAGGGCCCCCTGCGCGTCGCTTTGGCGAAAAGCATCGATACGGGTTCCTACTTCTCGGCCAAGTTCCGGATAGTCACTTCCGCCGGGGTGAAAAAGTGGCTGTGGATGCGGGGGCCCGCCATAAGCAGCGGCGGGAGGCATTCGATCCAGGGGGTGATAAGCGACATATCCCCCCTCAAGGAAGCGGAGCGCAACCTCAATGCCGAGCGCGAATTTTTCCGCGCCTTCGCCGACACCCTGGATGACGGGATATGCATCATGTCGAGCGATTACGTGATCCAGTTCATGAACCGGACACTGATCGACATGGTCGGCAACCACGTTGGCGAGGTCTGCTACCGGGCGCTTTTTACCCGCGAGGGCTGCTGCTCGCCGCCTGTTGACGCCGAGCAGGGCGAACATTTCGAGAGTTGCGGCTTCCAGGAACATCGGGGCCTTCCCGATTCCCCGAAGATTTTTCACGTCCGCAGCCTCCCGATCGCCACCTCAAGCGGATTCAAGGGCAGGATCGGCCAGTTTCGCGACATCAGCAAGCTCAAGAAAATCGAACACAAGTTCAGGGACTTCGCCGCGCGGGTGCGCACGATATCGAGGGCCGCCAACATGGCCGACCTCGGCATCTTCATGCTCATCGACCAGGAAAACATCGAAGCGCGCTTCCGTTTTGCAAACCAGGCATTCTGCCGCATAACGGGCTACAACTTTGAAGAACTCCTCGAGATGGGCATCGCCGACCTGATTCACCCCGATGACCTGGAAGCCGCGATGGACCGCTACAGGCGGCGGCTGCGAGGCGAACCCATGGGCGACACCTATGAAATCCAGTTGGTGCGCAAAGACCAGGTGGCGATAACCGTCTTTTTTATGGGCGCGCTCGCGATCCATCACGGCAAGACGGCAACCGTCGGGTTCGTCCGGGACATTACCACACGAAAGCAACTCCAGGAGTCGCTTTTCCTGTCACAAAGACTTGCCTCGATCGGTAAACTCTCCGCCGAGATAGCGCACGAGATCAACAATCCGCTCACGAGCGTGCTGGCCTTCAACAAGCTGCTCGAAAAGATAATCCAGAAGCAACCCTTTCCCGTCGAAAGAATACCCGAGCTTCAGGACTACGTTCGCTACGTCAACTGCGAAGCCGCCCGCTGCGCCGAAATAGCGAGAAATCTTCTGAACTTTTCACGCACGACCGAGATTCGCATAAAGGAAAACAACCTTCACGAGATTCTCGATAAAACGCTCAATATACTTCGGCACCGGGCCGAGATGAACAATATCAGCATCGTTACGAGCTACTCGCCGGACGTGCCGCCGGTGCACTGCGATTTCAGCAGGATCCAGCAGGCCCTGATGAATATTCTCTGGAACGCCATCGAGGCCATGCCCGACGGGGGGACCCTCACCGTGTCCACCAGCTATGAGGCCCGCACCCAGTGCAGCCATCTGTGCAAGTCGGGCAAGAACATGGTCCAGGTGGCGATAAGCGACACGGGGGTCGGCATACCCAAGGAAAACCTGCCCCGCATTTTCGAACCTTTCTTTTCGACAAAAAAGGAAAAGAGCGGGGTCGGTTTGGGCCTTTCCGTGGCTTACGGGATCGTGCGAAAACACAACGGGCAGATCCAGGTGCAGAGCGAGCCGGGGAGCGGAAGCACTTTCCTGGTGCAGCTCCCGTCCGATATATGCACCACGTGCCCTTTTGCGGAATGTTAGGGAGTCGCTCCAAAATGGGCCGTCCTCCTGTTCAATCTTACTCTTTATTCATCCGGATTTCAGCGGCAGGTGAAAGATGAAAGAGAACGCCCGCGTTCTTGTGGTCGATGACGAACCGATGGTCGGCATATCCCTCACCAACTGGCTCAAGGAGGAGAACTACCGCGTCAAGGCGGTGTGCGACGGTCCGAGCGCGCTTGTGGCCGTGCGGGAGGAACCCTGGGACATCGTTCTGCTCGACTACAAGATGCCCGGGATGGACGGTCTCGAAGTGCTTCGCCGGATCAAGGAAATGGCGCCCCAGGTCGTCGTCCTGATGATGACCGCCTACGCCTCGATCGCAAACTCCGTCCAGGCCATGAAGGAAGGGGCCTTCGACTACATCGTCAAACCCCTCGATGTCGAAGAGCTCAGCCTGATGCTCAACAAGATCGTCGAGCGCCAGCAGTTGATCACCGAAAACATCCTGCTGAGAAAACACCTCAGCGAGCGCTACAGGTATGAAAATATCATCGGCAAGAGCGCGCCCATGCAGAAGGTGTTCGAGCTGATCAAGACCGTGGCCGACACCAGCGCAACCGTTCTCATAACGGGCGAGACGGGGACCGGAAAGGAGATGGTGGCCCGCGCCGTGCACGCCACCAGTTCGAGGCGCTACGGGGCCTTCATCGCGGTAAGTTGCGGCGCGCTGCCCGAAACCCTGCTCGAAAGCGAGCTTTTCGGCTATGAGAAAGGCGCTTTCACCGGGGCCGACCGGACCAAGAAAGGCCGCTTCGAGATGGCCCACGGCGGCTCGCTGTTTTTGGACGAGATCGGCGATATCAGCATGAAGACCCAGGTAAAGCTTCTGCGCGCGCTCCAGGAGAGAAGCTTCAGCCGCCTGGGCGGCACGGAAACCATCGACGTCGACGTGCGGCTCATCACGGCAACCAATCAAAACCTGGTGAACCTCGTCGAGACGAATGTCTTCCGAAGCGACCTCTACTACCGGCTGAACGTGGTGAACATCCATATTCCGCCCCTGAGGGAGCGCAAGGAGGACATACCCCTTCTCGCCGATCATTTCATGGAAAAGTTCAATATCGAATTTAACAAGAAATTCAACCGAATCGAGAGAAAAGCCCTCGAACTCATGGTCTCCTACCACTGGCCCGGAAACGTTCGGGAGCTGGAAAACGTAATCGAGCGCGCGATTGTCATCGACCAGGGACCCGAAGTTAAGGCAAAACACCTGCCCTTCTGCTCGGGAGACACCCCCGCCTTAAGCGATGCGGGGCCGCGGGCGCTCGAAGAGGTCGAAAAGGACCATATCCGGAAGATGCTCGAACAAAACCAGTGGAACATTTCCAAGACGGCCAAGGTCCTGGATATCGACAGGACGACCCTGCACAAGAAGATACAAAAATTTGGCATCGGCAAGTGACGGTCCGTAACAATGAGCGCCCCGGGAATCATCTATATTGTACCCCTGGCCTGCTGCAATCTGGATGATGTGGGCAAGATCGCCGAAAGCATCGAGGAGCAGTTCGATGTGCCGGTAATAACCCTTGGCGATCACGGCGCGCCCGAATTCGCCTATGATCCCGCGCGCAAGCAGTACAACTCCAACCTTATCCTGGAGATGCTTTGCTGTACCGCGCCGCCCGATTCGCTCAAGGTCCTCGGCGTAACCGACATGGACCTGTTCAACCCCATCTTCTCCTTCGTTTTCGGTGAGGCCCAGTTCGAGGGGAAGTGCGCCGTCGTATCTTCCTTTCGCCTGAGGGGAGTTCCCGACGAAAAGCCCCAGCCCCGCTGTCCGCCCCTTCTCGACCGCCTGGAAAAAGAGGCCGTACACGAGTTGGGCCACACCTTCGGACTGCGCCACTGCGCCGACCCCGACTGCGTGATGAGCTACTCCAAAGGGGTCCAGTGCGCCGACCGCAAGTTCGCCGTCTTCTGCCCCGCCTGCCGCGACCTGATGTTATGGTACATGGAGACGGAGGACGGATGACAGATGACGGAGGACGGAGGACGGAGGACGGAAAAACCCTCAGTCAGATGTCCTCCATCCTCCATCTTCTGTCCTCTGTCCTCTGTCTTCCGTCCTCCGTCCTCTGTCCTCCGTCCTCCGTCAATTTGCTTGCGCTGTTGGACACTTATTTTCTATAATGCCTTCGGCCATGTGGCCAAAAATCGGGCATTTGCTTTAACATCGCGAGACAGGAAAGGAGATTCCATGCTTTTCATGGCCATATTCAGCTACTCCCCCGAAGACAGAAACCTCGTTATCGAGCGAGGCATGGGCGCCGCCGAAAAAGTCGGCGGGGTCCAGATCAAGGGTGAATGGTTCGACATTTCCGGACACAGGGTGTTCCGGCTCTTCGAGGCGGAAGATGAAGGTCATCTCGCCGCTTCCATTTTCGGTTGGACGGACCTCGGGGTGGCGGAAGTCATCCCCGTCATGGAAACCGACAAGGCGCTGAAACTTTTGAAAAAATTCACCAAGAAAGGTTAATCGCCCCCATTTGGCGATCCACTCTTTTGCGGCGCCCGTGGGCTTAAAAGGGAAGCCGGTGGAAATCCGGCGCGTTTGGCCGGCGCTGTGAGCGGGGATGAAGCCCGGAAAAGCGCCACTGTCCCCCATGGGGGATGGGAAGGCCCGGGTGGTAAGTCGATCCGCGAGCCAGAAGACCTGCCGCAAAAGAGCCGAATGACTTTACCAACGAGGCGGTTGCTGACGCCATAAGGCAATCCTCCCGGCCTCCCATCGAGGCCCGGAGGATTTTTTCATTTATAGTTAGCAGAGTGGAGACACACACCATGAAAGAGTTCGACCAGTTGCTCAGCCGCATCGAACCGGCGGACGAAACTTGGGCGCAAAAGGCTTATGAGCGTCTGCATTCCCAGATCCGGCCGCGGGGCTCGCTTGGACACCTCGAGCGCATCGCCGCGCGGCTCGCCGCCATCGTGCGCACCCTCACCCCGGACCTGTCCAGGAAGATCATATTCGTCATGGCGGGCGATCACGGGATTGCCGCCGAAGGGGTGAGCGCCTATCCACAGGAAGTGACGGCCCAGATGGTGTACAGCTTCAGCCGGGGATGGGCTTCGATAAACGTTTTGGCACGGCACGCCGGGGCCGCCGTTCGGGTTGTCGATTGCGGGGTGGCGGGCGACATCCCCGCCGAATGGCAGGTGATAGACGGCAAGATCGGACGTGGGACCGCCTCGATCATGAAGGGCCCGGCGATGACCCGCGATGAGGCGATTCGAGGGGTCCTGCTCGGGGCGGGGCTGGTTGAAAACGCCCGCAAGCGGGAAGGATTCGGACTCTTCGGGACCGGCGACATGGGAATCGGCAATACCACTCCCTCGACGGCCATCATCTGCGCCCTCGGCGGAAAGTCCCCCGCGCAGCTTACCGGACGAGGCACGGGAATCGGGGACGAGACGCTCGGGAAAAAGGTCGCCGCCATCGAAACGGCCCTCAAGGTCAACAAGCCCGACCCGCAAGATCCCCTCGACGTTCTCTCCAAGGTGGGCGGCTTCGAGATAGCCGCCCTTGCCGGCGCCGTGCTCGGGGCCGCGGCCGCCGGGGTCCCCATCGTGTGCGACGGCCTGATCGCAACTGCGGGCGCGCTCCTTGCCTGCCGCATCGCGCCCCCAAGCGCCGACTATCTCTTTGTTTCCCACAGAAGCGCCGAACCCGGACACATCGCCATGTGCGATCTTATCGGCACGCAGCCCATACTCGACCTCGATATGCGCCTCGGAGAGGGGACCGGATCGGCCCTGGCCATGAACATCATCGACGCCTCCGCAAAGGTGCTGGTCGAGTGCAAAACCTTTGCCGAGGCGGGTGTTACGGATACCGGGCACTGAAGGGATTTTCCTGTATCCCGGCCCCGGAATTCACTATAATGCGACCGGAACAAAATCCCCGTTGGAGGAAAATAAATGGCGACGATAATGCCCGAAGGCGACGCGATTCGAAAAGCGATAAAGTGGATTTCCGCAGAATTGACCGAGCACCCGGAAAGAGATGTCAGGAAGCTTGTAAATGAGGCTGTCACGCGCTTTGACCTCTCGCCCAAGGACGCGGAATTTCTGATGAATTTCTACAGGGAGGCAAAAGGCCCTTCGGCCTCGAACTGAGGGGCATCGGGCAATTTGACGAGATCGCGGCTGCAAGCCACTCCCACCGCAAGTGGCGGTGCGGCAATCTCTGGATCACGGGCCTACCTGTTGTGGCGTGGTTTCCGCCCCGTTGTGGCGTGGCCCCCGTTGTGGCGTGGTCTCCCCCGACCGCGCCACACGATAACGTGGCCTGTTGTCACGGGTAGACGGTTTGACCCGTGGATCACAGGCCGGCCTGGATCAGATCGTGAACGCGTATGATCCCGGCCACTTTTCCATTCGCATCGAGGACCGGAAGGACCGATATCTGGGAGGGCCGGTTTTCCATGAGATTGAGGGCCTCGGCGGCCATTCGGTCCTGGTGTGTGACGACCGGATTTTTGATCATCAGCTCGTCGATTGCGATGTTCAACAGGTTTTCGTGCCGCTGAACCGCGCGGCGCAGGTCTCCGTCGGTAAAGATCCCCAGCAGGTCGCATTCCCCCGAAACGACGATCACCGCCCCCATTCCCTTGCCGGTCAAAACGGGCAGCGCCTCGCGCATGGTCGCGCCGCTCGGCACCAGGGGCAGTTCCTCGCCCCGGTGCATTATGTCTTTTACCCGGAAGAGCAGTCGGCGGCCAAGGGCACCGGAAGGGTGAAGTCTGCTGAAATCCTCGCGCGAAAAACCCTTCAACGATAAGAGGCAGCCCGCCAGCGCGTCCCCCAATACCATGGCGACCGTGGTCGAGCTTGTCGGGGCAAGGTTGAGCGGGCAGGCCTCGGAATCCACGCTCGCATCGAGGAAGATGTCGCAGTCCCTGGCAAGAGATGAGCCGGGGCGGCCGACGATGCCGACCGTCTTGAGCCCGAAGCGTTTGAATATCTGGAGAAACTGGAGCACCTCGGCGGTCTCCCCCGAATTGCTCAGAAGCAGGCCCAGGTCTCCTCGCTGAATGATGCCGAGGTCCCCGTGCATGGCCTCGACCGGGTGGATAAAAATCGACGGGGTGCCGGTGCTGGAAAAGGTCGCTGAAATTTTGCTCGCAACGATCCCGGATTTCCCGAGCCCCGTGGCGATGACTTTCCCCCTGGTATCTAGCAGGCAGGAAACCGCCCGCTCGAACTCGTGGCCTATCCTTTCGACCAGGGATTCGAGGGCGAGGATTTCCTTTCGGATAATCTCCTTTGCCGGACCGGAACATGAAACCATGATGTGCTTCTCGGAATCTAATACATTGTCAACTTGGTTATGACAGGTTGGAAGATTCGTCACTCCGGCGGAAGCCGGAATGACGATCATGCCTTGGAACACAAAAAATTTCTCAGGCTGTACTGAACGTTGTTAATTTTGAGCTTCTTTCGAATATTCTTCCGGTGCGTGCGGACGGTGCTCGACGAAATATGGAGCTGCCTCGCGATTTCTTCCGTGGTCACCCCGTTCTTTATCAGCGAGGCGATCCTGAGTTCGGTAAACGAGAGCACGGCCGCGATGCGCGAATCCATCGTAAACCCCGATGTGAGGTCCTCGACCTGCATTACGAGCATTTCGAGCTGGCCTTCATACCGCGACAGGCCCCTGTCTTTTCTGAGTTTTTCGACAATGGGGATGATCAGGTTCCGCAGCTTGAGCGCGATGCGCTTTTCGACCTCCTCCCGCTCCCGCTCGATGTTCTGGGCGAAAATGGAAAGGGCCCTGTTCGTGTCGCGCAACTGCGCGTTGAGGTTTTCGAGCCGTTCCTTGTGGTTGAGCAGTTCGCTCCGGCTTTGTTTCAGGTCGACAATGAGCCTTTTCGACTCCCGTTCGTTTTCCAGGGACTTCAGGGCCCGCAAAATAGTGTGGTAGAGAAGCTCCGCCTGGAACGGTTTTTCGAGAAAGTCGAAGGCGCCCAGCTTGAGCGCCCGGATCGCCATCTCCTTGTCGGCAAAACCGGTAATTATGATGATCTTGACCCCGTGCCCGTTATTTCCTATTTCCGGGAGGAGGTCCAACCCGCAAACATCGGACAGGAAAACGTCGAGCAGGAGGATGTCGCACTTGTTTTCATTCAGGTGGGCCAGTGCAAGATCGGTCCGGGTGAAGCCTTCGGCCGAAAGCCCCCAGGAGGAAACGAGATCCATCACATTGTCGCAGACGCACTGATCGTCATCGACGATCATGACACGGGCGTTCCTGAAAGATTCCATCTCGTCCATTGCAGCGCACCCCCCGGCAACCGGAAACCTGGCAAAAACCTTCCCCGATGCGCAAAACCTCATGGGAACAGGCCCGATAAGCCGTTTTCAATAGTCGGACAGCCAGGCGAACCGGACGGTCCCGACCGATAAATACACGCTCTTCCTGTCATTATTCGCACTTTGGGGATACACTTACCAAATCACGAAACTAATTGCAATATATTAGGTATTTAGTGCAAAATGGCCCGATTTCTTCGGGATCGCTCGTAAGGGTATTCGGTTCTTGAACCGTTTTGGTATAATTATTTATTGTCCACCATCGTTTTTTTCCGCACGGACGCGGGATAATGCCTTTTAGAAACGGGAATATGCTGCTGAAAATGGCCAGAATTCTGATTATCGAGAACGATCGCGACTGGCAGTCGATTGCATCCGAAGGATTGAATGGACACAAGGTCGAATTCTCCCCCACCCTGCACGACGCATACGGTCGGCTGGAAAAAGAGGCTTTCGACGTGGTGGTCGCAAGCCTCGAATCAAACCAGGTGGACAACATCCAGGCGCTCAAGGAAAAAGCCCCCTACACGCCCCTTATCGTTGTGAGCGAGAGGGACAAGACCGACGTCGTCGTCCAGGTCATCCGGGCCGGGGCGTTCGACTTCATCAGCAAGCCCTATTCGACCAACAGGATGCGCATTGCCGTCTCCCAGGCGCTCGACCAGCGGGCGATGCGAAACGAAATCGACTACCTGAGACGCACCCAGGACATAACCTATGATTTCGACAAGATAATCGCGGTAAGCCCCGCGATGAAAAAGGTCATCAACACCCTGAAAAGAATCGCCGACCTCGAGGCCACCATCCTCATGACCGGCCAGACCGGCACCGGAAAAAGCATCCTCTCGGGGACCATCCACTTTAACAGCCGCAGGCGGGCAAAGCCTTTCATAAAAATCAACTGCGCAAACATCCCGGAAACACTCCTGGAAAGCGAGCTTTTCGGGCATGAAAGGGGAGCTTTCACCGGCGCCACCAAGACGCGGATCGGCCGCATGGAACAGGCAAACGGCGGGACGGTCTTCCTGGATGAAATAGGCGAGCTTCCACCCGCCTTGCAGGCAAAACTTTTGCGCGTTCTGGAAGAAAAATGCTTCGAGAGGCTAGGCGGAAACCAGACGATCCGCTCGGACATCCGGATCATCGCGGCAACCCACCGGGACCTCGAGGCGAGCGTCGAGGCGGGCAACTTCAGGGAAGACCTCTACTACCGGATAAATGTCCTGCGCGTGCACCTGCCCCCTCTCAGCGAGAGGCACGACTGCATCGAACCGCTTGCGAACTTCCTGCTCGATAAAATCGGACGCGACCTTGGAAGGCAGTTCGACGGCTTCTCCCCGGAGGTGTTGACGCTCTTCAAGGGCTACCACTGGCCGGGCAATATCCGCGAGCTCTCGAACGCCATCGAGCGGGCGGTGCTCCTCGAGGACAGCAGGTTCATCCGCCGGGAAAGCATCACCCTTTACGGAATGGGAAGGAGGGTGAACACCCCGCCCCCGCCCAAGGACCTCGAAACGGGCGAGAAAGATATGCTGCTCGAAGCCCTGGAACTCAGCGACTGGGTCCAGAAGGACGCGGCCGACCGCCTCGGCGTAACCCCCCGCAAGCTCAACTACATGGTGAGAAAGCACGGAATAACCCACAACCGCTGGCGAAAGAATAAATAGGGTCAGAGGCTTTTTTGTAACCACCCCAGCGTCGTTCAGGCGGACGCCGGGACCGGTTCTCTATCACCGAGCACCTGGATTACGGGGGGAATGAGTCTTCGGGCCAGATCGGAGCGCGAGCCCCCTCCGAGGACCACCTCGAGACGGCCGCCGCAAAGGTCCCCGGAGAGCCGGCGCATCATCTTTGCGATTTGCACGTAGGCATCGAGGCTCAGCCCGATGTCTCCATAGTCGCCCTGGTGCGTGTCGAAGCCGAAGTACCAGAAAATGAGATCCGGCCCGAGATTTCGCGCACGGGGCTCGAACGCGCGGGCGGCGGTTTCCGCGTAAGCCCGGTTCACCTCTTCCTCGGAAAGGCCCGAGCCTCCCGGAGCGTATCTTCCCATCGCCGCCACGTCCACCTTCGTTCCGTCGGGGGAGACGTAGTCGAGGTGGCAAAGGCACACGTGCAGGACGCCGGGGTCGCCCCCGATGAGATCGCGCGTGCCGTCCCCGTGGTGGGCGTCCGTGTCGAGGATGGCGAAGCGTTTCCACCCGAAGCGCTCCTTCAAGACCCGGATCGCAAGCACCACGTCGTTAAAGCAGCAGTAGCCCCCGAAATAATCCCTGCCCGAATGGTGTCCTCCAGCGCCGATGAAGGCGAAAGCGTTCGTTATGTCTCCGCGCGCGATCATTTCGGCCGCCAGCACGACGCCGCCCGCCGAGTGCCGGCCGGTCGAGCACAGGGGGTCGCGCCGGACCTCCTCGATGAGTTCGGGCGTGTGTACTTTGAGAAGACAGTCCTCGGTTATGGGTGGGGATTCGTAGAGACGGAAGGAAGGGTCGTCGAGGATGGACCGGATGGCGCCGGGGAAATCTTCGAGCCGCGCGCCCCCGGTGAGGTAGCTTCGGCGGCTGAAGCTGGGATGGTAAAAGATGCCGGTCCGCACGGCGGGTTTATTGTCCGCGCTCATCATCTCGGCGCCTCCGGTCATTTTTGTGGGAGCGGCTTGCAGCCGCGATGCGCGCTGACGCGACGCAATCTCTTAGACTCCGATATCTCGCCGCGGCAACGCGCATCCTCGCCACAGCACGCCCATCGCGGCTGCAAGCCGCTCCCACGGGCTGTCATCGGATCACATCCTTTACAGGTCAAGCCTTGATCGCCCATCGCGGCTGCAAGCCGCTCCCACGGGCTGTCGGGTTTTATTACACCGTTTCCGATGAACACGAGAAACGCCTCACTACTCTTCGCTGATGGCGGAGGTCTCGAAGCGGATCTTGTGCTTTTCGATCTTCGAGATCAGGGTGGGGCGCGACAACCCGAGCATTTTCGCCGCGCGGGTGCGATTTCCGCCGGTGAGGTTCAGGGCCTCGGTGATCATCATCGCCGAGAACTGGTCCATTGCCGAATCGAATGTGCCGGCGCCGACCTCCGATCCCAAAAGGCGCCGCGCCCACGCCCGCACGGCTTCCTCGGGGAAATCCGGCTTCTCGGGGGCCTTGCCGGGAAGAATCCCGCTCACCCTCGCAATGTCCTCGGGAGAAATCGGCCCGCCGCGGTTGAAAATGAGGGCCTTCTGAACGGCGTTCGAGAGCTCGCGCACGTTTCCCGGCCACGGGTAGCCGCAGAGCATGCGAAGGGCTTCCGCGTTGATCCCGGGATTGGCGATGCTCATCTTCCTTGAATAGCGCCACAGGAAATATTCGCAAAGAAGCGGGATATCGCCCTCGCGGTCGCGCAGAGGCGGAAGGGTGATCGTGACGACCTTGAGCCTGTAGTAGAGATCTTCCCGGAACTTGCCCTCGGCAAGCGCCGCTTCGAGGTTCCGGTTCGTGGCGGCGAGGATGCGCACGTTAACCGGAATGGGTTCCCGGCCGCCGAGCCGCTCGATGCTCTTTTCCTGGAGCAGACGCAAAATTTTTGCCTGCACGCCGAAGGGCATGTCCCCGATTTCGTCGAGAAACACCGTCCCGCCGTTTGCCTGTTCGATGCGGCCCACCTTGCGGTTGGCGGCGCCGGTGAAAGCGCCTTTTTCGTAGCCGAAAAGCTCGCTTTCGAGCAACGTCTCGGGGATGGCGACGCAGTTTATGACAAGAAAGGACCTGTCGGCGCGGGCGCTGTGCTGGTAGAGGGCGCGCGCAACCAGTTCCTTGCCCGTGCCCGATTCCCCCCGGATGAGGACGGTCGCCTCGGTCGAGGCCACCCTGCCGATGGCCTTGTAAATCTCGTGCATGGGCCGGCTCCGCCCGATGATCGCCTCGGCGGAGGCCGCCTCGGGAATGACGTCGAGTTCGACGCGCGAGCGCATGAAGCGCCCGGCCTCGACGGCCTGCCCGATCAGCACGAGCATTTCCGGGATGTTGAAGGGCTTGAGGATGTAGTCGAAAGCACCCATCTTGGTCGCCTCGATGGCCGTTTCCGTGGTCCCGAAGGCGGTCATGATGATTACCGGGATCAGCGGCTCGATCTCGCGGATCGCCTTGAAGGTTTCGAGCCCGTTCATTCCGGGCAGCCGCACATCCATGATGACCAGGTCGAACTCGCGCGAGCGCACAAGGGGCAGCGCCGCCTCGCCGCTCGAAGCCGTGAGCACCGTATGCGCTTCCTGGCTCAGCAGCTTGTCGAAGCTTTGCCTCAGGTGGTGATCGTCATCGACTATCAGGATCGAAGCCAAGCCGCATCCTTCCGGCACGGGAGCGTGATGGTGAACGTCGTGCCCTTGTTCTGCCGGGATTTCATATTGAGAACGCCCTTGTGGTCTTCAACGATGCGCGCCACAATGCTCAGTCCAAGCCCGGTCCCCTCCTCTTTTGTCGTGAAGAAGGGCTCGAATATCTTTTCCCGTATGCCGTCGGGCACCCCCGGCCCGTTATCGCTCACCTTGATGACCGATACGCGCCCCGTCGGCTCGGTGGTCCCCTCCTCCTCGCTTATGAGTATCCGGCCCCCGTCCCCCATTGCCTCGCAGGCGTTGACGATCAGGTTGACGAAAACCTCCTTCAACTGTTCGGGGTCCCCGTCGATTTCGGGGAGACGCCGCTGCCGGATCAGCTCGACGGTCACGCCGTAGGATTCTACGCGGTGCCGGAGAAGCTGGATCGCCATGTCCACCGCGTCCGAGGGGCTCACCTTCTGCAGCTTGAGCTTCGGGGGCCTCGAGAATTCGAGAAAATTCTGGACGATGGTGTCAATGTGGCGGATCTCTTCCGAGATTACCTCGAAATCCTCTTTCTGGGCCGACGAGAGTTCAAGTGTGCGCTCCATGGTAAAAAGCCGCATCTTGACCGATGTGAGCGGGTTCCTGACGCTGTGCGCGACACCCGCGGCCAGCTTGCCGATCTGGGCAAGTTTTTCGGACTGGAGCAGGTGCTCGCGGCTCTGCTGGAGCTGCGTCTTCGTCAGGTCGACGCTCTCGATGAGCCCCCGGATTTTGTTTCCCAGGGCCTTTATTTCATCGGGCTCATCGAGCGAGGGGGCCTCCTGTGGATCGGCGGCAAGCGCGAGGAGCCGGATCGGGACGAGCACGCGCTGAAGCAGCAACACGGCGAGCGTAATCCCCAATATTGCGGCCAGGACCATCGCAATGGATGCGGCGGTATCGAAAAAAACCACCTGTGAGCGGATGGAGCGGGACAGGGAATCGATGGCGCCGTACTGCGCGTTCTTATACTGGTCGCACAGGTCGCGTATCGCGAAAAATGGATTGCGCGCGTCCCTCTGGAGCCTGTACCCTTCCTCGCGGTTCCCCGACTTGTAGAGTTCTATCACCTGATCGCGCATGTTCGTGTAGCGAATATACCTGGACTCGATGCTGTTGAGCAGCTCCCTCTCGGATTCCGAGCCCGTAACCTCGCGCGCCTTTTTCAGCCACTTCTCGAAATCGTACCGGTGATGGTCGAGCTGGGTGAGCCACTCCCCGTTTGCATCGAGAAAATAGTAGCTCAGAAGCCCCCTTTGCATTGCGAGCGAGCTTTCCATCTCCTGGGCGAAGTTGAGCGCGGCGACCCGCGAGCTGATGACCGACGATACGGCGCTGTCCATCCGGTGCACCATCCAGATGGTGCACCCGCCGCCCAAAAGGGCGATGAACACCAGCGCCGCCAGGGCGAACATGATCTTGGTCCGCAGGCTCGAACGCCGGAACCGGTTTAGCATGGAAGGACGCCTTTTTATGGAGCTGAATCAGTCTCTGAGGGTCGGGAACAACAGGAGCACGCCGTCGTATTCGGCCGAGATCCCCGGGACCAGGTCTTTTGCCCAGAACGCGCCAAGGCCCGCGAGGCCGCGGGTGGCAAGGACGATCAGGTCGGCGTCCAGCTTGCGGGCCGCGCCGACAACCGCCGGGCCGGCCTCGCCGCGAACGACGCTGCCGCTCCCCTCGATATTTTGCGACACCAGCCCCCTTACCTCGTCCCGCATCCGCGTCGAGGTTTCCTCTGCCTCCAGTTCGAGCAGAAGGCGGGTGGCATGCGGGACCAGCCGCCCCCCGGGAGCTTCCTCCGGGCTCACGCTGCCAAGGGTCGGCACCACGTACAGGAGGTGCAGCCCGGCGCCCGACAGATTCGCGAACTCGACGGACGCCGTCAGGACCGGGGCGCTTTCCGGCGTATTGTCGAGCAGCGCCAGGATGCTTTTGGGCCCGAAAGCGGGGGGGCGGGCGTATTCATCGGCTTTTACCAGGATAACCGGGGTCTTGCCGTGGGTAAGCACCTGTTCCGCGTTGCTTCCGAACACGAAACGTTTGACGCCGCCGCTCCCGTGCGTGCAGAGCACGATCAGGTCCTGTTCGAGTTCCTCGGCGTGTTCGGCGATGCATTTCGGTATGTCGCCCTGGGGGACCGTATGCACGTGGCTCGACACCCGCACCCCCCAGTCGCCGAGCTTCTCCGAGATCGCCGCAATGTATCGTTCGGCCCCGGCGACATCCTGAAGGTGGGTATCTCCATGAATGGTGCTCGGCGGCCGTTTTTCGATGACGTGGAGGAGTTTTACCGCACACGGCATCAGCTCGGCAAGCCTTCTTACTATCGGAAGGACCGATTCGGCAAGCTGCGACCCGTCGAGGGGCACGAGCAGATTGGTAAACATAAAACGCTCCGGTTTCATCGTCTTTTCCGGTGAACTCAATTTCAATACCGTTCACTTAAAGTGTAATCCATGTGGGGACCCCATTCCGGCAGTCCGGGCGGGGATCAACCCCGCCCCTACGGCTTTACGGGGGGGCCGGATCTATCCTCCGAACCCCTTGAACGTAGGGGCGGGGTTGATCCCTCCTTTGAACGTAGGGGCGGGGTTGATCCCCGCCCGGACTGCCGGAATGGGCTTTAAGTGAACCGTATTGAATTTAATCCCCGCCCGGACTGCCGGATGCGCTTTGAGTGAACCGTATTAAATTTAATCCCCGCCCACCGTATTGAACTTAATCCCCGCCCGCGGCCAGGCTGTACAACAGGTAGACGTTCAGGCAGACAATCAGCGCGGCGGCGGTCGCGGCCAGCACCGTGGTCACCGGCTTGTTCACGAGCGGCCCCATTATTGCCTTCTTTCCGGTGAAAAGTACAAGGGGAATTACGGCAAACGGGAGGCCGAAGCTCAGGACGACCTGGCTGATTACGAGCGTCCTGGTGGGATCGAGCCCGATTGCGAGCACGACCAGGGCCGGGGTGATCGTGACCAGCCGCCGCACCCAGAGCGGGATCCTGAAGTGGATGAATCCCTGCATTATGACCTGCCCCGACATGGTCCCGACCGCCGAGGAGGAAAGTCCGGCGGCGAGAAGCGAAACGGCGAAAACATCGCTTGCCGCGCTGCCGAGAAACGGCGTGAGGGTCCGGTAGGCTTCCTCGATAGTGCCGATCTCATGGAGCCCGCGGCTGTAAAATGTCGAGGCCGCCATGATGAGCATGGCGGCGTTCACCGCGCCCGCGATCGCCATGGCGATTACCACGTCGGCGACCTCGTAGTGGAAAAGCCTCTTGAGCTTATCCGGGTCTTTCACGACTATCCGCCCCTGGGTGAGGGCCGAGTGCAGGAAAATCACGTGAGGCATCACCGTCGCCCCGAGAATACCCGCCGAAAGTAATATGCTCTCCTTGTCCACAAAGCGCGGCAAGATTATGGCGCGCGCAATCTCCAGGGGATCGGGTTTTACCAGGAAGATTTCTATGAGATAGCTTGCGGCCACAACGCCGATCATAGTGGCGATCACCGCCTCGAAGGGTCGAAAGCCGTAGCGCTGGAGCCCGAGCACGAGAAAGGTGATCACCGCCGTCAGCAACCCCGCCCACATGAGCGGAATGTGGAAAAGAAGAAAAAGCCCGATGGCCGCTCCGACGAACTCGGCGAGATCCGTTGCGATCGCCACCACTTCCATGATAACCCACATCGCCCAGACCAGCGGCCGGGGGAAATGCTCCCTGCACAACTCGGCGAGATTGAAACCGGTTGCGATCCCGAGCTTCGCGGAAAGGACCTGGATGAGCATCGCCATCAGGTTGCTGGCGACTATCACCCACAGGAGTGTGTAGCCGTACTTCGCGCCGCTCTGTATGTTGGTTGCGAAATTGCCCGGATCGATGTAGGCAACGGCCGCGACGAAAGCCGGGCCCAGAAACGGAAGGAGCCGCCTGTGCCAGGCGAGTGTCCGCTCTTTTCCGAGCGCTTTTTCGGCCGCGGCAAGGGTGCCCGAATCGAAGTTGTGGGATTTTGCGCCCGAATCGGGTCCCGTCACGACTGGCCTTTCCTCTTGAAGATTCATCCGATAAAACGATAAAAGTTTACCGCGGCGCGGCAGGCATGCGGCAACCTGAAAGAATCAATTAAGATGTAGGGCGGGCACGGCCTTCGGACTATTGCCCAAACCACAGATCCTTTTCCGGGTGCGGATTCAATCCAAACGCGTTCGAGACGGTCGGCCCCTACCATTCCGGCAGTCCGGGCGGGGATCAACCCCGCCCCTACGGTCTTACGGCGGGTCTGATGCCGTCC
>JBAQYM010000190.1:0-49187 GCA_049300095.1 Syntrophobacteraceae bacterium
CCGTCATTCCCGCAGTGCTTTTGGGCGGGAATCCAGGGTCTTGCCGGACGGTTGCAAAAACAAAGACACTGGATTCCCGCCCAAAAGCACTGCGGGAATGACGGTTTTGGAGTTCGCCGCCCGGACCTAAAGTATAACAATTCGTCGTGCCTTGAGTTGGGCAACAGCCCCGGCTGCCGGAGGCACTTTAAGTGAACAGTATTGTCCTTAATTGACGGCAATGGGCTTCCGCCGGAATGACGATGCGTAAGCTTGTCCGCCGTGAGAGATTGTCCGCCGTGAGAGATTGTCCGCCGTCGAGGATCGTTAAACTCACGGGATGCGGGCGCGGCCGGAAAATTCATCGATGAAAACCTTGTCTTTGCCATGGTTCTTTTTGGCATTATACAGGGCGACGTCCGACCGGTGTATCATGTCCTGGATATCCTGCTCGATGGTCCCGGACCTTTCCAGGAACCGCGCCACACCAATGGAGAGCGAGGTGGGGTTGAGTTCGAGGGCATCGTATTTTTCGCGGATGCGTTCGGCCACCGTCAGTATCTGTTCCCCCGGCAGATGCGGCAGGAGCAACACGAATTCGTCGCCGCCGTAGCGGAAAACGGTGTCCACCTCGACCCGGATCGAGTGGGCGAGGAGTCCGGCCGTTGCGATCAAGAGGTGGTCGCCGGCCTGGTGACCATTCATATCGTTGTACTGTTTGAAACGATCGACATCGAGAAAGAACATGAAAAGCGTGTGCTGATAGCGCACGGCCCGGATCGCTTCCTTCCGGGCGACATCCTGAAAGGAGCGGCGGTTTGCAAGGCCGGTGAGAGGGTCGCGAACGGCCAGTTTCTCGAGTTCCTCCCTCAGGGCCCGTTCCCGGATTACCCGGTTGAGCTTGGCTTCCAACTCGTTCAGGGTAAAAGGTTTCGTGATGAAGTCGGCAGCCCCGGCGGAAACGACCTCAGTGTATTTATACTTCATTATATGGCCGGTAATGGCTATGATGTCGGTTCCCGGATGGTTGTGCGCTATGTACTCGATCAACTGCATCCCGTCCATGCGGGGCATGTCCATATCCGTGATGACTATCCTGTAGTTGCCGCTCTTCATCTTCTCGACCGCGTCGAGGCCGTCTTTTGCGCATTCCACGCGGTGCGCGTGCGAAACCAGCGAATCCGCCAGAATTTCACAAACCTGCGGCTCGTCGTCCACTACCAGGATCGACTGGGGGGGTGATTGAAACTGGAGATTAACGTTCATTTCGCCTCTTCGCCGCGAACTCGGTGTGTACACAACCCGTGCCGGGTTGTGCTTCGCTTTGCTCAACGCGCGGGATTCGCGATCCGGCGCCGGGTTACGCTCCGCTCGACTCGACCTGAAACTTAATGAATTCCCATTTCGGACAGCTTATGTTATCCAGGATGCCTTCAGACTATCATCGACTCGATCGCACGCAGCACATATGGGCCGTCTCGAAGGTTCGCCCGACTGTTTCAGAGTAGAGCAAGCGCATCTTTTTGACAAATCTTTTTCTCTTTATATCGGCTCTTTGGGGTCCGATTATTAAGATTTCGGAGTTCAAAATGCGCCACGTCGCAATTATTTACAAGCGCATGCGGCCGGAGGCCGCCGCCCTCGCCGGAGAGCTCAAGGAATGGTTTGAAAAACGCAACGTCCTCGTGTTCTGCGAAGAGAACATCGACAACTCCGGGGTGAGCTGCCTTTATCGAAAAATAGACATACCCAAAACAGTCGAAACGGTAATCGTCATCGGCGGAGACGGCACATTTCTGAGCGTTGCCCGCTTCATCGAAAACCGCACCATCCCCATCATCGGCATCAACCTGGGAGGTCTTGGCTTTCTTACCGAAATCAGCGCGGATTCCTGTTTGACCGAGATGGCCAAGATCCTCGACGGCGACTTTGAAATCGAAGAGCGCATGCGGCTCAGGGTCTCCGTCACGCGCGAGGGAAGGGAGCTGTTCAGTCACCGCGTCCTCAACGACGCCGTCATCAACAAGGGCGCCCTGGCCCGGATAATCGACCTCCAGATCGGCATCGACGGCCGGTTCCTCACCCACTACCGCGGCGACGGCCTCATTATCGCCACCCCCACGGGATCGACCGCCTACAATATCTCGGCGGGCGGCCCGATCGTATTCCCCACAGCCCAGGCCATCATAATCACTCCGATCTGCCCTTTCACCCTCACGAACAGGCCGATTATTTTCCCGGCCCATGTGAGCCTACAGGTCGCCCTTGCGGAAATCGCCTCCGATGTCACCCTGACGTGCGACGGACAGGTGGGCTGCCTCATCAACACATCCGACGTGGTGACCATCACGGCCGCCGCCACCCCGCTCCGCCTCATAAAGGCCCCCGACGTGGACCATTTCGAGACCCTGAGGTCCAAGCTCAAATGGGGGCAGGTCTGAGGGGGAACCGGATGCGGATCGATATCCGAGTATCAGATCGGCATCCTTCGTGTTTCACAAAATTCATTTGCCTCCCGCCCGCATCGGGCAAGATTTTTTACTTCAAACGCGTTACATTATGCGAGGGAGACCCAGCTCGGTGCGGTTGCGCGGGGAAGCCCCGGCATACCGATTTTCCGCCCCGTGCTCGATTGCCTGGTGAGACGCGCAGACACGATTTTGTTGCGCCTATGTGGGGACAGAAGGTCTGAAATATGGAGGATGCCGTGATAAGTCGAATCCTAGCGGTTACTGGAATGCTCTTGCTCTCGATTTTCATCGCCGGGTGCCAGACGATGCAGTCAAGTTCTCAAGGCGGGGTGGTTGCCCCCGCGGACAGGGCGCCGGTCGCACAGGGCCGGAACACGGGTACGTGGCAGGGGACCGATATCGCGGTGGACTATAAGTATTCTTTAAACCCGCCCGCAATGGATTTCTCCGGGACGGTGCGATTTCTAAGCCATATGACTTTTAATTTTCAGATATTGCACGACTTTCGCCTGAGTGTCATCTTTACCGACCAGGACGGCAGGGTCCTGGGGACCCAGGGCCTGACGACCAACCGCGACGGGCTGGAGCCGTTTCCCGTTCAAGCCAGGCTGACGATACCGGCGGGGACCTCCCAGATGGCTTTCAGCTACCAGGGAACGGCCCTCTCCGTAGGTGACGAGGATGGCGGCGGGGGCGGACCGACCTATTTCTGGCAGTACCCCGTCCGTTGATCGCAAATAACGTCTCTTTGCGCACCATTCGGACAGTATCAAGTCACAACAAAGGCCCCTCCGGCGGCAGTGAACTCTAGCCGCGCCGAAGGGGCCGCTGTGTTTCCTCAAAAATGTCTATCGAGGACGGAAGCTAACTCTTTGTCTTCGTTTTCTTCGCTTTGATTTCCTTCATGACTTTACCGCAGGTGCATTTGCCGGGCTTCTGGCTGATCGTGTCGCAGTCACATCCCTTGCCGCAAGCGCAGGCATAGCGTCCCACCGTCTTGAACTCCTGCTCTCCCGCCTCGGTTTTGATAATCGCCGTACCATCGCCGACGCTGGTGACCGTTCCCTTCACCAATGGCTTGCCGCAGGTGCATTTGCCGGGCTTCTTGGACAACGTGAGACAATCGCAACCTTTGCCGCAGCCGCAGGCAAAGACCTCATCGCCGACCTTAAAGGCCGGTTTGGCGCTCTCGGCCGCGAAAGCGGCGCTGAACATAACAAAAGAGAAAAAGACCAGTAACACAGCGACTTTCTTCATGTTGTCCTCCCGTACGGCAGATACCATTAAGCACACAATTTTCCCAAACATAACCTGGGGGCAGGATAGCCAAAATCAACCGTGCAAATCAATCAAAAATTGATCGGCTGCGATCTTGACGGGTAAGCTATGCGTGGATCGAAAACGATCCGCGGATCACTCTATTCTGGAGCGGGCCGTCTCGGGGTGCCTGACGCGCGAATATTCGCGCTTGAGCACCTTGAGCCGCCTCATGTCTTCGAAGATATCCACGTAACTTGTCTTAACGGCTTCTTCAAAACTTATCAGCTCGCCACCATGGCGCTTAATAAACAGGAGAGCGGCGCTCTTGTCCTCAAAAGCCCACTTGGCCCTGTTTGTCATGACCCCCGGCAGGTCTCCGCCAAGCACCCAATAGGCCCTGTCGGCATCTATCAGTTTTTTGGTCCCGTAATCGCCCACCTTCAACGACCCGGGGGAATCGTCCACGTCCCTGACGTAGTCGATCACCGCGCAATTGAGGCTGCACACTCCGACCGATTCCCCGTTGCCGTGATACACCATCATCCTGCTGTGCGCGAAGGCTTTCCGTTTCATGCCGCAATACGTGCATTCGGGAAAACTCGCCAGGTCATCGTCCATCGCACGCGTGAAAGCGAGGGGGCCCCAAAGCAGCCCCAGCACCAACAGCCCGATCAGCCATACCTTCATAACGGCCCCACCCTGAAATGTGACTCGCGGAGTTCGGAAATCGACCGCAATCCCCGGGGAGACCCTCTACATCCCCGGGAAGGCCGAAAACTTCAGCGCCACATGTACTGGGGTCATCTTAGTGATTGGATGCGCGGAACTAAATGGGGGATTTTGCTTATTCTGCCCGTAAATACACTGTGTTTTGGAAATGCGGGGACCTCATTTTCGGGTAGGGTAGGAGGAAAAACGCGGTACGGCGGCACGGTCGGGCGTGCCGGCACGGTCGGGCGTGCCGGCACGGTCGGGAGACCGTGTCGCAACGGAGTGCCGCAACGAAGCAACTCATTGTAAGGATACGAGTGAAAACACCAGACACGTCATTCCGGCGAAAGCCGGAATCCAGGTTTATTAGTTATGGATTCGACTACTTGGGACCTAGAGGCCCTCTTATGAAACTTCACAGTAGAACTAATATCGGAATTGGTTCGCCCAGTGCAACTAAAGCTGGCTTTGTACTCGATTTTGTATCAGTCTTCATGAAGTTTCAGTCTCAGTTCAAACCGCGTCCGGGACGCGGCGGCGCCGCTGGATTCCGGCTTCCGCCGGAATGACGGACGCGCTGATTTCCTTGCCATCGACGTCTATCAAGAAGCCTGCTTCGGCGCCCTGCTAATGAGGTGGATTGTTCACAATAAATTTCAGGCTCGGCCCGGCAGCCGAAGCGAGGTTGCCGGCGGCATCCGAGGCCGTTCCCGCCGCGATGCTGATTGAAAGCTTCCCGGTTCCCGTGAAGTTGGAGATCGTTACGGTCCTTGTCAGTCCCGACCCGCTCACGCCGATAGTTCCATCGGCGGCGCCCGCCGGTTTATTGAGTGTAATATCGCCCGGATCGAGGCTGATCGAGGTGGGCGCTCCCCCGTAGGTTACCGTGTAGGCGATGGGCGCCCCGCTGGTGGTGGTGGAAGATGGGGCCGAGATTCGCACCGTTGGAGCGGTAGTGTCCACCGTGGCCTTCAGGCTCGGCCCCGCCCCCGGAGCGAGGTTCCCCGCCGCGTCGGAAGCCGTCCCGGGCTTGATGCTGATCCAAAGCTTCCCGTTTCCCGTTATGTTGGAGATCGTCACGGTCCTTGTGTTCGGTCCCGACTGGCTCACACTGGCCGTTCCGTGGGCGGCGGGGGTGGTGGTCGCGTTCAGGATTACATCGTCGTTTGAAAGGGTGATCGAGGAGGGCGATCCCCCGTAGGTTACCGTGTAGGTGACGTCCCCACCATTTGTCAGGCCGGGGGATGGGCCCGATATTCGCACTGTGGGAGCGGTATTGTCCACCGTTGCTCTCAGGCTCGGCCCCGCCCCCGGAGCGAGGTTCCCCGCGGCGTCGGAAGCCGTCCCGGCGGGGATGCTGATCGAAAACGTCCCGTTTCCCGATATGTCGGAGATCGTTACGGTCCTCGTGCTCGTTCCCGCCCCGCTCACCCCGACCGTTCCATTGGCGTTGCCTGTCGGTTTATTGAGCGTGATATCGCCTGGGGCAAGGCTTATCGAGGCGGCGCCCGTATAGGTGATGGTGTAGGTAATGGGACCCGAGGTCGTGGGATTCGGGGATGGGGCCGAGATCTTGATCGTCGGAGCAGTAGTGTCAACCACGATGGTCTTTGAATTGGAAATATTTGCCCCGGCCGGTATCGCGGGGTTCTCAGTCGATCCGCCGACCGCATCGCTGATCGTGCCCGTTACCCCGGCAACGTCGAGGGCCGCCGTGTTTTGCCCCGCGGCCACCACGTAGGCCACGCCGCACGAGGAGACATCGGACAATGCCCCGGTGTTCACAGAGGCCCCCGAACTCAGGTTGATCGCCAGCCCCGAGCTCGAGACAGCCTTGTTGAAGGTGAGGGTCACATTGATGGAGCTGCCGGCCTTGTAGGCGCCGGCGGGCGTTGTCGAACCCGCGCTGACCAGGGCGGGCAATGCGGCCGTTTCGAAGGGTATATCGGCGCCGTAGGAGGCGCCTTTCGCGTTCGAGGCATAGGCCCTTACGTGGTAGGTCGTGCCCGGTAAAAGTCCTGTAATCGAGCTGGAAAAAGCCCCTGTCCCGGTCCCATCGGTAGTGTGGCCGCCTTCAACGGTGGGGTCTTGCGATGTTCCCCAGCACACCCCCCGCGCGCTGACCGCGAGTCCCCCATCCGAGCTCACCGTGCCGCCTCCGCCGGCGGTCGTGGCGGTTATCCCGGACACAGCGGCGGTCGTCACCGTGGGCGGGACACCCGGTGTGACGCTCCCTGACGGGGCCGAGGTCTTGCTCGTGCCGATAGCGTTTTTCGCGGTCACCGTGAACGTGTATTCCGTCCCGTTTGTAAGCCCGGTGACGACTATGGGGCTCGATCCCCCTGACT
Source organism: Syntrophobacteraceae bacterium (assembly GCA_049300095.1). Taxonomy (GTDB): domain Bacteria; phylum Desulfobacterota; class Syntrophobacteria; order Syntrophobacterales; family Syntrophobacteraceae; genus SbD1. Next base: position 6,770 of record JBAQYM010000190.1, read on the forward strand.
TTTTGATGCCCCCGGGGCTGGACGAGACGGTGTAGGAGGTGATCGGGGTCCCGCCGTCGGAGTCGGATTCGGAGAAGGTTATCGTTGCCTGGCCGTTCCCGCCCTCGGCGCTCACATCCGTCGGCGCCCACGGGGCCGTGGGAACAAAGAACACGCGGGAGGCAATCTTCCCGATCACGGGACTGGTCCCGTTTGCGGTATTGATCGAGGTCGAGTCCTCCCCGTCCACCGCAAAGGCATACACCGTGTGCATGCCGGCGGATTGCGCGGGAACTTTGAACGTTCCCGCGCCGGCCGCAGGGGTGGACTTCAACCAGGCGCCCTTCATCGTATCCACCTGATAATAGACCGCCCGCACCGTCGGGGCCGTCGGCGAATAAGTGCTCGAAACCGTGTATGAAAACGTCGGGGTTGCCGTGACGGCCGTATTGCCGGCCAGCGGCGCTATACTCACGCTCAGCGGGACCGGGTATTCAGTCTCTCGCGTGATCACGGTCATGTTGGCGCCGTCATTATTTGCGGTATATATTTCTTTCGATGCGGGGTTGACGGCGAGAGCCAGCGGAGTGCTGAAGTGGGGGACACTGCTCATCGGGACGGTTGTTGACGACTCGCTTACCCCGTCGATGACCGTCACGTCGTTGCTGGCCGGATTTGCAACGTAAATGCTGTCTGTTGCCATATCAACCGCGACATCCATGGGGAAGTGGCCGACCGGCACGATGCCGGCCCCCACCGCCCCACCGCTCAACACATACACGTCATTGCTGCCGGCGTTTGCCACATAGATCTTGTTCGTTGCGCTATTAACCGCAAGAGCGGTTGACGTCGAGCCGGCGGGGCGGGAGATCGTGGCGTTTGTCGCCCCGTCAATCTCCGTCACAGTGTTGGGCACCTCGTGGATCCCCCTATTGGCGACATAAATCTTGTTTGTTATGTGATTCACCACAATCGCGGAGGGGTTTGTTCCGACGGCAACGGTGGCCGTGGTTTGCGTTTCCCCGTCTATGACCGTCACGGAGTTGCCGAGTCCATTGGCTACATAAATTTTGTTCGTTACGATATTCACCGCGACGGCCGTGGGATGGGAGCCGGCGGGTATGGTGGCGGCGGCGCCTGTCGAGCCGTCGATCACCGTCACGTTGTCGCTGCCGGGATTCGCCACATAGACCCTGTCGGTGGCCGGGTTCACGGCCAGGGCCGCGGGTTGCGTTCCCACCGGAATAGTGGCCGTGGCGGTAAATGTCGCGCCGTCGATCACGGTGACATCATTGCTGCCCTCATTCGCCACATATATCCTGTCGACTACCGGATTGACCGCGATTCCGACAGGGTCCGCGCCCACGGCAATGGAAACGGCGGTGTTTGTCCCGCGGTCGATCCGCGTCACGGTGTCGCTCTCATTGTTCGCCACATAGACCTTGTTGGTTATGGGGTTGACCCCGATGGCGGTCGGGCGCGCGCCGGCATTAATGTCGGCCCTTGAGTGCGTGGCGCCGTCGATTACCGCCACGAAGTTCTCGTCCCGATTTACCACGTAGACCTTGTTCGTGACGGGGTTGACGCAGACGGCGGAGGGATTGGCGCTGACAACGGTGGGGTTGAGGCCAACGGGGACCGTGACCGCGGCGTATGTGGCGCCGTCTATGACCGTCACGTCGCTGCTCCCGCCGTTCGTCACATAAATCCTGTTCGTGGAAGAATTCACCGAAATGGCGGTAGCTGAGGTCCCGATGATAACATCCGTTATTTTAGCGTTGGTTTCTCCATTAATGACCGAGAGCTTTTCCTCCGGTGCATGAGCGACATATATCCGGTTCGTCGCCGGGTTCACCGCGATAGCGACCGGCCACACCCACGTGGTGACCACACCTGAATATTCGCTGCCGGTGTTTACGCCTGCCCCGCTGCCGCCGCCAATCGTATAGGCTTCGTTCGTAGCGGGGTTGACCGCAAAGGCGGCAGGGCGTTTAATCCCGCACTGGACGCTGCTCGCGGCCCTTGTCGCGCCGTCGATAATAGTCACGGAGTCGTCGTCTAAAAGGCCCCCGTCCGCCACATATATTTTATCGGTAACATGATTGACTGCGATGCCCCTTGGGTTCGGGCCGACGGGGATCGAGGTTGCGGCATTATTATTTGTTGCGTCGATCTCTGTCACGGTGTTGCTGTCGTGATTGGCCACATAGACCTTGCTCGTCACCGGATTGACCGAGATCGCTTTAGGGTTCACGCCGACAGCGATGTTGGTCCGCGCGTTCGTTGCCCCGTTAATCACCGACACGTTGTTGTCGCCGGAATTTGCCACATAGATTTTGTTCGTTGCGGTATTGACGGCTATGGCGCTGGGGTGCGTGCCCACAACAACGGTGGCGGTGGCGGTGTATGTCAAGCCGTCTATCACGGTCACGCTGTTCCCGGCGTAATTTGCCACGTAAATCTTGTTCGTCACGGGATTGACCGCGACGGCACAGGGATCATCTCCCACGGGTATAGTAGCTGAGACCCACTGCGCATGGGCGGGACGCATCTCCCCGAATGAGCAAAGCAGCGCGAGAAGCGCAAAAACCAGGGTCATGGAAACCTGGGGGACAGATTCCCGGCACACGGCTGACCTGTTTCGATTCATCCCGGCTCCTTGCCTTTTTTGATGACTGGAAAACCCCGCTTTATGACGCCGCCCCGCCCGGTTTGATGACCCCGGCGCACGGCAGCCCCCGGCAGATGGGGATCGCATGCAAGAGCGAATCGCTCCTCCTCGCCGTGAAAACAGATCGGGAAAACGGGTATCCTAAAGGAAGGCGGGCGGCTCCCGGCACGGGATCGGGAAGAAGGCCCGAAAAGGCGCGGCGGCGTCGCGCGAATGCCGGTCAGGAAGATAGAAATCTGAATCCCCGGATCGCCTCCCATCCTCCATGAAAAGTTCAGCAACCAATAACGGGAAAAGAATCTCTTAAACCAGTACCGGGCCGCGCGCGAGCACGGATTGAAGGTGCGGCGCCGGCAACAGTTGGAAGCATGACAAGCCGGGGCTCCAAGGCCTTTTGCTCCCCCTGTCGATTGACAAATAGGTCATCTGGCAGTGCGAGCCTAAGTATAAGGCTTCATGATTAAGCGCTAATAATGGTTCCCTGTCAAGAGTTGCGATACAAAGTGATACAAAAATCGCTTTCCCGGATCTTGTGAGATAATACCGAACCCGGGTGGCGCGGAATGCACCGCCGTGCGGTGGTGCATTCTGCTCTCCTTGACGCAAATTGCACCACTTTCATATCATGTCGATTTTATTATGGATTTATGAGTGCGCTCCACGCAGTGACGCAATATGCGCCGTTCCTTGCGCGCCGGATCATTTCACGCCACCGGTCCCGGCGTCCCGGTCATCCTGAAAAGCCAATAAAACCAAACCATTGAAAAATTCAAGCACCTGAAATGACTTTGGCGCGAATCGTGCGTTATCTCCCGTGCGAAGATGATCGAAACCGGCCAGGCACTGATTCACGCTTCATTCATAATAGAAGGAGGACATCATGGACGCAACGGATCGCAAACGGACAGGGCAACCGGTGGTCTTTTCGATGCCGAATGAGGATTGCATCTGGAGCAAGGCCGGTGTGATCACATCCACCGAGTGTGTAAACGCTTTCGACTGCCTCGGGTGTTCTCTGGACAAGACCGTAAGGGGCGCTTTGAAAAATACCCCGGAGACGAGCGGCAAGACCGGATCGAGGACTTCCGCAACAGGGCCGTTCATGCCGAACGGCAAGTGCCGCCACGTGCTGAGCGGTCGTCTTTCCTACGGCCAGTGCTCGTGCGACAATTGCGCCAGGTGTCCGGTCGAGCACATGTTTGAAGATTCCCTCCACCTGCCCACCCCCAGGCGGACCAACCATGCCAACGCCTCGGGGTTCGACCTCGCCAGGAATTATTACTACCACCAGGGTCATACCTGGGCGCGGATCGAGTACGGCGGCTGGGTGCGCGTGGGAGTTGACGATTTCGCCCTGCGGCTGTTGGGGCGGCAGGATGTCATTGAAACGCCGGCCCCGGGCGCCGTGCTGCGCCAGGGCCAACCGGCCGGGACACTGAGGCGGGCGGGCAAGGCGGCCCCGATAATCAGCCCGGTGGACGGGGTGGTGGTGGCCGTCAACCATAAAGTCCTGGAAAAGGCCCCCATCGCCAATGACGCCCCGTATGAAGACGGCTGGCTCATGGTGATTCAACCCACGAACCTTCAGGAAAACCTCGAAAACCTGATCTTCGACGCCGAGGGCCTGTCCTGGATCGATGAGGAGGCGATATCCCTGAACACGCTGCTGGCCGAGGAGTCGCGGGTCGAATTGATCGCTGTCGGCAGTGATGCTCCCCGCGACCTTATCGAACAGGCGCCGGAAATCGGTTGGGAGCGCCTGGTCGATGAATTTCTGCAATAAAATGCACCATTTTTGTACCGGTCGCTTACCCAAGCGCCCGGCCCGATTTGCGGTCCTCCCCCAAAAGGGGCCAAACCCGGGAACTTTTCCCGGGTTTTGTTTTACGCAAACCGGGCACAGGCGTTCCGGGTCTCCGAACCGGGACCCCGCATTCTTAACGGGCCGCGAGCGGTCACAATAGTAGCCAACCGCGGCCCAAATGCGTTATATTCAAAAATAGGCCGTGCTTGGGCCTGTTCAACGTCACAGGGTCGCGAAACGGGCAAAATGACTTGAAAGGAGGCGTATCATGCTCAATGCGTCAAAATCCGAACTTCATAAGCTGGTGGATGCTCTCTCCGAACCGGAGACCATTATCGCAAAGAGGTTCCTGGAGTTTCTTTTGAGCAGGATTGACGATCCGGTCCTTCAGGCTTTCTTCAATGCCCACGAAGATGAGGAGCCGCTTGACAAAGAAGATTTAAAGGCCGTCGCCGAAGCCGAAGAGGATATTGCAGCCGGGCGGGTAAAACCCTGGGAACAGGTCAAAACGGAACTGGACCTATGAACCTGTTTCTCACTGAATCAGCTCAAAAGGATCTCGCGCAACTCGACTCCCCCACGAGAGGACGTATCAAGGACGGCCTGAACCGTCTCATGGAACATCCCAAAACATTGGACCTGAAAAAGCTTAAAGGCCAAGAGAACCGTTGGCGGCTTCGGGTCGGCGATTACCGGGTTATTCTTGAAATGCACGAGCCTCCCCAAACCGTTTATGTGCTCCGCATCAGACACAGAAAAGAAGCCTACAGATAGAAACACTACCGCTTGCGCGCCCAAGCCCAACACCGGAAATAGAAAAGCCCGGACTAGCCGGGCTGGTGTCTATGAATTCCCGTTCTTTTCGAAAGTGCTATCCAATCCTCCGCCGGCATGCATTTCTGAGTTTCAGGCCATCAAAGACCATCGTTTCAGCCCGGATCAATTCCCTCCCCTCAGGAGACCTCGACCCAAGTGCAAGAACGCGGGGCCTCTGTCGCCTGATTCCGGCTGGTTCGCGCCCCCTGCCAGTTACCCAAACCCCCATGTTAACACCGGTCGAAATCCACAGAAGGCGCATTGCACTCCTCCTATCTTTCTTCAGATGGGTTGGCCTGAGAAGATCGATTGTGAGGCATTCCAGCGCGCGCGATTACCATATCTCTGGCCTACTGTACCCCAAATGCGTTATATTCAAGATAGGTCGTGTCTGGAAAAGTCGCAAACACCGGGGAGCTATGTAAAAATGGCTGGAAAAAACTTGAATCCACAGTACGTCATGGACAAATCCGGGAACAAGGCTTTCGTGGTTCTCCCGGTTGATGAGTATGAGTCCCTTCTCGAAGACCTTCAAGACTTGGCTGTAATAGCCGAGCGGCGATCCGAACCTAAGCTCAGCCTTGAAGACTTCGAACGGGAACTTCGGGCCGATGGCGCCCTATAAAGTCCTTCTTGCAAGTTCCGTCAAGCAGGATGTCCGCGGCATCGACCGCAATAACCTTGCCCGCATTCTGGACGAAATCCATTCCCTGAGTGATAATCCCTTCCCCTCCGGCTGCAAAAAACTTAAGGGGTCCAGATCAAGCTACCGCCTTCGAGTCGGCGATTACCGCATCCTCTATGAAGTGGATACGGAAGCCGGGGCCGTAAGCGTTTACCGCGTTCGTCATCGAAAAGATGTGTATCAGAAATAGCTTGGAACGATCTGGATCGCCGGCATCAAGACAGGGTTTTACACCGCCTGCCGCCGTGCGGGGACCAAGAGCCTCCGCTTACCCGGCCTTCCCCATTGCGCCATAAACGACCTGCGCCGTGCGGCGAATGACTGCTTCCGGATCATGGCCTTATCGAGACATAAGACCACGGCCGTATTCAAAAAGTACAATCTGGTGACAGAGGATGCGTTGGGCCGGACCGAATCGAAGATAACGGGTCCCGGGACGGGTACCGAGGAAACCACAATGGGCACTGCGGAAGGGAAAAACTCGTAGCCTGGCAGGCCAGGAGGGATTCGAACCCCCATCCCCCGGATTTGGAGTCCGGTGCTCTAGCCGTTAGAGCTACTGGCCTGCAAGGAGGGAATCTATATAACTCGTTTGGCGCGCGGAAGCAAAGGAAAAACTTTGGCCGCCGGGCGCGGGGCCACAGCACGGCACGATATCGTACAGGGGCGGGAGCGGCTTGCCCGGCGCGCAAAAGCATGCGCGCCCATCTTTTGCAAGATGAGACCCCTTCGGTTCCGGTACATTTTTGTACACTTTTCGGGGAGCAACAGCATGCGCCCCGATGGAAAAGAGGCACGGACCGGGCAGATGCCTTGCGGTTCGCCAGATTTTATTTCGTGAAGCCGGGGACAATTCCCTGAGCATCGTTGGTACAAGCGGCCCCCAGCGCGACTTTGCGGTTCGGGCGCCTTCCCGGCGAAGTGATATGCACAAAGGATGGGATGGACTTCCTTTTTTTCTTTCACAAAGACCGAAACTAACGTATAGTAGCGTTGCGGGAAATAAGTTCGCCGATTTCAATGAAAAGCACAGCGTCCATTCGAGAATTCCCCTGAGGCGCTCTACGAGCTCCTCCTGCTCACATTCTCCGCTCTTCATCATTGTTCTGGCTCGTCCGGTTTCTTCCGCAATTCCGACTAAATTGCAGGGACAGTTGTGCCGACGCACTCTTGCGGCACATATATTGCTGATTATATTACGGACGTTTGGTTCCCGGACCGATTTGGCGGCCCGCGGAAAATTGGTGCGATACTCAACGGGAGGTAGAAAAGGGGCAAAAATGAAGATCAAATATTGCAAGAAGTACGAGAAGTACGTTAGCCAGCAACATTGTGAATTTTTTAATGAGGGAAATTCGTGCGAGTTCTACAGCCCGATGCGCTGGCCCAGCATCAAGGACCTGCTCAAGGACGCGGACAGGCCCAAATGGGATGCCAACGCCATCATCAAGCCGTTCAAGTGCAATCTTATGAACCGGGAGATTCTGAACCAGAGAAACAGGACTCGCCGCATCGGAAAGCGACTGGGTCTGCCGTTCTAGCTTGTGAAAAATGTGCATAGCAGCTCTGCGGGGCTTGCACATGCCGCCCAGGTATGCCCACCCCTGGTATTCGCCGGGTTTTTTCCTCGCCCCCCGCGGCCATTGATGTCGTCCAGCCCCCTGTGATATAGAAGTGAATCAATGCCGAGGCCCCTCAGAGGACCTGACGGTGTATTTCGTGCTGAAAGCGAGCCCAACCATGATCCAGAAACTGCTGGTCGCAAACCGCGGCGAGATCGCCATCCGCATCATGCGCTCCGCCCAGGAACTCGGAATCAAGACGGTGGCCGTGTATGAGGAAACGGACAAGACATCGATGCACATCATGCGGGCCGACGAGGCGATCTGCATCGGCAGCGGCCCCCGGCGAGACTATCTCAACATCGAGCACCTCATACAGGCGGCCCAGAGCTCCCAGGCCGACGCGATCCACCCGGGGTATGGGTTTCTCGCCGAAAATCCCGCGTTTTCCAAACAGTGCACCGAAGCCGGCCTGATCTTTGTCGGCCCTCCGCCCCAGGTCATAATCGACATGGGGAACAAGGTGATCGCCCGGCAGATCATGTCCGGGGCGGGGATCCCGTCGATTCCCGGCACGGACCTCCTGCCGCCCGGCAAGCAGGGCGAGGCGATCGCCGCGGCTTTCGCCGATAAACATCGCTTCCCCATCATGGTCAAGGCGGTTGCCGGAGGCGGCGGGCGCGGAATCCGCGTCACCCAGAACATGGACGAATTGATAAAAGGCCTTGCCACGGCAAGATCCGAGGCCCTCATGGCCTTCGGAAACGATGCGATCTACCTGGAAAAGGGGCTCACCAATCCCCGCCACGTCGAGGTCCAGGTGCTCGCGGACAATTACGGGAATGTGGTCCATCTCGGGACCCGGAACTGTTCCATTCAAAGACGCCACCAAAAAATGATCGAAATCGCCCCGGCGTTTCTGCCCGAGGATCTCACCGCGTCGATCTGCCGCACGGCGGTTCAGGCCACGAGCGCCTGCAACTATGTGAACGCGGGCACGGTCGAATTTTTGCTGGACCAGGAAGACAACTTCTTTTTCCTCGAAGTCAACACCCGCATCCAGGTGGAACACACCGTATCGGAGATGATAACCGGGATCGACATCGTGCGGGAGCAGATACGGGTGGCGGCCGGCGAAACCCTCTCGATTGCTCAGGGCGACATTATTTTCCGAGGCGCCGCGATAGAGCTTAGGATCAATGCGGAAGACCCCAAGAGCAATTTCATGGCAAGCCCCGGCGTAATCGAGATTTACCAGTCGCCGGGCGGCCACGGGACGCGCGTGGACGGGGCGGTCTACCAGGGCTACGAAATCCCGCGCTACTACGATTCGATGCTCGTCAAGCTGACCGTCTATGGATTCACATGGCGGGAGGCGGTGGACAGGCTCCACAGGGCGCTCAACAACTTTCTCATCGCGGGGGTCAAGACGACGATCCCCTACTATAAACAGATTGTGAAGGACCCCGACTTCGTCAATCAAAACTTCGACACTTCCTACATCGAAACCCACCCGCAACTGCTCGATTACCAGGAAGAGATCCCGGCAATCGACAAGCTGGCAAATCTTGTGGCCGAGATCAATGCTTATGGATACAATCCTTATGCGGAGGGGTAGGAAAGAGCGGCGGGCTGGAAGCCCGCCCCACGTCCGTACAATCCTTGCTCGGAGGGGCAAGAGCGGGCGGCGGGCGGGAAGCCCGCCCCATGTCGGAACAAGTGCCGTGCGGAGGGGCAGCGGAGCGGAACCCTAGGTCAGGTAACGGGCCATTTCACTCGATGGGCCCATGGAGCACCAGATGGCAGAGCGTGAGCGTGTTACACCCCAGATGTCGAGCGGGGAAATCCTCGAATTTCTTCGAAAGACCCCGGGAATTTTTCTTACCAACAATGAGCGAGACGTCTCGCAGTCGGACTTCAGGTGCCGAATCATGCCGCAGACGACCCTCAAGGCGGCCCCGTATCGGGATGACACCGGGTATTTCGGCTTCGAGATAACGGGCGGCGCGACGGTCCACCTCGACCTCATGAAGAAGCAGATCAACCCCTTCGAGAAGCTCCGGCTGGTGCGCAAGGCCATGCCGAATACACTCATCCAGGGGGTCTGCCGGGGGAGGAACCTCTTTGGCTACAGGCACTACTCCGATAGCGTGATCCGGCAGACAATCAGTTTGTTTTCCAAGTACGTGGACATCTGGAGGCTCTACGATTTTCTCAACCACGTGCCCAACCTGGTCACGGCCGCCGAAGAGGTGAAGAAGGCCGGCAAGATTTTGATGCCGTGCATGTGTTTCAGCACCGGTTTCGGGCACACCAGCGAGTACTATCTGCAAAAAGCCGAAGAGATCGTCTCGGTTCTCGGCGACGACATCATACTGGGCCTAAAGAACCACTCGTCCATCGGTTCCCCGGCCGCCGTGGCCGAGGTGATGCGCACGGTCCGGCAAAGATACCCGAACCTCCTCATGGCCTACCACGGCCACAATACGGACGGAAACGACCTTGCCCGGATGATCGCGGTGGTGCAGGAAGGGGTGAAGATCGTCGAGGTTTCCGACCACGGCTACGGCGGCATTTACAGCCAGGCGCCGGCGCTGAGCTTCGTCCAGGTCCTGCACGACTACGGGTTCAAGACGCCGGGTCTGAAAATTCAGCCCATCCTTGACGCCTCCGATATGCTCCGGCGCGAGCGGCGCCTTTACGAAAGATATGAAAGCCCCTTCCGGGGGTTCGATCCCACGGTAAAGCGGCACAAGCTCCCGGGCGGCGCATCGAGCCTCGCCCTTGAGCAGGCGGAGAAAGCCGGCCTTCTCGAGCGGGCGCACGAGGTCTTCAGCGAGCTCATCGAGGTAAGAAAAGAGATGGGAAACATCTGGATGGTCACCCCGGGGAGCCAGATACTGTGGTCGACGGCCTTGAGCAACGTCCTCCACGGCCGCTACGAAAGACCCTCGGACGATCTCAAGCGCCTGCTGCTCGGCCGGTACGGGCCGTTCCCGTTCTACGATCCGAGGGAATGGATTTTCCAGAAAGTGCTCGAGACCGGCAGAACGGACGGAAAATCCTGGCAGCAAATCCTCTACGATGAGGGCGGAATGCAGGACAATCTCGACGAGGACCTGGCATCGAGGCGACGGCAGTTGGAGGTAAAACTCAAAAGACCGGCACGCGATGAGGAGCTTTGCATGTACGTGCAATTTCCTCATGACGCACTTGAATTTTTCAAATTCGAGGAGCAGTTCGGAAAGACATGGCTCCTTCCCCCCGACATCTGGTTTCACGAGGGCGGCTTTCCGGACGGGTCCCGGATCACCTTTCCCGACGAATCGGGGAAGACCCACCACCTCGATCTCGTCTCGACGAGGCGCACCGGGGACAGCGTCCATACCTCATTTCTCGTCGACTACCACTTTCAGACCTACACGACCAAGGTGGACTCGAGGGCGAAGAGCAAGTAGACACGAACCCGCGGCGACACCCATCGCCCCCTTCCCCGGCCGGGAAGGGGGTTTTTTTGTCGGGGGCCCGCGCCGGCATTCCCGTGAACGCGCCCTGCCGGGCGCGCCACCAAAAAAAGGGAGACGCACTTGTGAGTGCATCTCCCTTTCCTGAATCAGTCGATCGGGATGGGGTTATTGGCCCGTTGCGGCGCCGTGAAGCTTGACCTCAACCTTTTCTTCCAGGTTTGCATAGTATTCCTTGAGAATGGCAAGCACTTCATCCCGGCCGAAATGGTCCGGAATCGGAGTCCCTTCGGAAAGACCCTTTCGCAGCGCGGTGCCGCTCAAAAGAACGCGGTCGGCCTTGCCGTGGGGGCAGGTCCTGAGGGATGCCATGCCGTCGCACTTATGGCAGTAGAAGGTCCAGTCGATTTTGAGCGGCGTGCACAGAAGCGCCTTTCCGCCCGCGGGTTTGGGGATCTTGTCGAAAATGGTCTGTGCTTCGAACATTCCGTAGAAATCACCCACGCCGGCATGGTCGCGGCCGATAATCATGCGGGAGCATCCATAGTTCTGGCGGAAGGTGGCATGCAGAAGGGCTTCGCGGGGACCGGCATAGCGCATATCCAGCGGATACCCGCCCTGGAGGACCTTGTCTTCCACGAAGTAGCCCTTAACCAAAGCATCAATACACTTCACGCGGACTTCGGCGGGAATGTCGCCGGGTTTCAGATTGCCGACCAGCGAGTGAATGAAAACGCCGTCGCACACTTCGACAGCGATCTTGCACAGATATTCGTGGGAACGGTGCATGGGGTTGCGAAGCTGAAGAGCGGCTACTTCTCTCCATCCTCTTTCCTCGAAAGTCTTCCTCGATTCAGCCGGTCTCATGTAAACGCCGGCATACTTGGTGGGATATTCGGCCTCGCTGAGCACCTTGACCGGGCCGGCCAGATTGACACCCTTCTGCTCCATAACCATCTGGACGCCGGGATGATCGTCTTTGGCGATCTTCCAGAAGTCTTCAGCGGTCTTGGTGCCTTCTCCCATATAGATTTTTTCACACTCGAACTTCTTGTCGGCCTCGGTCATCTCGTATTTCTCGGTGACCTTCATGGTGGCCATGAACTCTTGGCGCTCCGGATCGAAAAGAGCGATTTCTTCACCGATGGCGATCGCGGCGGCCTCTTCCTTGGTTGCGGAAAGGGTTACCGGAATCGGCCAAAAGGTACCGTCCGCCATCAGAAACTTTTCGCAAACGCCCTTCCAGTCGGCCTTGGTCATGAAACCGGTCAGCGGGCTGAACCCGCCGATACCCATCATGATCAGGTCGCCTTTTTCACGGGGGCTGATGTCGATTTTCTTAAGACCCTGTGCTTTTTTCAGTTCAGCCGCCAGTTCCGCGCCTTCGAGCAAACAGCAGGTCAAGCCTTTTCCTCCATGGGGGGGGAGCAATTCGGACATTAGCTTCTTTCTCCTTACTAAAAAAAGTGTTGGGTTAAGTGGTTATGGCATGGGGCAACCCATCACTGCGCACCTGGGTCCCCTCACAAATTATAAACCAAGTTTTCAACGGGCCAACTACCTAAAAAACACCGTTAAGGCTTAAACAAAAAAACCTCCCGGCCCAAAAGAGGCGCCAGGAGGTTGTGTGGGGTTACATTTTCACCTTAAACCGGCAGATTGACAACGGGGACCTTCTTCATGGTCCACTGGTCGGTCTTGGCATCGTAAACGGAGTTCACGAAACACTTCCAGTTCGCCTCGTCCATGTCGGGGAAGTCGGCGCGGAAGTAGTAACCGGGCCAACGGCTCTCTTCACGGAACAGCACGTGGCGCAGATGGCTTTCCGCGATCCACATGCGGTGGGTGTTTTCCCAGACGCGAAGCAGCTCGTGGAGGTCGGCGGCGGCCAGCTTCACGGAGTCTTCCTTCAGCATGACGAGCAGTTCCATACCTCTTTCGAGCAGGGTCTTGTTGGTGGTGAACTGCGCGGATACGCCGCCGCAGTATTCGTCCATGATCTTCTGGAGGCGGAACATGAACATCTTGGGCTTCATGTATGCCGGGTTGATGTCCGGGTCGCTCGAGTACTTGACGTTGGCTTCGTAGAGGTCCATCGGAGCCAGGATGGTCTTCTTCAGCTCTTCGACCTTCGCATCGTCGACCTTGGGCATGGTGTTGTTGTCCATGATGAAGGCAAGGGCGCCCTTGGCGGCGATACGGCCTTCAGCGTGCGAGCCGGAGGAGAACTTGTGGCTGGATGCCCCGGCGCCGTCACCAGCGGTGAAGAGGCCCTTGACGGTGGTCATGTGGTTGTACACACCGATGGGTTCCCACTGCTTCCTGTATTCGGCGGGCATAACATCCTCGGGACCGCATACCCATGCGCCGGAAGCGCCGGAGTGCGAACCGATGAAGTAAGGTTCGGCGGCGGCGATTTCGGAGGCCTTCTCTTCGGGCTGGATGTTCATACCGGCCCAGAGCAGCGACTGGCTGATGGTCATGTCGAGGAAGTCTTCCCAGGCTTCGCTTTCGAGTTCTTTCATCTTCCGCTTGAAAGCCTTGGGATCATCTTTGTACTTGGCGGCGATGTTGGCGATGGCCTCCTCCGTCCTCATCATGAGCGGGCCCTTGCCGACAAATACGTCTTCCATGCCCAGCCAGTTACGCAGGTTGGCGGGGATGGGCTTGGCCAGGCCGTAAGGCGCCCACTTGGGCAGCTCGTTGGCGCGGGTCACCATGTATTCTTCACCAAAAGCGTTGGTCGCGCGGGACTTGAACAGGAGGAACCATGCGCCGACCGGGCCGTAACCGTCTTTGAAACGAACCGGGATAAAGCGCACTTCCTGGCAGGTCATCTCGGCGCCGGCCTTGATGGTGAAATAAGCGGTCGAACCGGCGTTCCAGGGGGGATACCAGGCGCGGCCAAGACCCTCGCCAACCGAACGCGGACGGAAAACATGAACGGCGCCGCCCATCAGGGCGATCGTCGCTTTGGCTTTGAATACGTAAAACTTGTTCTCGCGAGTGCTGAAACCAACGCCGCCCGCGCAACGATCGCCGTCCATCAGAGGTTCGACGACAACAACGCGCTCGAGCAACTGGCCCTTGTCGCCCAGGGTGGCCAGGGCGGTCTTGGCGGCTTCGGCAACGAGGACCTTGTAGGATTCACCGTTGATCATGACCTGCCAGCGGCCTTCGTGAACATACTTGCCGTCATCGGCCTTCCAGATGGGCAGGCCCCATTTTTCGAACAGGTGGACGGAAGAGTCAACGTGGCGGGCGATATCATAGACCAGATCTTCACGGGAAATGCCCATGAGGTCCTGGCGGACGTACTTGACGTAATCTTCCAGGGTGTTGTCGCCGGCGGCCCAGCCGATGTACTGGTTGATGGCGGAAAGACCCATTGCAACCGCGCCGGAACGATCCATGGCGGCTTTGTCGACAACGGTAACACTCAGGCCGTTCTTCTTCGCCCAGTATGCAGCTTCGAAAGTGGCGCCGCAAGCCGACATTCCACCGCCGATTATCAGAAGATCGGTTTCGACTACTACGGTTTCAAAATTAGGCATATTGTCACCTCCTTAAGTCAGCGGTTATTTCTTCAGGGTGGGGATTGCAGCGGCGCCTGAAGAAGCGGGTTCGGTACACAGCACGTTGGACTTGAGGTCCTCGCTACCCGTGGCAAAGCCTGCAAGAGGCTCGATCTTGCCTTCCGTGGTCGTGCGGATGGGGAACTTGAACCTTTTCACATTGCCGTTACGGAACTTGACCGTCCACATGATGTCTTCGGAACCACGCAAGGGCACAACCGAAGCGCCCATCGGGACGAAGTCCGCATACGCGCGCACGTCAACCGCCTGCTGGGGACAGATCTTTACGCAGTTGTAACATTCCCAACACATCTCGGTGGCTCGATTGTAGGCCTTCATTGTTTCCTTATTGAGAACCATCAGATCGTTGGGGCAAATGTACATACACGCGGTCTTATCCTGCCCTTTGCAGCCATCGCATTTCTCAAGGATCACATAACTTGGCATAATTTACCTCCTAAAGGTTGATTCGAAATAACGGCATGCCAACAACCCCAATATTTTGACGAGACCCAACACCTCCTTCCTCAAACTGTCCGCCCGTGGGGGTCCCGGGCAAACATCCTTCCTGATTTTATCTTTCCGCGATCAGTTTTTGGCCGAGCTAAGGTTTGCCGGACACTCCAGACATGTGTGGTACCGTCTGACGCGGCTAAAACACAACTATACCCGAGGTTATCAGCCCGGCGAAAAACTTGGCGTCTCTTTCCGCTCAGGGCAATTACACTCCGGCATTCGATTATCCTTTAATTGACGGTCCTGGTCGAAACAGCTTCTGTGCTAAAAATGCTTGTGCAAAATGTTACGAAGCCGTATACAGAGAAGCTCCCCTGCCTGTCAAGGGGAAAAACCCGGGAAATAAAACCGGCGAAGAGGACCTGATTTGTTCCGCGGCTAGAGTCGGTGCGGGTTTACGGGCAGGTCGACAGTCCAAAGCGCAAGTTGTCCGCCAGCACCGTTCTCTCTAGCACGGAATTATGTGGGACGCAAGAAAAAGATGTGCAAATTTGCATGGGCATGACAAAATTCCGCTGTTTTTTCGCGCCCGTCCCACAGCCGCCGGCGGCAAGAATAATTCCAGTTGCCGCGCGAGGCCGTAAAGAAGTATTTTTCCCCGTCGCCGAAACGTTTCGCGTATCCGAGAGCAACGCAAGGACCTCAGGAGGAAACCATGCCCAACCCGGTTCGCGCCCTGGTCCTTTTCGCGATGGCTGCCGCGCTTTGCGCCTGCGCCACCCGCTCTATTTCCGATTCAGGCTACCCCGGAGATTCCCGGTCGAAAAATCCCTACTATGCCGGCGAGCTCGGCGAGATGGACGTTCTGGGCCACGCCGAGGAAAAACCGGCAACCGAGGCCGAAATCAAACTGACGCTCGCTGATAGGCGCGAGATAAAGCTGCGCAAGGGCGCTTCGCTCATCGTGATCCAATCAGGTTCGCTCAGCCCCGACGCCTCGTTGCTCGACGAGCTGAAAAAACACTTTGCGGCCGTCCCCTTTTCCGGGGTCCCCTCAAAGCAGGACCAGACGTCGTACTCGAAAAGACTTCGCCTCGTCGCGGCCCAAGGTGGCTACACGCACATACTGTGCTGCTGGGGCGTCCTCGAGACCGCCTCCGAAGACAAGGCCACCAAGGCGATATCATGGGTCCCGGTTGCCGGGGCCTTCATTCCCGATGAGGCCCAGCGCATGAGGATCCAACTCAAGGCGGCGCTTATAGACGTGGAATCCGGCAGGTGGTCGATGATAATCCCGGACCCGATCGACGATTCCGCGATCAGTTCGGGCCTTACACGGGTGAGATCGGATCAGAATCAGGTGGTGGAACTGAAGAGGAGGGCCTATTCGACCCTTGCGAGCGAGTTAGCCAGATATTTTACCCTGTGATTCACCCTTCGGATAATGTGCAATTTCAACATCAATGCACAAACCCGACACCTCTTGCCGCCTCCCATTGGGAACGAATGAACGACCTCCCCAATGTGTTATTTCAGTTAATCCTTTTTTGTCACGGGTCAAGACCCGTCGTTATTTTTATTTCTGAACAAACGCGCGGCGCGGCGCCGACCGGGGTTTCAAGGATATATGGGCTGTTGCGCAAACAGATTGCGAACCATCACGGGAAAAGTGCAAACACCCAATCCCCGGTGGGAGCGGCTTGTAGCCGCGATGGACGTGCGATGGCGGCGGATGGGCGTTGCTGTGGCAACGCCCCGGACTCTAACCGCGATCTCGTCGCTTTGGCACGCCCGTCGCGGCTGCAAGCCGCTCCCACGCATTTATTCCGGTGGTCTTTTACGGTGATGCGCAATCACCATTTCGGTCATGAGGATTTGGGCAACAGCCCCTATAGCCGGAGGCCCCGCGCGTGGAAAGTGTCGGGGATAAACAGCGGACCCCAACATATGGTTTACCTTCCAACGGTCCTTGATGTATTTTATACTTTTTTTGACACTATGGGAGGTTGCCCCACTGCGATGGAAAATCTCTGGCATTCCGCCACCGGGCGCAGAATAATTATCATCCTGATCTGTTCCGCCATTCTGGTGGCGTTCGGGACAACCGGGTTCATGCTGATCCAGCACTACTCGTTTGTCGAAGCCCTCTACATGACGGTAATAACCCTTGCCACGGTCGGCTTCACCGAGGTCAGGCCCCTCGATGACACGGGGCGCCTTTTTACAATCGTCCTCATACTCATGGGCGTGAGCTTCGTCGCCTTTACCCTGGCCTACTTCAGCCAGATCATGCTCGACGGAAACCTTCTGGAAGCTTACCGGAGGCGGAGATTGAGAAAGCAGCTCGATCAGCTTGAAAACCATTACATTGTGTGCGGCTTCGGCCAGATGGGGCAGATCATCGTCCAGGAACTCCACAGGTACAAACTCCCGGTAGTGGTGATCGAGCACGACGAGGCCGTCCTGCAGCGATTGAGGGAAAAACGAATACCGCACCTGGCCGGCGACGCGACCGATGAGGACAACCTGCGTGAGGCCGGGATCATGCGGGCAAAGGGGCTGGTGTCGGTTGTGAGCAAGGATTCGGAAAACGTCTTTATCGTGCTCACCGCACGCGATCTCAACAAGGACCTTTCGATATCCGCCCGCGCCAGCACGGCCGGCACGGAAAAAAGGCTCAGAAAGGCCGGCGCGAACCGGATCGTTTCCCCGTATGCCATCGGCGCGATTCGCATAGTCCACAACATCGTCCGGCCCACCGTCACCGATTTCCTCGAACTTGCCCTGTCGGGCGAGGGCCTGGAGCTGAGCATGGAGGAAATCTGCATTCCCGACGACTCGAGGCTGGTCGGCATGGAGCTGATGAGTTCGGGAATTCGCAGTGTGTATGACTTAATCGTAATGGCGATCAAGCGCTCCGACGGCACGATGATATTCAACCCCGCCCCCCAGGAGACATTCCGCGCGGGGGACATCATGATCGCCATCGGGTCGGCCGAAAACCTGACCCGTTTCGGCCAGGACCTTTTCGGCTGCCCCTACCCCACCCTGCGGCCATGCGCGTCGTGAAGCCGCGATTTCCTTTGACATAGCGGTGTCGATCTCTTATAGAAGTTGGTGTTCCCGCTCTGCTGCCAATAGCTGATTTCCGACTTGTCACCTCCCGGTTTTTTCCGCTCTTTTACTCCGTTTTTTCCGGATCTCGGCCGGAAACAGTCAACCCGTGCGTCTTGCGCTTTCCGGTCCGCATTCTAATGGAGGACGTTTCATGCAACAGGCTGTGATTGTCAGCGCCGTGAGAACACCCATTGGCAGTTTCGGCAGATCGCTCACAACCGTTTCGGCAATCGATCTCGGCGTGACGGCCGTCACGGAGGCGATGCGCCGTATCGGCCTCGACCCCGCCCAGGTGGACGAGGTTATCCTCGGAAATGTCCTCCAGGCCGGACTCGGGCAAAACCCGGCCCGCCAGGTCGGCATCCATTCGGGGCTCCCGCGCGAAGTCCCCGCCTTCACCGTCAACAAGGTGTGCGCATCGGGACTCAAGAGCGTGTGCCTCGCGGCCCAGGCGATCGCGGCGGGCGACGCCGACGTCATAATTGCCGGGGGCATGGAGAACATGAGCCGCGTCCCCTACGGGCTCCGGGATGCCCGGTGGGGCTACCGGATGGGGGATGGATCGCTGGTGGACCTCATGGTCCGCGACGGATTGCACGACGTATTCCACGACTACCATATGGGGGTCACCGCCGAAAACGTGGCGGAAAAATTCGGGGTCACCAGGCGGGACCAGGATGAGCTCTCGGCGGCAAGCCAGCAGAAGGCCGAAGCCGCGATAAAGAGCGGCCGGTTCAAAGACGAGATAGTCCCCGTCAGGATCCCTCAGCGAAAAGGCGAGCCCGTTTTGTTCGACACCGACGAGCATCCCCGGTTCGGCACCACCCTCGATGCCCTGACCAAGCTCAAGCCCGCCTTCAAACCCGACGGGACCGTCACGGCCGGGAACTCCTCGGGCATAAACGACGGGGCCGCCGCCATTATCGTCATGTCGGAACGCAGGGCGAAGGAACTGGGCATCGAACCGATGGCGTATATCCGCGGTTACGCGTCGAGCGGGGTCGATCCGGCGCTAATGGGAATCGGGCCCGTGCGCGCGAGCCGCAAGGCGTTGGAGCGGGCCGGATGGACGCCCGGGGAACTCGATCTCATCGAGGCGAACGAGGCATTCGCCGCCCAGGCGGTGGCCGTCAACCGCGAGATGGGCTGGGACCTCTCCAGGGTAAACGTCAACGGTGGCGCGGTGGCGCTCGGACACCCCATCGGAGCGTCCGGCGCCCGGATTTTGACCACCCTGCTCCACGAGATGAAAAAGCGCGACGCCAAAAAGGGCATTGCCACCCTTTGCATTGGCGGCGGGCAGGGAACGGCCGTTGCGGTTGAGAGGCAGTGAAGAGTGACGAGCCATTGCGATCTGTGAAAGGTGAACGGCAGGTGATGGGCGGAGAACAGGGTTGTCTCTGTTCACTGCTCACCGATCACTGTTCACTCTTTAGGGGAGGCGGAATATGAGTTATGCAAATATTCTTTTTGAGGTCCTGGACGGAGTCGGCGTTCTCACCCTCAACAGGCCCAAGGCCTTGAACGCGTTGAACCCCGAGACGCTGGAAGAGTTGGCCGACGCGGTCGAGCGCTCGCGAATGGACGACGCCGTGCGGGTGCTGGTCCTGACCGGGGCCGGGGAAAAGGCCTTCGTGGCGGGGGCCGACATCACGGCCTTCACCACGATGAACGCCCTCCAGGCGCGGATTTTTGCCGAAAAGGGGCAGGAGGTGTTTTTTCGGATCGAACAGCTTCCCAAACCGGCAATTGCCTGCATCAACGGATTTGCGCTGGGCGGGGGGTGCGAACTCGCAATGTCGTGCGACTTCATTTATGCTTCGGACAAGGCGAGGTTCGGTCAGCCGGAAGTCAACCTGGGGCTGATTCCCGGATTTGGCGGCACGCAGCGGCTCTCGCGGCTCGTCGGGCGCGCCAGGGCCAAAGAGCTGTGCATGACCGGCGAGATGATCGACGCGCAACAGGCAAAAGAGCTCGGCCTGGTGGCCAAGATATTTCCCGCCGACCAGTTGATCGAGGAGACCATGAAAGTCGCGCGGGCGCTTGCCGCAAAATCCGCGGGGGTGCTCCGGTCGATAAAGAGGGTGGTCGACTGCGGCGCCGACATTGACCTGCGCAACGGGTGCGCCCTGGAGGCCGAGGCATTCGGCGTCTGTTTCGGCAGCGAAGACATGCGCGAGGGGGTATCCGCTTTTTTGGAGAAGCGCAAGCCCGAATTCAAGGGAAGCCTTGCACGATAAACCGTACCGCACTTCAGGAGGCGAGGACGCGAGATGAACTTTGAACTTACCGACGAACAAAAGATGATTCAGGACATGGCCCGCAAGTTCGCCGAACGGGAGATCAAGCCCGTAGCCGCCGAACTCGACAAGACGCACGCCCATCCCAAGGAAATTTGCGACAAGATGGGCGAACTGGGGCTCATGGGCGTGACCATCCCGGAGGAATACGGCGGGGCGGGCATGGATTACATTTCTTATGCCCTGGGAGTGATCGAAATATCAAAAGCCTGCGCCTCCTGCGGCGTCATCATGAGCGTGTGCAACAGCCTCTATAATTTCCCCGTCTACGCCTACGGGACGGAGGAGCAGAAAAAGAAGTTCCTGCCGCCGGTGGCAAGCGGCGAGGTGCTCGGCTGCTACGGCCTGACCGAGGCGGGCGCGGGCTCCGATCCCGCGAGAATGCTCACCACGGCGGTCCCCGTCGGCAATGAATGGGTGATAAACGGGACCAAGCGCTTCATCACCAACGGCAACGTCGCCAGGTACTGCGTTCTGGCCGCCATTACGGACAAGAGCGCGGGCTACAAGGGGATCAGCTCGTTTATCATCGATTTCGAAAATACTCCGGGCTTTCGCGTGGGCAAGGTCGAGGACAAGCTCGGCATCAACGCCTCGGGCACGGCCGAGCTGGTGTTCGAGGACGCGCGCATTCCGAAGGACCAACTTCTGGGAAAACCGGGCGAAGGTTTCAGGCAGATGCTCACAACGCTCGACGGCGGCCGCATCGGCATAGCCTCCCAAGCGCTCGGCATCGGCAGGGCGGCCCTCGAGGGATCCATCGAATACAGCAAGACGCGCGAGCAGTTCAACCAGCCGATTGCGAATTTCCAGGCGATCCAGTGGAAACTCGCCGACATGGCCACCCAGCTCGACGCCTCGGAACTGTTGATCCTTCGCGCCGCGTGGCTCGAAGACAACAAGAAACACTATGAGAAAGAATCCGCCATGGCGAAGCTTCTGGCCTCGGATACCGCCATGTGGGCGACAATCGAGGGCGTGCAGATTCTGGGCGGATACGGATACTGCAAGGAATACCCGATGGAGCGGCACATGCGCGACGCCAAGATCACGCAGATCTACGAAGGCACCAATGAGATCATGCGCCTCGTCATCGCGCGCAACATCCTGAAGCAGCGGTAAGCCGCGACAAAGGCGAAACGGCGACAACCAATCAGCCCCGGCCGGGAACTCCCGGCCGGGACTGATCTATTCTTGTGCACGCGTGATCTATTCTTGTACACGGGCGAGCTATCCTTGTACACGCGTGAGCTATTCTTGTAGACGGGTGAGCTATTCTTGTGCACGGGTGAGCTATTTTTGTAGACGGATGAGCTATTCTTGTAGACGGGTAAAGTCCGAAACCGGGAAGGCGTCAACCATGGTTTGTAGCGGCCGATCCCGCTTCGCTCAACCCGAAGCGGCGTCTGCCGGGGCTCGGCCCAATAGCGCTCATTCAGTGTGCGGCCCACGTGGGGCAGGCTTTCCAGCCTGCCTTCCCGCAGTCTCTGCCGGGGGACTACCCATGTGGGGCAGGCTTTCCGGTGCTGTTGCCCACGTCAAAGTACGACGATTTGTTATACTTCAGGTCCGGGCGGCGAACTCTAAAACCGTCATTCCCGCAGCGTTTTTAGGCGGGAATCCAGTGTCTTTGTTTTTGCGGCCGTCTGGAAAGACACTGGATTCCCGCCTAAAAACGCCGCGGGAATGACGATCCCTGGGTCACGGGCATAACCATGAGCGCATTACGGTTTTACCGCAATTGACTTGGGCAACAGCCCATTCCGGCCTGCCGTCCGGCGGCGTCTCTATTCTCCCTCGCGGGCGGGCTGGAAATCCTGCCCCACGTCCCTGGCTACCGGAGAGACTTTAAGTGAACAGTATTGGGCTTACGTGAGCCGTATCGCGGCTGCCCCGCACGCGGCGGGGGAGCGGGCAATTTTTCAATGATCCAATTTCTTCCCGCGCGTACAGCCCTTCGACCCCCGGGGAAGATCTCCGTACGTCTCCGACAATGCGAGAAAGGCCCGGCTTTTTTCCGAGTGCAGAAAATCCTCCATCACCTTTGAAATCTCTTGTCTCAAGCCCTTGAAGGTTTCCTGGAGGCCGTCGTCCAGACGGCTCCATTCGCAGAAATGGCTCATCTCCCCTTCTTCGAGGCAAACGAAGACCTCCTCACTAATCTCGAGTTCGAACCGGCCGGATTTAACGAACATGATATTCCCTCCTGATCGAAAAGCCCTCACTCGCAATCCCTAAACTATGCCGGAGAAGGTGTCAACGCGGCGTTCGCCTTTTCACGAACACGGGCATCGCGTGGTCAGGAGGGAGAGTGCCGGGCAACCGGAAGATCGCTCGCGGCGAGCGGCGAAAGTGTTTGCGGGTTAACCGGGGCGAGTGGAAACCAAATTCCCAGAAAACATGCAATATTCCCCGGTTTTATGCTAGTATTAACAAGTTACGCGCACCGTCCGGACCGGCTGGAAGGAAATTCGGAAAATGGCAACGTCTGAGGACAATGTCGTCATCCTGGTCGCCGAGGATGATGAAGACGATCGTAGGTTCGTCCGGGATGCTTTCCGGGAACTGAACTTCCTGGGCGGCCTCCGGTTTGTCGCCGACGGCGTGGAGTTGATGGACTATCTTAGGGACCGGATAACACACGGCGGTCAGGCGGCTCACGAGGGCCCCGACCTGATTATTCTCGACCTCAATATGCCCCGCATGAACGGTTACGAGGTGCTCAAAGAGCTTCGCTCGGACCGTTGCTTCATATCCATGCCCGTAATCGTGCTGAGCACCAGCCACGGAGAGCCGGAGGTTTCGAGGTGCTACGAACTCGGGGCAAACGCCTTCGTCAGGAAACCGGACACCTACGGCCTCCTTCTCAAGGCAATGGGCGACCTCCGGAAATTCTGGATCAACATCTCCGAACTGCCCCCGAAATGCAAACCGGCCCGCCGCAAGAAAGTTCCCCCGGACCTTTGCAACTGATACTCCCGGCGCCAAGAAGACATTGGATTCCCGCCCAGAAACGCCGCGGGAATGACGATAGTGCAGCCCGCTCCTTTGCGTCAGCCCCATGCATTCGATACGTCACTGTAATTACGTTGCGGTCACTAAGGCCGCGAAGGCCCCCGGCAAGAAACATGGAGCCGGACCCCAGGCGGTCCGGCTCAAGGATTTTGCGTTAAGTGAGTGATATTAGTTAAGACTCAAGGACTTGGGGAACTTGAGTTTCCCTTCAGGATCATTTGACGGCACGTGACTCCGTGTGGCCAGCCGGCTGTCATCATCAACACATTTGTCAACTTCCCCGGCTTTCACGAAGTTCGCATCTTCCAGTTCATTCATCGGACAAAGATGCCTGTGTCCGTCCTCGTCTTTGGCCCAAATCAGCGTATCGGGCTTCACATTGATCACCCCCTTTTGATACTTCGATTCTCAGATGATAAGCATTATCGCAGCCAAGAGAATAGACCGTGCCCGCATAATCTTCGCCGAAAATCCGGGGGACGAAACGCGAAGAGACGGCGGGAATTGCCGGATCGCGCGGCGGCCGTAAGAATTACGCGCGGATGCGCCTTGCACCCGGAAATTAAAGACGGGCATCAGGGTTTCTCAACTGTTGTCAAGATGGAGTGATTCGGATAGAAGGAGCGAATGAAAAAATTCAAGAAGGCAGACGACTATTTTCTCTATTTCAGGTCCCCATTCCCGAGCAGGGCCGGGTTTGCGGCCTACCGTTTTCCCGGACTTCTCGTCCATGTCCCTGTGATGGTGTCCTGCCTGTTCTGGGGTGGTTTTCTGTCGGTAAGCTCCGCGGGGTTTCTATTTTATCCGCTGTGCTACTTGTTTGTTGGATTGTATGCCGGACGGGACCTCGCCATTCTCGCCCATTATCATCCTCTGCTCACACCACTTATCCTGGCGGCCGCGATCGTGGGCGCGCCGTCGTTAAACCGCGCCAACAGGTTGCTCCTTGAACGCGCATTGAACGATTATCTGGGAATCGGCTTCGATTTGTTTCCCATGGCGGTCACGCTCGCGGTGTTGGCATTCTTCGCCCTCTACATCCACAGAACGGTCACGCGGGCATAGAGTTGCACGAAGCATTGCGCCCACGCCCGGCGCATTCTTTGACGCGGCGCTCCCCCGTGACGGGTCGAAGGCGGGACTTAATTGCCCGGCTGGGCTGAGGATTCCCAACTGTGCATGATGGCGTCGCCAACGGAATCGCGCACCTCCCCCGATTCACTTTTCTTGGCGTTGACTTCGGTAAGCTTGAAAATCCTGATCATATTCACGAGAAGTTTGATAAGACTCTCCGCGGATTCCGATTTATGACGGCATGACAGGGAAATGGCCTTATCGAACGGACCCTGGAAAACAACTTTTGCAACTTTGTCCAGTTCCAATCCGGCCACTTTCTTGAGCCCGAAAATAGAATCGACTAATTCCTCGTCGCCGGCCTCGGACAAATGCTTGATCGCCAACTTCAAAATGGCATTTCTGGAAGGCTGGCCGGAGTGTTCGTGCGATTTCGATATCCTGGCCAGGTACGGGATCGCCAGGTCCTTGCAGTATGATGGGATATCCATTTCCAGGGATTTGGAATAGCTCTTCAGTTCATCATAGAAGTACCCCGTGGAGCGTAAATCCTTTACCAAGGCACAAGGAATCTCATCCATGGAAAATCTCCCGCTGTATGCTGTTTATTGCAAGGTAAAGGCAACTCGAAATTCCAGGCGCCCGTCGAAGGTTGCATTTGAGGTAATCCTTCACCGCGGAGACGCGGAGAGCGAGGAGGAAAAGCCATGACAGGACTTACAGGATCAGGCCGGGAAAGCGGTCTTCGCTTTTATAAATCCTGCCACCCCGGTTAATCCTATCCCAAGGTCTTCTCCGCGTTCTCTGCGTCTCCGCGGTGAACGGTTACTATTTGAGGTCACCGACCCACAATCACAACGGGGTCCCATCAGAGGAAGTCAGGCTCGGAGCGCGGGGTGTTGGTCCAGAGAAAGGGTAAGTGCATTTCCCAGCTTTGCCTATTATATCAGATGCC
The DNA here is from genome assembly GCA_049300095.1 of Syntrophobacteraceae bacterium. Lineage (GTDB taxonomy): Bacteria > Desulfobacterota > Syntrophobacteria > Syntrophobacterales > Syntrophobacteraceae > SbD1. The sequence goes on from JBAQYM010000190.1 coordinate 32,243, forward strand.
CGCAAATAAGGACACGCCTTATTCATCAAACGCCAGGTCGCCTCTCAAACACTTGCCGCGCGCCTCGCCGGAGCATCAGGAAAATGCATATTTCTGTTTACTTGCCGAATGCATTTCGATTAATAATCTGGGACCGAACCTGGTGGAAAGAACATGGGTCAGTGAATTGCAACATGTCGAAAAATAAAGCATTTATCACCTCTGCGGTTTTATCCGGCGTTCCGGGGCTCGTCCACGGCTTTTTTACGAGATCGGGCGGGGTAAGCAAACCGCCCTTTGAGAGCATGAACGTTTCCTGGAGCAACGGCGACTCAGCCGAACGGGTTTTCGAAAACCTTTGCCGCATCAGGGACCTGCTCGGCCTGGATCGGCTCGTGTCCGGCCCCCAGGTCCACGGCGCCGCCATAAACTTTGTCGATAAGACCGCCCTGTCATCTCTCGAGTCCCGGCCGCCGCTCGTCATAGCGCCCCGTGGGGACGCCCTGGCGACAAATATTTCCGGAACGGGCCTGCTCATCAAAGTGGCCGACTGCCAGTCCGTCATGGTGGTCGATCCCGAGGCGCGCGTTGCCGCTAATGTGCACAGCGGCTGGCGCGGCAGCGTGCAAAACATCGTGGGGAAAACGGTCGATTACCTGCGGGCGCGGCGCGGGTGCGTCCCCGGGAGGATGCTTGCCGCCGTGGGTCCGTCGCTTGGCCCCTGCTGCGCCGAGTTCATAAACTTTCGAGACGAGATCCCGCCCCACTTGTGGCGGTTCCAGGTCCGCCCGCAATACTTCGATTTCTGGGAGATAACGCGCGGCCAGCTCGTCTCGGCCGGAATCCGGGATGAAAACATCGAGGTCATCGGAAGGTGCACGGTTTGTGAAAGCTCGGAATTTTTCTCCTACAGGGCCGAGCGCGAAACCGGGCGCATGGCGGCGGTAATCGGATGGCGGCAGGCCTGAAACGAAGTTGCGTTCCCATGGGTACAAATCCCCCCTGCCCCCCTTTAGAGAAGGGGGGATTGACCCTTGGCGCCCCGCGAACACCCTCCTTTTCTAAAGAGGGGATTGACCCTGGGCGCCCCGCGCACACCCCCCTTTTCTAAAGGGGCGCAGGGGGGATTTTACTCCGCAACTCGTTACCTTTTTAAAAGCAGCTTGGTATGAAACGAGGGGCAAAATTGGAAAAAACCCAGGAAAAGGCGCGCATAATCTGCCGGGAACAGGTCGCGGACCAGATATTTCACCTGCGGCTCGAATCCCCCCTGATAAGCGGCAGGGCCCGGGCCGGGCAGTTCGTCATGCTCAAGGTGCGCGACGGAACGGACCCCCTCCTGCGCCGCCCCTTCTCCTTCTACCGCATCCATCCCGGCGAGGGTGAGATCGAGGTCCTCTACCGGGTCACCGGGCGCGGGACATTGGTCCTTTCGCGCCTTGCCCCCGGAGATCATGTGAGCCTTATCGGGCCGCTGGGAAACGGGTTCGAGCTTCCTCTCGACAAGTCCCTGCCGCTGGCCTTCATTGCGGGCGGCATCGGGATAGCCCCGCTCCGGGAACTGATCGCCCAGGTCCTTTCCGGGCGCGACGCGTCGCAGGTCGTGAACCTGTTTTACGGCGCGCGGACGGCATCCGAAATTCTGCCCGGGCAAATTGTCCGCGAATTCGGCGTGCCGGTCCATTTTGCAACCGATGACGGAAGCCTTGGCTACAAAGGTCGCGTCACCAGGCTTTTTGAAGATTTCACAACGCCCGGGGGCGAAGGCTTCCACCCGGTCGAAGTCTATTCGTGCGGCCCCCTCGCGATGCAGTACCACGTGGCAAAGTGGGCCCTGGCAAACGACGTCCTCGCGCAGCTTTCACTTGAGTCCCTCATGGCCTGCGGGATCGGGGCCTGCCTCGGGTGCGCCCTGCCGGCCTCCGGCCCGGAATCGGCGCAGTCCCCGCGCTTTGTCCATGTTTGTGAAGACGGCCCAATCTTTTCGGCAGGATCGATACAATGGAACCAAATCCTGGTCCAGCAAGCGCCGCGCCCGACCTATCTGTTCAGCTAGGCCCGCTGCGTCTCAAAAACCCCGTGATGACGGCCTCCGGGACCTTCGGGTACGGCGAGGAATACGCCGGCCTGACCGACCTCGGCAGGCTCGGGGCCATCGTGGTGAAGGGGATATCGCTCGAACCGCGCGCCGGAAACCCGCCGCCCCGCCTGGTCGAGACCCCGTCTGGACTCATCAACGCGATCGGGCTCGAAAACGTGGGCGCGGAGAGGTTTATCACGGTTAAACTCCCATATTTGCGCCGGGTGGGGACGCCGGTTATCGTAAACATCTTCGGAAACACCCTGGAAGAGTACGCCGAGCTTGCCGCCCGCCTTGACGGGGTCCCCGGAATAGCCGCCATCGAGATAAACGTAAGCTGCCCGAACGTAAAAAAAGGGGGAATGGTCTTCGGGACCGACCCGGCGATGACGGCCAAAGTCGTCGAAGCCGTCCGGCGCGCGACATCGCTTCCCGTCATCACCAAGCTGACCCCGAACGTCACCTCGATTGCCGAAATCGCCAGGGCCGCCGAAGGCGCCGGGAGCGACATCCTCTCGTGCATAAACACCGTCGCCGCGATGGCCGTGGACATTTTCTCGAAGCGGCCGCGCCTGGCGAACATTTTCGGCGGCCTCTCGGGCCCCGCCGTAAAGCCCATCGGGTTGCGGTGCGTCTACGAGGCGACACGGGCCGTGAAGTGCCCGGTGATCGGGATCGGAGGCATCGCGAGCGCAACGGACGCCCTCGAATACCTGCTCGTGGGCGCACGGGCCGTGCAGGTGGGGACCGCCAACTTCGTCGATCCCGGCGTCACGGGCGAGATAATCGACGGCATCGAACGGTATTTGAGGGTGGAAGGGATTGCGGACTTATCGAGCTTTATCGGCAACCTCGACACGAGTTGCCTGTTTCCGTTTGCCGAGGATGCGTGCGCGGCGATCGAGATATAGGATCTGTCCGTAAATAACTCGTAGCGCTGCGATCACAGCCCTACGGGCCGCTGCCCTAATCACATACGGACAAATTGCCATCCAACAAATTGCTATTCAACTGAAGTTCGGCTCGGGCCGTCAAAACCGTCATTCCCGCAGCGCTTTTGGGCGGGAATGACGATCCGTAGATCCTGAGATGTGTGCAGACCGCTTGGAATGCTGAGCCATGCCACTGCGCAACAGCCCGAAAACCCTTACACAGCTTATTTACGGATAACCACGTGGCGAGGAGTTGGAGGCTGTATGATGCTCAGATGCCGAAGGCCTGCTCCGAAATCGATTTTTGCGCTGCTGCTGGCGGCGATGCTCCTCCTGGCGGGCGGACCGGGGCGTGCCGACACCCCGGCGGGGACTTCCCACCATATAGTCGTCCTCGGCGACCCCCACCTGCCCGGCAAGCACCTCGAATTGAAAGAAAAGGTCATACAAACCGTTAATTCCTGGACCGGCGTGGAAATGGTGGTCGCTGTCGGGGATATCTGCGAGGACCGGGGGACAAACGAAGAATACGCCGCCGCGAAGGAGTTCTTCCGAAAACTCGGTAAGCCGTTCTATCCCGTTCCGGGAAACCATGACTTTATCTATGAAGACGCGTTGAGCTCGAAGGAAAAGCGCCGGAAGGGCCCGCCCGCCGTCCGGGATGCAAAACTTCGCAAATTTCGGGAAACCTTCGGATTGTCTTCCCTTCCTTACAGCAGGCAAGTCGGCGGCTACCTGCTCGTATTCCTCTCACCCGATCAGTCGAGCCACCTTACCGAAATGTCCGATAAGCAAATCGAATGGCTGAGTCGCGAACTGGACAAAAACAGGAAGACCCCCACCATCATCTTTTTCCACGCGCCGCTAAAAGACACGCTCCCCAACGACGGCAAACATTACAACACCCCCGATTTTATCGCGCAGCCATCCGATAAGCTTCATGGCGTGCTCGCGAAAAATCCGCAGGTTTTTCTGTGGGTTTCCGGCCATACGCATACTTCCCCCAAAGTCGAGGGCTTTGCGGGGGCGATGAACCTCTACGACAAGAGAGTCACCAACATTCACAACACGGACATGAACCGGAAGGCGATCTGGACGAATTCCCTTTTCCTCTATCCCGATAAAGTCGTGGTAAAAACATACAACCACGCCGCCGGCGCATGGCTGCCCGACCTGGAACGCACCATACGGACGCCCGCTCTGTGATCCCGCAAGCGCCCGAAGGTACTGTGCCGATTCACAAAAACGATGTGCCAGAAACACCAGACCGCACGCTCGTCACGGCCGCCTCAAGAGGTCATGAGTGCCCACCCTTCTCAAGACATAGGTATCCGCCTCCATCACGAAGGTAAAACGGTACCCGGCCGTTATCCTGCCTTCCCAGATATTCCGTGGATCATGCATTTTCTTGATATTGAGGGAGGGATGTCGAGGATCTTCGAGCAGGAGTTCGATTTGTTTGTCCGTGGCTTTTTGAATGCTTCGAGGAAGCGAAAGGTAATCGCGCTTAAAACTCCTGGTAAAACGAAGCCTCATCAATCGGCTTCTCTTAGCGCGCGAAGAGCATCATCGATATTGTCAAACGGGCCGGCCACATCGCCGCGCTTGATATCTTCGTCCGCTTCGGCCTCCTTTTCGAGCCATTCTTTCGTGTAGAAGTAGGCCTGATCCGGGTGGATCACCTTTACGGGCTTAATTACAATCGTGCCGTCCCGCATTTCCAGTTCCACGTAATCACCCACTCCAAGATGCAACTTCTTCCGAAGGCTTTGCGGAATAGTGATCTGATAGTTGCGCTTCACTTTCGCCAGTTCCATTGGAGAGCTATACCTCGTCCTTTTTCACGTTTCATAATTTTTGAAATTCATAAATTCATAGCATGAGAATAGCACGTGGGAAATCTTTGTCAATACCGGCCCTGTTGTGTTTCGCGCCGCCTTATCCGACCGCCCCCGCTACTCCGCCACAAACTCCCTCCCCGCCCTCCGGCACTGCTCGATGGCCGTGGGGTGGCGCAGGAGGGACCCCTTCTCGTCTATCTCACGGAAACACAGCTCCCCGGTGGAGGCGATATCCAGGGCGTCGAAAAAGTATTTCGCCGTCAGGACGGCGCATTCGAAAAGGCGCTTTCCCCGGGTGGCCCCGGCGCTCAGCAGAAAGCCTTTCCGGACGGCGGCAAGAACGGGCGGCGAGTGCTCTCCTTCCTTTTTTTTCAGCTCACGGCGCATAAAGGGCGCCTGGGACCGGTCCACGAGCAGCTTTAGCTGGCCGGGCAGGCCGTAAAAGTAGATCGGGCTCGCCATTACGACCCGGTCGGCCGAATCCAGGAGGGGGATCACCGAATCCATATCGTCTCGCTGGATACAGACGCCCTTGTTGTCGCAGTGGCCGCACCCGAGACAGCCCGAGATGCTCAAGTCCCTGACATAAATGCGCTCGACCCGCAGGTTTGGGGCAGACGACGCCCCTTCGAGAAAAGCATCGGCCATCAGGTCGGTATTTCCATGTTTACGGGGAGAGCCATATATGGCGACCACGAGCATTCCGCGCTCCAGCAAGGCTGTCCGGGGCAATACATATTATGTATTTACCCGTATCGATCCACTCACGGCTTTACAGCAAAATGCTTCTCTGCTACTTTATGCAGGGACTCATTTGCGCCTACCGCGGCCGAATTCCCTCTCGAAAAGATTGAGATGCATATTTGCTGACCCTCAAACTCGAGTTCCCTCAAGGAGTAGAGTCATGGCTGACTGCATTTTCTGCCAGATAATAAGAGGCCAACTCCCATGTGCCAAAGTCTATGAAGACGAGCGCGTCATCAGCTTTCTCGATATTAACCCGGTAAACGCCGGGCACACCCTGGTCGTACCCAAGACGCACTACGAAACGCTTTTCGACATCCCGGCCGAAGCCCTGCAGGAATGCACCCTCGCCGCCCAAAAGATCGCCAGGGCCGTTTTCAAGGGTACGAAGGCGGTTGGGCTGAATTTTTTCCAGAACAACTTTCGGCCGGCCGGCCAGCTTATAGACCACGTCCACTTTCACCTTATCCCGCGCTATCCGCAAGACAATTTTCTCACATCATGGCCCGGGAAGCCGTATCAGCAGGGCGAACTGGAAAAGGTGCTCAAGAAGATCAAGGCTGAATACGAGCAACCCTGAAAAGAGCGGTCCGCATTCAGCCCCGATCTCTTGGCCCCGGGTTTTCAACCGCGGTGAAACCCCGAGGCGCGGGAGCGAATATAAAACCCCGCCTTTTTGCGCGACGGGGTTTTGCCACGATGCGAGGCGGGCAATGTCCGCCTTTTTTCATTGGGCCCCGGTCCCGATGGTGCTCCGGATCTTACTTGTCGCCCTTGAAGCTTTCCGCGAACACCTTCTCGTCCACGTTGCCCGAATCGGGGCCCCCGCAATCGGGAGTGTAACAGGAGACGTTCAGGAACTCGCATTTCTGCTTGCAGGACGGACAGATTTCCGGGGGATTGGCGGTATCAATCGTGTTTCCGCATTTGTTGCATTTCCAGACGGGCACGGACATCTTTTTCTCCTCTTCGTTCGGGGTTATTCACGTTCAATGCGCAACCGTTGTCTTTATCGCAAAATCTTTTACCTGAGCGGTATGGGACATCAATGTAATACCACGCGCCCCCCAATGCCACCGGCGGACCGCTCCTTTTGACGGAGGGGAATGCTTATTTTACGAAAAGGATTTGCCGGTTGAACCCGGCGAAGACGGACAACCATTCACCGCGGAGATCGCGGAGGGCGCGGAGAGTGAACGAGAAGAGGCCGCCGCGAATTTACCGGCGGTCCGGGCGGGGATCAACCCCGCCCCTACAATTCCCGGTCGGCCATTAAGCCCCTTGCAGCCGTCCGGGCGGGGATCAACCCCGCCCCTACGATTCCCGGCCGGCCATTAAGCCCCTTACATCCGTAGGGGCGGGGTTGATCCCCGCCCGGACCGCCGGAAGGCTAAGGGCGGACCGTTTCGAATGTGTTGGTTTTGATTCCGCGGCCGGGGAGGAAGCCGCGGTATGGGCAACAGTCCCTACCAGGGATAGAGAGGACCCCGGGAAAATATGATCGAACCCAACCTGTTTCTCTTTGCCTTCCTGGTCCTTTATATCGGACAGGGCGCATTCACGATCTGGGTCGACAGCATCAATATCCGGCATTGCGAAAAGAATTCGGGCAGTGTCCCGCCCGGCTTCGAGGATTTCGTGGACACCGGGAAACTTGCGCGGATGTGCGCTTACACGGGCGAGAGGGGCCGGCTCGGGATTTTCGAGCAAATCGTCTCGGACGGCGTGTTCCTGGCGATCCTGCTCTCGGGATTCCTTCCCCTGCTCGCCGCGCGGTTCGAGAGCATGGGGCTGTCGTCGATTCCCGCCGGCCTGCTCTTCTTTTTCATTCCGGGGGCGATACAGTCGCTGGCCGAGCTTCCCTTCGGATATTACGCCACTTTCGTTATCGAGCGGAAATTCGGGTTCAACCGGTCCACCCTCAAGCTCTGGATAATCGACCACATCAAGGCGGGGCTGATCGGGGGCGCGCTGTTCGCGGCCCTTTTCTCCGTCCTCATGCTTCTTATCCGGCATTCGCCACAGCACTGGTGGATCTGGGGATTTGCGATCGTCTCGGCGGTGCAGGTCCTCCTTGCGATACTCTTCCCGGTGGTGATAGCGCCGCTTTTCAACAAGTTCGAACCGGTAAAAGACGAGGACCTAGCCGGAAAGATAGTTCAGCTCATGGCCGATAACGGAATCCGGGTAAAAAAGGTCCTCCAGATGAACGCCGGCGTGCGGAGCCGCCACACCAACGCCTACTTCACGGGGATCGGCAAGACCAAGCAGATCGTCCTCTACGACACCCTCATCGAATCGCACACGCACGAGGAAATCCTGTCGGTGCTCGCCCACGAGGCGGGCCATTTTCGAAGAAAACACGTCCCGAAGCAGCTTGCCGTCTTCGGCGCATTTTCCCTCGCGGCCTTCTATCTCACCTGGCTTCTCATCCAGTGGCCGCCGCTTTACGCGACGTTCGGGTTCGGCGCCCCCCTGCCTTACGCCGGGCTCTTTCTGGCCGGGATTTTGTGGCAAAAGGCCGGATTTTTCCTCCAGCCGCTCTACATGAGCATATCCCGGCGCTTTGAAGACGAGGCCGACGCCTTCGCGGTGAACATGCTCGACACGGCGTCCGCAATGGCCACGGCCCTCAAGAGGCTTGCCGCCGACAATCTCTCGAACCTCAATCCGCACCCGCTGTATGTGTGGTTCCATTACTCGCATCCCCCGATAGTCCGCAGGGTCGCCCGGCTCTACGAGACGCATCGGCGGCTCAATAACGCCGGGGCCGCTTTCCGGGAAAGGCCGCACACTCCATGACGGGAACATTTATCAACGTGGGGGCCATTATCGCCGGAAGCGCCCTGGGCGCGCTCGCGGGATCGAGGCTCCCCGCAAAGATGCGCCAGACCGTGCTCTACGGGATCGGGCTCCTGACCCTTCTGATCGGCTTTCAGATGGCGCTAAAGACGGAAAACATCCTCGTCGTGCTGGGGGCGATACTCATCGGCGGGATACTCGGTGAAGCGCTCAAGATCGAGGACCGCATCGAAAGCCTTGGCGAGTTCCTTCAAGCAAAGCTCTCGGGTGGTTCGGACCATACGTTCGCGGAAGGTTTTGTGGTATCGAGCATCGTTTTCTGCGTCGGCCCGATGGCAATCCTGGGATCGATCTCCGACGGCCTCTCGGGCGATTACCGGCTGCTCTCGATAAAGGCCGTCCTCGACGGCTTCGCCTCGATCGCCTTCGCGGCGAGCCTCGGGTGGGGCGTTGCGCTCTCGGCCCTCTCGATCCTGGTCTACCAGGGCGGGATAACCCTTTTCGCAAGCGGCATATCGAGCCTTTTAACCGATCCCATGGTAACGGAAATGACCGCCACCGGCGGCCTGATCATTGTCGGCATCGGCCTCAAGCTCCTCGAGATCAAGCACCTTCGCCTGGCGAATTTCGTCCCCGCGATCGCCGTCGCACCGGTGATCCTGGCCCTCGTGCCGGTGGTGAAGGGTTTTTGGGGGTGAGGCTGGATGTTGACAGGAGTGGCGAAAAATGCTTTATATCGAGATTTCCCAGTATATCGGCAGGCGAGAGTGGCGAAACTGGAAGACGCACTGGACTTAGGATCCAGCCCTGGCAACAGGATGGGGGTTCAAATCCCCCCTCTCGCACCAGAAAATGTGCCTCTTTCGGCTAACATATACCATTTCATCAGAAAGGTTAAACAGAGTGGAGATGAACGTTTCGGTAACCGAGATCAGCCCAGGTCAAAAGAAGCTCCGCGTGGAGGTCCCCGCATCCCGGGTTCGGGATGAATTCGACGAAAAGTATCGCGATCTTGCAAAGAAGGCCAAGATCAAGGGATTTCGGCCGGGCAAGGTGCCTCGGAGCATAATCAAGTCCTATTACGGAAAAGCGGTCGAACACGAACTTTCCACCCAGTTCATCCAGGAGACCTTTCCCGAGGCCCTCAAGGAAACCGATCTCAAGCCCCTGACGCAGGCCGACGTGAGCGAATCGCGCTTCGAGGACGACGGCTCGTTTTCTTATACGGCGCTTGTGGACATCTGCCCCCCCTTCGAGCTGCCCGACTACAAGGGGCTGAAGCTCTACAAGCCTCCCATTGAAGTCGCCGAGGCGGAGGTCAACGCCGAACTTGACAGGCTTCGCGAGGGCCATGCGCAGCTTCGCGCCGTGGAAACCGACCGGCCCATTCGCGACGGCGACGTGGCCGTGATCGATTTCACGCCCTCGGTGGAAGGGAAGGTTTTCGAGAAGGGCAAGACGACCGACTTCATGGCCGAGATCGGCAAGGGGAGCCTCCATCCCGATTTTGACAAGCACCTCGTCGGGCATCGCCCCGGCGAGAGTTTTTCATTCGAACTCGAATACGCCGCGGATACGCCGACGCCCGAGATCGCCGGGAAGAAGGTCCTCTTCGACCTGGTAATCAAGGAACTGAAGGAGAAGGAAGTCCCGGAGCTAAACGACGAATTCGCCCAGTCCCTTGGGAACGCCCAGTTCGACACCCTCGAAGCCCTCAAGGAGAAGATCCGGGAGCAACTGCGCCAGCGCGAGGAGCAGAGGATTTCGGCCAGGCTCGGCGAGCAGATCACCGGAAAGCTTCTCCGGCGCGCACAGTTTGAGGTTACGCCCCGTGTGGTCGATGCCGAAGCGGACAGGATGGCCGAAAATCTCAAGCTCCAGTTCGAGAGGCAGGGGATGCGCTTCGACGCGGCGCACTTCGATTCGCCGGAATTTCGCTCGGGCTACCGCCTCCAGGCCGAGAAGAACATCCGCTCCCGCCTGGTGCTCGACAGGATAGCCGCGGCCGAACAGGTCAGCCTGAGCGATGAGGAGACCGAGGAAATCTACCGCGAGATCGCCAGGGCCTACGGCATGGACCCGCAAAAGGTAAAACGTGAGTATGCGGACAGCGTCATAATGGAGCAAAGCCGCGAGAGGAAGCTCGAAGACAAAGTCTTGAAGTTCATAGAGGCCGAAGCCGTCTACGTGGAAACGCCCGAAGAGGCGCTGGACCCCGAAGAGACGGCCGGGGCCGAAAACGCGGGAAAAGCCGAAGAGGCAAAAACCCCCGAACAGGAGTAGCGAAAAATGGGACTCATTCCTATTGTGATCGAACAGAGCAGCCGCGGCGAGCGCGCGTGGGACATCTATTCCCGGCTGCTGAGGGATAGAATCGTATTTCTGGGGACCGCCATCTCGGACGATGTCGCCAATGTGATAATCGCCCAGATGCTCTTTCTCGAATCCGACGACCCCGACAAAGACATCCACTTCTACATCAACTCGCCCGGAGGCCTTGTCACCGCGGGCCTTGCCGTCTACGACACCATGCAGTACGTCAAGCCCAAGGTCTCGACCCTGTGCATGGGCCAGGCGGCCAGCATGGCGGCCATTTTGCTCGCGGCCGGCGAAAAGGGCAAGCGCTTCGCCCTGCCCCACTCGCGCATCATGCTCCACCAGCCGATGGGCGGGTTCCAGGGCCAGGCTACCGACGTGGACATCCAGGCAAGAGAGATCCTGAGGATGCGCGAGGAGTTGAACCAGATCCTGGTCGACCACACGGGAAAACCCTACGACCAGATCCATCGGGACACGGACCGGGATTTCTTCATGTCGGGCGATCAGGCCAAGGCCTACGGCCTGATAGACGATGTGATCTCCGACCGGGGCGCCGACAGGGGGCTCAAGCCCGTCTGATTGCCCAAAATCCCCGATCTTGCCGTTTCGACTTTCACCCCCGTGGATTCAGGTCCACGGGGGTGAAGTTTTTCCCGGGCCAAACGCAGCCCGCCCCCCGGAAAAATCCCGCTCCCAACCCGAATGGGCGCCATGCCAAGTTGCGGTCCGATGGGAAAAATCCCCCCAGCCCCCCTTTAGAAAAGGGGGGATTCGACTTGGCGCACCCAGCAGACACCCCCCTTTTCTAAAGGGGGGCTGGGGGGATTTTACTCTGCGGCCCTTTCCCTCTATGAACCCAAATTGGAATCAAAACAAAATCCGATTTGCCCCTATTTTTTATTTTATTACGGGCCTATTAATAGTATTAGGGGCTACAATTACATTCCCGAAACCCAAGGTTCAATTTTGTATGCAAGGCCGTGAAGAGCCCGGTTTCGAGGGGGCTTTTATCCGGCCTTTTCGGCCCGAGATCGATATGGGGGAGGTTTTGCGGAGATGTTCCGCATTCGCTGCATGATATTTATTCTGGCCTGCCTGGGCCTCGGCATGTTGGCCGCCGACTGCCGGGCGACATCACCCCTGGATGCCGCCCCGGTGCGGCAGGCTTTGCAGCCGATCCGGTTCGGCGCCACGGTTTCGCTCGAAGGAAAATATGCGGGACCCTCGGGGATGCTCCGGGACGGTTTCAAGCTCTGGGAAAAGCAGGTGAACGAGCGCGGCGGCCTTCTGGGAAGGCCGGTCGAGTTGGTCCTCCACGACGACAAGAGCAACCCGGAACTGGTCCGCGAGCTGTACACGAAATTGATCGCCGAGGACAAGGTGGACATGGTGCTCTCGCCCTACGGGACCCCCCTGACCCTGGCCGCCGCCGAGGTCACGACCCGGTACGGCTATACGATGCTGGCGTGCGGGGCGTCGGGGGATGAAATCTGGAACGGCCGGTTCAAGAACGTTTTCGGAATGTATTCCCCGGGAAAGCGCTACTTCATCGGCCTGGTCGACATCATGGCGAGCAACGGGCTGAACTCGGTGGCGATTCTGTACGAAAACAGCCCCTTCAGCAGGGATGCGGCCGAGGGCGCAAAAGAGTGGGCCGAGCGTTTCGGGCTGAAGGTGAGCCTCTACCGGTCCTACGCATCCGGCAAGACCGAGTTGCCGGGGCTCCTGCGACAGGCGCGCGGGGAAAACCCCGACGGGCTCATCCTGGTCTCCTACCCCGAAGACTCCTACCTCCTGCTGGATTTGATGAAGACCGAGAAATACAGGCCCAGGGTCCTGGCGTTCACCATCGCTTCGTCCTACCCCGATTTTTACGAAAAAGCCGGCGGGATCGCCGAGGGCGTTTTCGGCTCGTCACAGTGGGAACCCGACGAACGCATCCCCTTTCCGGGAACGAAGAGGTTCATCGCGGATTTTTTTAAGTTCACCAACAGGCTTCCCTCGTACCACTCCGGGTCCGCCTACGCCGGCTGCCAGCTCATGGAACGGGCCGTTCGCCATTGCGATTGCTTCGACCAGGCAAGGATAGCCGACTTTATCCGGTCCCTGGATACGGTTACCGTCGTCGGGCGATTCAAAGTGGGTCTTGATGGAAAGCAAACCGGGCACAATTCCATCATAATCCAGTGGCAAAACGGAAAGAAGGAAATCGTCTTCCCGGCCAACATGCAAACAGCTCCACCCAGGATCTGATCCATAAGGACACGCCATGTTCAAAGGCTGGCCGGCGGCAAGGCACCGAATCGTACTGTGGATGATTCTGCCCGTTTTCTTCGTTGGGCTCACCATCTCGGCCCTGTCCGTCTATTTCTGGACAAAACCCGTCATATCCTTTATCGAAAGCCGCACCGAAGCCGAGCTCGCACTGGCGTCCAGCCTGGGGATCAAGGACTGCGAAGGGCGGTTGAGCGAACTGCTCGGCCTGAGGCTCGAAAACGATTCGGAAATGGTTGCCTCGATGCGCTCCGAAGCCATCAAGGAAGTCATTGAGATCGGCAAGAAATTCAGCCAGATCCACATGATGATCGTCCAGGACGGCGAAACCGTCGTGGCGTCCTCGATTCCGGACCGCTTTACCGAGACGAGGCCTCCGGCGCTCACGCGCGGGGTAAGCCCGGTCATAGCGGGAGTCCTCGGGGGTGAACCCGTGAGGATGCAGTACCGCTATTTCCCGTTCTGGCGCTGGCATATCGTAAGCTTCATATTTGAAAAAGACTACATGGGTCCAATCCAGCTCGCGAAACGGGCGGTGTACCTGGTGAGCCTCAGCGTGCTCCTGCTGATGACGGTGACGATATTTTTCCTGTTCGACCGCATGGTGAACAGGCCGCTCGACAGGATCATCCGCGCGGCGGAAGGAGTCGCCCAGGGCCGGTACGCCAAGGTGCGCATGGAAAGACGCGACGAGATAGGCAGGGTCGCCCAGGCATTCGACTCGATGGTGGGAAGCCTCGAAGACGATAAGGACTGGATCCACGCGATCATGGCCAAGCTGAAGGAATCCGAGGAGCGCTACCGCCTCCTTACCGAAAACTCGCTCGCAAATATCATCATGGTGCAGGACGGCCGCTTCATTTACACCAACCGGACAACCATCGCGACATCCGGGTATGCAGCCGATGAACTATACCATATGGACATATTGGAGTTCGTTCACCCGGACGATCGTGAGCTGGTGAGGCAAAAGATATCCGACGGGTTGGAAGACGACAAGGTCGCCGCGGACCGGTATGAATTCCGGTACCTGACCAAACAGGGCGAGACGCGGTGGCTCGAAATGCTGGCCGTCCCCAGCCTGTACAAGGGAAAGGCCGCGACCCTCGGCCACGCGATAGATATCACGGACAAGAAACTCGCCCAGGATGAGCACAAAAACCTCCAGCAAAAACTCCAGCAGGCGCAGAAAATGGAGGCGCTCGGGACGATCGTCGGCGCCGTGGCCCACGATCTCAACAATATCCTGGCGGGGCTTGTGGGCTACCCCGACCTGCTCCTGCTGCAGATGCCCGCGGAAAGCCCTTATCGAAGATACATCCTCGCCATTCAGCAGTCCGGCCAGAAGGCCGCGGCCATCGTTCAGGACCTTCTCACGATGGTGAGAAGGGGCGTCGTGGTCAAGGAGGTAATCAATTTCAACAGCGTCGTGCTCGAGTACCTGCAATCTCCCCAGTTCGAAAAGATGAAAGGCTTCCATCCCGAGGTTGCCGTCGAAACCGATATCCGCCCGGACCTCCTGAACATCCTGGGCTCGCGCGTTCACCTGTTCAAGACCGTGATGAACCTGGTTTCCAACGCCGCCGAGGCCTGCCCCAACGGCGGGATGGTCCTCATCCGGACGGAAAACCGGTACGTGGACACGGATATGCCGGGCGAGGACGGCCTCCGCGAAGGCGACTACGTTGTCCTGATCGTATCCGATAACGGCGTCGGGATTTCCGAGGCCGACATGGCCAGGATATTCGAGCCTTTCTACACCAAGAAGGTGCTGGGCAGGAGCGGCACGGGCCTTGGCATGGCGGTCGTCCTGTCAACGGTCAAGGACCACCTGGGCCAAATCCGCATGGAAAGCGAAGAGGGCAGTGGAACGAAGATCGAACTCTATTTCCCGGCGACCAGGGAAAACCCGCCTCACCGCCAAGACGGCCCGACCTTTGAAACCCGCGGGGGGAGCGAAACGATCCTCGTGGTGGACGACGTGAAAGAGCAAAGGGAGCTCGCCCGCGAAATGCTCAGCGGCCTGGGCTATACCGTCCACGTGGCGGCGAGCGGCGAGGAAGCCGTCGAGTTCTTTAAAAACAAGGGCTCGGCCGACCTCCTGGTGCTCGACATGATAATGGACCCCGGCATCGACGGCCTTGAAACCTATAAAAGAATCCTCGACCTGCGCCCATCCCAGAAAGCCATCATCGCCTCCGGTTTTTCCGAAACCGACCGGATCAGGGACGCCCAGCGGCTCGGCGCCAAAACCCTGATCGTAAAGCCCTACACGCTCGAAAAACTGGCGACGACCGTGAGGCGGGAGCTGGATAAAGCCTCCGGAAGCAACGAGAGTAAGGGGGCATGACACGGCCCTCTGCGCTGCATAGGTGGTAGGCATACGAGAGGCTGCTAGGTACTCGTCAGGAGTCACCTCCGGACTAAGCAACGGGAGAGAGGGTAGTATGGGAAACAAGCGTAAACCAATTGACGCAGAAACCAGATCAAAACTGCTCCTGTGGTGTGCACGCCATTGTTGCTTTTGTGGAAAAGCATGTACTATCAATATGGAGATTCACCATATAGACCTCAACTCTGGCAATTCTGACGAAGATAATCTTATCCCATTGTGTTTCGATTGCCACGGAGAGTTGGTGCGCTATAACCCGAAACATCCGAAGGGGTCCAAATACCGTGATGTCGAGATAAAGGCACGCCGCGAACAGATATACGAACTCCACACCATTAAATACCTAAGGCAAGTTGAAATACAGGCCAGCAGAAGAAAGCAGTCTTGGGACAGGGTTTATTTTACTGTGGCGACTTTAAGTCAAGACCTGCCTCTACAACTAAAGTTGTCTGTCCAACTCTTCCACGACCAGGACATGTGCCAGATTGACCGGGGTGAACTTTATTCCGGGATGTCACTCTGGAACTTAAATCCAGGGCAGGTGGTACTGGGGAATTTAAAAAGCCCATCGATCTCTAGTGAAACGAATCCCTTCTATTTTAGGTTTGAAGTGGAATGGAGCATTGTGGATGTTTTGAAAAGAGAACACAAAATGCTGCCATTTAGCTTTATTGCATCAGATCCAAGCAAAGACTGGTGGTACCAACCTAAAATAGGCTATGAGCCATTATCTGAGCGTCGATGAACACACAGCTATATCTGGTTTATCACCTCAGAACTGCGGGTGGCCCGGATACCACGCTAACCGGGCGCGGAGCGCAAGAGGATGCGGCTGGCAACCTGAGGGTCGAGCCGGTCCAAGTCCCGCGGGTGGCCCGGATACTCGTTATCCGGGCGCGGAGCGCAAGAGGATGCGGCGGGCAACCTCAGGGTCGAGCCGGTTAATGTCCCGCGGGTGGCCCGGATCAATTGGTTATCCGGGCGCGAAGCGCAAGAGGCCGCGCGGCGGGGATGCCGGGAAAGGGCCGGGCGGGCAAGAGCGAGGAACTGCCCTCGGCGGGCGGGCAACCTGAGGGTCTGGCCGGTCCAGGTCCCGCGGGTGGCCCGGATACTCGCTATCCGGGCGCGGGGCGCAAGAGGATGCGGCGGGCAACCTGGGGCTCGAGCAGGTCCAGGTCCCGCTCCGTGGCGGGGTCCAGATCAACCATCCAGGCCATACCGCTTCATCACGTCTTCGAGCGGAACGGCTTGAGCGCGGCCGGCCCGGATGTCTTCCAGGCGCTTTTCGGCAAGGTAGATGTCTTCCAGATCGTCAAGGTACTTGAGAATTGCCACGCGCGCATAAAAGGTCTTAGTCCGTCCAGTGGCTTTCGCCAGATCATCGAGCCGCTTCTCGATGTCGGCAGGGAGTCGAATAGCGAGCATGGTTTTTCCTCCCAAGTGCACAGTTACATAATTACAATGGCATATCGAATGCGCGGACCCGACGCAAAGGAACGGGCAATACTATCGTCATTCCCGCAGGGTTTCTGGGCGGGAATCCAGCGTCTTCGCAATGCGTTGGAGCAAGACGAGTTATCCC
>JBAQYM010000191.1:0-23048 GCA_049300095.1 Syntrophobacteraceae bacterium
TCTGGTATGGGCCGCCATTTCGTCATTCCCGCGGCGTTTCTGGGCGGGAATCCAGCGACTTTGGGATAACTTCTCTTGCTCCAACGCATTGCGAAGACGCTGGATTCCCGCCCAGAAACGCCGCGGGAATGACGATTGTATTGCCTGCTCCTTTGCGTCAGGCCCATGCATTCGATATGTCACTGTAATTATATTACTGCGTACTAAGCGAGGCATCCGCACTCGCGACGCCTCACGGACGGACGCCTCCCGGCATGGGCCGCGGCGCCCCTTTTCCTTGAAATATTGTTCCCCCAATGTCCATCGCGGTTCAAAAATTCTTGTATACTGAGCCCGATTCGAGTTTTCTATTACCGGCCGATGTGGTAAACGTTCAAGCTTATAGAGATTCCCCTCCCCCCAAAAAAATCACCAGCGGACACTTTCCAGGCTGAATGGATTGTGGCATTGCCGCCCGGGGTAGTATTGAATGCGCGAAAAACACAAGATCCTCATAGTCGATGACGAAGCTCCGTTTCGTTCGGCCCTTCGCCGTTTGCTGGAGAAGAGCAATATCGTGTTGGAGGCGGATACCGGCACATCCGGTTTTCGGCTTGCCGAGCGCGAGGAACCCGACCTGGTTCTGCTCGATATCGGCCTTCCCGACGGGAGCGGCCTCGAGTTTTTGCCACGGTTCAAGGAACTGCGCCCCTCCCCCACCGTGGTCATGATAACCGCCTACGAGCGGGTCAAAGACGTGGTGATGGCGATCAAGCGGGGGGCTTTCGATTATCTCGTAAAACCGGTGGACCTCGACGAATTCGAACTCACCATCCAGAATGCGCTCGAGCACGCGGGGCTGAAAAACGAGGTCTCGCGGCTTCGCCAGGAGGTGCAGAGGCTCCAGGGCGTCGAGCGGCTCATCGGCAAGAACCCCCACTTTCTGGACGCGCAGATGCTCGCCATCAAGAGTGCTCAGAGCCGTGACGTGGGTGTCCTCATTCAGGGCGAGAGCGGGGCCGGAAAAGAGCTTTTCGCCAGGCTCATCCACACCAGGAGCCCTCGGGCCGCATATCCCTTCGTTGCGCTCAACTGCGCGGCGTTCGGCACGGAGATCATCGAAAGCGAGCTTTTCGGGTATGAGAAAGGCGCCTTCACGGGCGCCAAAACCGAGGGCAAGGAGGGCCTCCTGCAGGTCGCGGACGGCGGCACGCTCTTTTTGGATGAAATCGTGGACCTCCACCCCGAGATACAGGCAAAGCTGCTGCGGGTATTGGAAGAAAAGGAATTCTACGCGGTTGGCGGGACACGCAAGAAGAAGGTGGACATCCGCATCGTTTCGGCCTGCAACCAGGACCTCTGGCAGGTGACCGAGCTCGGCGGGTTCAGAAAAGATCTCTACTTCAGGCTGGCCACAATCAAGATCGACCTCCCCTCCCTGCGGGATCGGCACGAGGACATCATCCCCCTTGCGCACACCTTCATGGAAGAATTCAACGACAAGTACGGAAAGCACTTCCGCGGGTTCAACCCCAAGGCGGAGCAGCTTCTGCTCGGACACTCCTGGCCCGGCAACGTCCGCGAACTGAGAAACAGCATCGAGCGGGTCGTACTGCTGGAAAACGACGATACTGTCCTGGGGCGGCACCTTCATTTTCTGGACCCCGACCGCAAATCGGCCGAGTCCGCCCAGCAGGAAAAATTCAGTATGGCGTTGCCCGATGGAGGGATCAGCCTGGATGAGATAGAAAAGGAAGTGATTCTAAGCGCTTTCGAGAAATGCGGCCGCAACAAATCGAAGACGGCGCGCTTCTTAAAGCTGCCCCGGCACATTTTACTGTACCGGTTGAAGAAGTACGGCATCGATGTTTGAACACAATCCTCCAATATCTCCGGCGAGTGCACACTATACTCCACATTACAGTTAACATACCGAATTCATTACAATACATGCCATTATCGGCCGTAGCGCACCGTAGTATGCAACCGGGCCATGGCGAATAGTATCCAAAACATTTTCCCTCGAGGAAAAGCTCTCCGCCCGTACATCCCTTTTCCATAACGATTCGAGAGAATTTTACCGCATGGCATGCCCTTTGCTTTTAGGACGGTGAGGAGGCGGAATGTGCGTGTTCAAAATCTTGTTCTGCTTGTTGAAGATGACGCTCCATTAAAACGCTCTTTGGAAAAATTCCTGAATCAGGCTGGGTATGCCTTTGACAGTTGCTCGACTGCCCGTGAAGCGCTGGCCCTCGCTGAAAAGCTCCGACACGACGTTGTGATTGTTGAGTACCATCTTCCCGATGCGAATGGCTCCTCGTTCCTTGAAAAGCTCATGCTCCTTGCTCCCAAGACTGCTGCCATTGTTCTTTCCGAGTACGATTTCCAAGCGATTGCGAACGATCTGGATCGAGTTAAAATTGAATTCTACCTGAAGAAGCCATTCGACCTCGTTGAATTTGAGTCTGCTCTCTCCTCCGCGTGTTCAAAGGCCAGCAAGCCGATTCGGAACGGCAACCGGCAGTCCAATCTCAGTATCAAAGGATTGCCAGCCTCCATTCCCATGCAGGGAACTCTCAGAGACGGTGATTCACGCTAATGTGCCTAATCGCCTTAGAGTTGGAATTACCCGGAAAGGTTGCTGCGGATTACATCTGACGCTCATGCTCAATCGGCTCAAGCTCTGAATGAAACTCCTTCTCCCCGTGCTGAAATAGCTCATGATCTCATGCTCAAGCGACGACGGATGCTCTGTTGACCAAGTTGGATCTACTACTGAACTCGATCTCCTGTGAGTGGCTGAACATCTCTTCTCTCGATCTGCTTCACCGCATCTGAGAACTCCCTCTGCACATAGCGGAAGGCCATAAGGAAAACTCCTTATGGCCTTCTGTCATTTAGTGAACAAAAAAGTCACATTCCCTTGTGAGAATTTCACATAATCGTGGATGTCGGTCTTGCTTTCCTTGGGCATCTTGTGCGATATTGGGACGGTTGGAATTTCCCCCCAAAACAGGAGTCGAAGATGGAAGACCGAAAGCATGAAATCATTACCAAAATGGAGGAAAAGGGGATCAGTGTAGCCAAGGCCGCTGAAGCAATTGCCTTCGATCCGATGATCCTGGGCCTGTACCTGGTAAAAGATGCCTACCCGGTGCCCACCAGGATTCTGGACAAATTGGAAACGGCGCTGGCCAACTGAACCGCGGGTCCCGCGCCCCACTGTTCCGCGAGCTCACAGATCTTTGAGACTTTTTAAACATTTTTGAATCGGAATTCAGACTGATTCCTCCGAAGACTCCTTGTACACCGGCACATAGTCGCTCGAACTCTACGGCAATTGAAAACGACCTTCGTTGTTACCGATACGATGCACATCACCGGGAACGCGTCATGGCGCAATTTCCGCCGGCATTTGACCTTACCCCGACCATTGCCGGGGACAGGAACCGAAAATCCCGTTGAACTTACTCGACTTCCCATGGAGTGCCCGCATGAGCATCAAGATGCCCCTTAAATTTTACGGCAGCTACAAAGTGGTAACCCGCAAGGACGGAATGGAGAAGCAGGAGGTCTGCCAGAAATTGACCATGTCGCCCATTTCCGGCCCTGAGCAGGGTTCGCCGTCAAGCGACGAAAGCGCCCCCACTCACCTGATAACGTATTTTTGCTTCGGGTGCAGGCGGGTGCTGGAAGGAAGAATCAAGGAAAACCGGGAGGACGGGGTCGTCTTCCAGGTAGACAACCGGGAATTCGAGTTCTGCCCGACAACCAAGACCTGTTGAATCTGCCGGGTCTCCGTTGATAAAATACCTCGGCCCCCTCTAAGAAAAGGGGGAGGCGGACCGGTATTTCCCAAAAACCGGTCACACAAAACGAGGCGCTCATAAAAAGACCCCGAAGGCGATTAATCGCCTTCGGGGTCTTTTACTTTTTGATAGACGCCGAGATTCGCTGCGCGGGCGACCGGCTTCACACGGCCTTTTCCAATGACACCGCGCACACCTTGTACTCGGGAATTTTGGCGATGGGGTCATTGGCCGAGTTGGTAAGCAGGTTCACGCAGCTTTCAATGAAATGGAACGGCATGAAAACCATCCCCGGCACGACTCGCGTGGTCAGGTCAACTCTGACGACCATCTCGCCCCGCCTGGAAGCCACCTTCACCGCATCGCCCTTCCTCAATCCGAGCTTGCCCGCATCCACGGGATTGATTTCGAGAAATCCCTCGGGCATCTCCTGATGAAGTGTCGGCGAGTTGCGGGTCATTGTCCCGGTGTGGTAGTGCACGTGCACGCGCCCGGTGGTGAGCCAGAACGGGTAGGCTTCGTCCACCACTTCCGCGGGCGGCTTGTATTCGATGGCGTGAAAGAGGCCCAGGCCCCTCGAAAATTTGCCCGCATGCAGGAATGGCGTGCCCGGATGTTCCAAATTGGGGCAGGGCCAAGTCAGGCCGTCCCCTTCCAGGCGAGCAAAGTTGATGCCCGCGTAGGCGGGGGTCACCCGGCCCACTTCATCGAGGATCTCCGAGGGCGACTCATATTTCATGGGGTAGCCAAACCGGGTGCACAGGTCCTGGATGATCTCCCAGTCCGCGCGCGCTTCGCCCACAGGCTCTACGGCCTTCCGCACCCGCTGGACCCGCCTCTCGGTACTCGAGAAGGTGCCGTCTTTCTCGGCATATGAGGCCCCGGGCAATACGACGTGGGCCAGTTCGGCCGTTGGCGTGAGAAAGATATCCTGGACTATCAGCAGTTCGGCGGCGCGCAAAGCCTTTTCCACGTGATGCACGTCGGGGTCGCTCATCATGGGGTTTTCTCCCACGATATAGACGCCCTTCACAGTGCCCGCGCTCAGCCCTTCGAGCACGCCGGGAATGGTCAACCCGACCTTGTCGGACATCTTGGCCTTCCAGGCCGCCTCGAATTTCTCCTTGTTGGCCGGCACGTTCACTGCCTGGTAACCGGGATAGACATTCGGCAGACCGCCCATATCGCAGGCCCCCTGCACGTTGTTCTGGCCCCTGAGTGGGTTGACGCCGGTTGACGCCCGGCCGATATGCCCGGTCAGCATGGAAAGGTTTGCCAGGGTCTTGACGTTATCCACCCCTGTCGTGTGCTGGGTGATGCCCATGCAATAAACAATCGAGCTGGCTTTGGAGTTTGCGTACCAGTCGGCCGCGGTGATGATGTCCTCAGCCGAAACGCCGGCAATCTCCGCCGCGCGTTCCGGAGGGTATTGCTCGATGACGCGGCGAAACTCTTCGAAACCCTCGGTCCGCTCATCGACAAAAGCCTGGTTATGCCAGCCCCTGGCCAGGATGACGTTCATCATCCCGTTCAGCAGCGCCACATCGGAGCCCAGCTTCTGTTGCATCCACAAATCGGCTTTTTGAACAAGCGGGACCCTGCGGGGATCAGCGACGATTACCTTGGCCCCTTTTTGCTTGGCGCGAAAAATCCGTGTCGCCACCAAGGGGTGGGAGGATGTCGTATTCGAGCCGATCACAAGAATGCAGTCGGCATTTTCAATCTCGGCGATGGAGTTGGTCATCGCCCCACTTCCGAAAGACGCGGCAAGACCTGCCACGGTCGAGGAGTGTCAGAGTCGGGCGCAGTGGTCTACATTATTGGTTCCCACCCCCGCACGCGCAAACTTTTGGATCAGATAGTTTTCCTCGTTCGTCACCTTGGCGGATGCAAGAAAAGCCAGGCTGTCGCTGCCGTTGGCCTCTTTTATCTCCCGCATCTTCGTGGCGGCGAAATCCAGGGCCTCATCCCAGGAAACCGGCGTAAGCGCGCCGTTTTTTCGAAGCAGCGGCTGGGTCAAACGCTTGGGGCTTTGAACGAACTCGTGGACGTTCCAGCCTTTCACGCAGAGTTTCCCCTCGTTCACCGTGCTTGTCTTGCAGGGGATGGTGCCCACCAGGCGGCCGTCAACAACCTCGAGGTAGAAGCCGCACCCACAACCGCAATACGTGCACGTGGTCAATACTGTCCGGTATTCCATATCTGCTCCTCTCAGTGTTTTGCAGCTTCACCGAGGATGTCGATGGACGGTTTGGTCTTGGAGTCGTCGTACCCGGGCCGGAAGTGGAACTCCTGCTCGATGATGTCCGCCACCTTTTTGTACAGGGTCCTCAGGGGGATGTCGGCGGGGCAGGCTTCAGTGCACAGCCCGCAGTCGATGCATCTCCCCGCCATGTGCAGGGCGCGCGTCAAGTGGAAGATGGGGCTTTCCGGCGGGAGGTTGCCGATGTTCAACAAACTCGGACCCTCGAGCGTGCACTCGGGACAATAACACATCGGGCAGATGTTCCGGCACCCATAGCATTTCATGCATTTGGCGAATTCGCCCAGCCAGGACTCAAAACGCTCGTCAAGCTCGATGCTCTCGACACGCTCGACGCTGGCGTAGGGCCGGGCCTCACCGGATTCCCCGGCAACGAACTCATCGGGAAAGGGTTTCAAGCATTCGCACGCATCGGCCAGTTCCTGCGGGCAAGCCAAGCCGACGGAAACGACCTTCGCCGCATTGAGCTGGTTGGAGCTGATAAGAGTCTTCAACCCGCGCTCGTCACAGCCTCGGATCAAAACTCCGAACGACTCCTCCGGATAACCGCGGGCGATCATAATCAGATGCTTGTTGAGAGGATAGCGGGTGTCGCCGGGGGTCTTCCGATCGCCGACGACCAACCCTTCGAGGTCGTTCGCATCAGTAAAAAGGTATGGCCCCACATGGCCGTGCAGTTCCCGAAGGCCGAGAAAACCTTTGATCCTGCCGGACGTCAAAAGTTCCTGGACTTTTCTTTTGATCTTGTCATCCATAAAAAAAGCCTTTCTCGCTGTGCCTTGATCAGGCTCTTATCTTGAGCCGGGACGGGCCGAGGGCCTTGATCTGTTTGCTAAAATCGCTAACAACCCGGACCAACGTGGGCGACTCGGCGGAGGACAACCACTCCACCCGCAACCGATCCGGATTGATGCCGGTAAAAGCGAGCAACTTCTTCAATACCGCAACCCGCTTGGATGCCATGTAATTGCCTTCCAGGTAATGGCACTCCCCGAGGTGGCATCCAATCACCAGGACTCCGTCGGCGCCCTTGGAAAGCGCGCGCAGAACCAAGTCGGGACTGACCATACCGGAGCACATCATGCGGACGATACGCAGATTGGGCGGATACTGTGAACGACTGACCCCAGCCAGGTCAGCAGCGGCGTAAGCTCACCACGTGCACAGAAACCCAACGATTGTCGGATTGAAATCATCTGACATGGCAGAGAAATCCTTTCTGTTGTTTCAACCTACACAACCAGGGGAGATGGGCGCCGATCACATCATTTCGAGGGCCGCATCCACCTGAGCCTCGAGCTGTTTCCTTGTAAAGCCGAGGACCACCACGCCCCCTTTGGGACAGGTCGCGGCGCACAGTCCGCAGCCTTTGCAAAGAATGTTGTCGGACCTGTTTCTCTTGCGTATCTGTCCGTCTTTTTCATAATCTTCGAGACTGAGGGCCTTATACGGGCAAAGATCGACGCACAGCCCGCAGCCGTCGCACCGGTCCGTTACCTGAGAAACCAGGGCGCTGAAGGTCAACTTGTCCTTGGAAAGAATCGTGTTGGCCCTGGCTGCCGCGCCGAGTCCCTGGGCCTGCGCCTCGATAACCGTCGCCGGGTACCGGGCGGTCCCCGCCAGGTAGATGCCGTCGGTTGCAAAATCCAGGGGCCGCAGCTTGGCGTGCGCTTCCAGGAAAAAGTTATTCTGGTCGACCGGAATTCTCATGAAGTTGGCTATCGCCGGCGAGTCCACCGGCGCCGTCAGCGGGGTCGACAATACGACGAGGTCGCAGGGGATCTCTATCGTCATGCCGGTAAGGGGCTGATAGAGCTCCACCACGCCGTCCTTTACAACCGGCGGCTGTGCCGCGTCGTAGATGTCGTAGCGCACTTCACGCCCGCGGGAATCCCACAGGAGTTTTTCGTTTTCCGTGCCGTACATCTGGATGTCGCGATACAGGATGTGGACCTGCGCGGAGGGGTCGAGGTCCTTGATAAAGAGCGAGTTCTTAACGGCCGTCAGGCAGCAGATCCGCGAACAGTACTTGCGCTCGGCGGACCGCGCGCCCACGCACTGGATCATAACGACGTTTTTGGCGTTGAACTTGCCGTCGCGCAACCGCTCTTCGAGCTCGATCTGGGTGATGACGTTTTCGCCATTGTAGCCGAAAAGGCCTTCGGGTTTGAACGGCACGGCGCCCGTTGCAACCACGATCGCCCCGACGATCTCTTTGGCTTCCTCACCCTTCCCGTTCTTGAGGCTTATCTCGTAATTGCCCACAACACCGCCGACACCGGAAAGCTCGGTCCCCAGCAACACCTTGATATTGGGGTTCTTCTTAACCTGCTCGACCATCCCGGCAACAATGTCCGAGGCCTTCTCCCCCGAAGGGCCGACCCTGTTTATGCGCCTGAGAAGACCGCCAAGTTCGGCCTCGCGCTCGACCAGGAAAACCTCGTTTCCCATGTCGGCAAGCGCCGTTGCCGCCGAAAGCCCCGCTATCCCGCCCCCGAGCACCATCGCCTTCTTTACCAGCGAGGATTCGATGTCCTCTTGCGGCTCGAGAAGGCCGGCCTTGGCGACCGCCATGCGAATAAGGTCCTTCGCCTTGGCCTGGGCCAGATCTTTTTCCTGCATGTGGACCCACGAGCACTGGTCGCGGATGTTCGCCATCTCGAAAAGATACTGGTTTAGGCCCGCTTCGGCGCACGCGCTCTTAAAAAGAGGCATGTGGGTCCTGGGCGAACAGGAGGACACGACCACCCGTGTCAGCCCGTGCGCCTTGATGGCAGCTTTGATTTCCGCGATGCCGGATTCCGAACAGGTATAGAGATTGTTCTTGGCGTAAACCACGTTAGGCAAGGTTTCCGCATACTTGGTCAGTTCCACGCAATCCAGGTACCCGGCAATATTCGAGCCGCAGTGGCAAACAAAAACACCAATTCGCGCCTCGCTTAAATTCCTGATCTCACCATTTCCACTCATCTGATTGTTCTCCTTCAGGATACGAGGCGCATCGCCTCAGGACCTGATAGAGCCTGGGCCGCCCTTGCCGCGGCACTGCTTGCCTGAGCGACGGATTCCGGGATATCCATGGGACCGTGAGCACATCCGCACGTAAACACACCCTCGCGGGCCGTATCGAGCGGGGGGACCGTTTTCGTCTGGTAGAAACCGAATTCGTTCAGCGGGATGCCGAGCATTGCGGAAAATTTCAGCGCCGATGGGCTCGGTTCGCACGCCGTGGCCAGTATAACGAGGTCCACCTCGAGGCTGCGAACTTCGCGCTCCTTGGTGTCCTCGTACCACAGGATCGGGTTGTGCGCGGCGTTCTCGCTGACCTCGGCGACCCTGCTCCGCACAAACTTGACGCCGGACTCTTCGGCGCCCCGGTTGCGGTACTCCTCGAAGCCCTTGCCAACCGCGCGAATGTCCATTCCGAAGATATAGACCTGACCCTCGGGATCGTGCTCGCGCGCGATGATGGCCTCCTTGATCGAGTGCATGCAGCAAAAGCCCGAACAGTACTTGTTGTAGCGCTTGTCGCGCGACCCCACGCACTGAATGAAGGCCAGGCGGTGGGCCGATTCCATGGCCTCCACCTTCGCCTTGGTCGCGTCGAGCTTTGCCTTGATCGGCCTGTAGACCTGAACCTGCTTCGCCCAGTCGTCGTATTGCCCACCGGTCAGCTCGCCCGACTGAAATTTCACGAAGAATGCATCGGAGGTCATCTCGAAGGTCTTTTCAAACTTGTCGAGATCGCGAACCACCTTCTGGGCGGCCTTTTCCTGCTCGGGCAGACTGGCCTCGACCGCAAGGTCCGTCGGCTTATAGACGTGGCCGTGGGTCGGACCGCTCGCGGAGAGGAACCGCTCGAATTCGAGGGCCGTCACCACGTTGGGCAGTCGCCCGTAGCCATACTCGGGGACTTTTCTGGCATCAAACAGCTCGTAGCCCGTGGCCAGGATGATCGCACCGGCCTCGACCTCGATAATCTGGTCTTCCTGTTTGTAATCGATTGCCCCCGCCTGGCAAATCTTCGCGCACACGCCGCATTTCTTGCCCGCCTGGAAGTTGCGGCAGTTGGCCGCATCTATCGTGTAGGCGGAAGGAATGCCCTGCGCGAAGTACTTGTAGATGGCCTTGGACTTACCCAATCCCAAATTGTACGCATCCGAGACGACCGTCGGGCACTTCTCCGCGCAGCTTCCGCAGCCGGTGCACTTGCTCTCGTCCACGTAGCGGGCCTTCTTTCGGACAGTTACGCGAAAATCGCCCAGTCCGCCTTCCACTTTTTCCACTTCCGAGTACGCCAGGAGCCGAATCCTTGGATGCCGACCGACATCCATAAGCTTGGGCGCCAGAATTCAGAGGGCGCAGTCGTTTGTTGGAAATGTTTTATCGAGCTGAGCCATTTTCCCGCCGATAGTGGGAAGCCGTTCCACAAGGTGGACTTGAAATCCCATTTCGGCCAGGTCCAAAGAGGCCTGCATGCCTGCAATGCCTCCGCCGATGACAAGGACATCCCGATTCACGAACGTGATCTCCTTCAGAAGTTGAACTTCTTTATTCAATGTGGTCCAAAAGGAACGAATACAAATCCGCTATATTCAAAGTAATGTCCGTGTTCTGCTCAGCGCAGGTAAGATGGATCCTGCACTTGGGGCAGGCGGTGATCAGGGTCGAGGCGCCGGTGCCGAGCGCTTCCTGAAGCCGCTCGATCTGCATGGTCTTCGAGCAGTTCGAGCACTCGATCCAGGCGCTGGTCCCACAGCACACCGCGTTTTCACGGTTAAAGCCCATTTCCTCGAGATGCACTCCGGGAATGAGCTTGAGGATGTCCCGGGGCGCTTCGTAGATCCCCGCCCTCCGGCCGAGCCTGCACGGATCGTGGTAGGTGACCGTGGCGTTTCCGTTTTCGGCCGTCTTGAACGTCACCCCCGAGGCCGGGATTTCCCGGGCAAGGAACTCGCTTATATGCAGCACCTCGAAAGGAAGGTCGCCGAAATGCTTCGGGACCTCAACCTTGAAGGTGGTGTAGCCTTCGGGGCAACTGAAGATAACGGTCTTTGCCCCCGACGCGGCGATCGTCTCGAGGTTGAGCGCGGCGAGCCTGCGGAAAGTCTCCTCATCGCCGCTCCACAGGGCGTCGTGCCCGCAGCACCGCTCGTTGTCGCTCATCGCCGGCTCGATTCCCATACGGTTCAGGAGCCGGAGCACGGACTTCGAGGTTTCGAGCGCCGTCGGCCCGTACTTGAGGCTCACGTCGAAGTAGGGGGCGCACCCGACGAAGTAGAAATGGTCGCCGGTTGCCTGGAATTTCCCGACCTCTTTGGCCCACTCGGTGCGCTGCTGCTTGATGTTCTTGGTCTGCAGGGTCGCAATGGCCTGCAACGTGCCGTGGTGGCTCAACTGAGGAGGGTTCCCCTCGTTTCGGGCGAGCACCCGGTAGCTCCGGGCGAACTCGGGAAAATCGATCTGCACGGGGCAGCGCGAACTGCACCGGGCGCAGGTGAGGCACGCCCACAACTCCCGCCCCTGGAGCACCGTTTCGTCCCGGTCCATCAACGCCCGCTTGATCATCTGCCTTGGAGAGAAAGTGGGCAGCACCCTGCTTATGGGACAGCTTCCCGTGCAGACACCACATTCCATGCAATAATCAATCTGTTCCTTGCTAAGTTTCATAGCCTGTTCCATTCAGAGATTTTGAATGAATCCCGCGCAATCCACGTCTTATCAGACCCCCTCCCTGGGGCGAGGGCCGGGCACAAGCGCCCCTCCCCCTTCAAGGGGGAGCAGACCCATCTACCCCGCGGCGGCCTTGAGGGGCTCCGGCGCGGCCTTCTCGGCCAAAGGGTTCCTGCCCATCCCTTTGAGCAACTGAGTGAAGGAACGGATTTCGTCGGCGAAAAGATTTCCTTCGGAAGCGGAAATCCACTTCAAGCGAAGGCACCGCTCGTCAGCCCCGAGGAGTTTCAGGATCGAGAGTGTTTCGTCGATGACCACTTTGCATTTCTCATTACCTCCCAGGTAATGACAGTCACCGATGTGTCACCCGGATACCATCACGCCGTCGGCCCCCGCCTCGAACGAGTTGAGCAGAAAACCATGGTTCATCCTGCCGGAGCACATCAGTCGGATGAGCCGCACGTTGGGGGGATATTGCATTCTCCCCACTCCCGCAAGGTCGGCCCCCGCATACGCGCACCAGTTGCACACAAACGCGATGATTTTTGGTTCGAATGTGTCGGACATCGATATTCCTTTGGAAGCTGTTAGCTGTTAGCTATCAGCCGTTAGCCATCAGCTCTCGGCTCTTGCCGCTCCGCCGCAAATCGGCCGGCGCGGCCAATCGCCAATCGCTATTTGCTAAGGGCCTGTATTACAGCCTTTATCTGCCTGTCACGGAAGTGCGCCAGCGATGCCGCGCCCGTCGGACAGGCCGCATTACACGCGCCGCAACCCGTGCACAGCGCCTGAGTGACCACGGCCTGCTTCTTCCCGCCGTCCAGCTCGGTAACCTTTACCGCGCCGAACAGGCAGGTCTGCTCGCATTCCCCGCACGCGCGGCAAAGCGCCGGATCGATCTGCGTGATAACCCCCTCGGCAACGATTTCTTTCTGCGAGAGGATGGTCGACGCGCGAGAAACCGCGCCCCGCGCCTGGGCAATGGACTCGTTCGCGAACTTCGGCCCCTGGGCAAGACCGCAGAGGAAGAAACCGGCGGTCGCAAAATCGAGCGGCCGCAGCTTGAGGTGCGCTTCCAGGAAGAACCCGTCCTGATCGAGGGGCAGGCGCAACGTCTCGGCCAGCTTTTTGGCGCCCTCCGCCGGCCGGATGGCGGCGCTCAGGACCAGGAGGTCCGTCTTAAGGGTGACCGGACGATTAAGCTGCGCGTCAAACACGGTAACGTCGAGTCCGGCGCCGTTGGCCTTCACCTCAGGCTTCCGGTCCTCTTCGTAGCGGAAGAAGCGCACCCCCTGCCGCCTGGCTTCCTGGTAGTTGATTTCCTTAAACCCGAAGGTCCGGATGTCGCGGTAGAGCACCGAAATGTTGGCCTTGGGATTGATTTCCTTGAGCTTCAAACCGTTCTTCACGGCCGAGGTGCAGCACACGCGGCTGCAATACGAGTTATCCGGCTCCCGCGACCCGACGCACTGGATCATGGTAACGTTCCTGTACTGGCGCACGGAGTTGGGGTCGCTTACCAGCATCCCCTCGAACTCCTTCTGCGTCACGACCCTCTGGTTCTGGCCGTACAGGTATTCGGTCGGCTTGTATTCCTGGCCGCCCGTTGCCACTATCGCCACACCATGCGAGACCTCTATTTCTTTCCCGCCAACCAGGAGGGTCGTCGAAAAATTCCCGCACGAACCTTTTACCGCCGTAACCTCGCCTTCGGTGTAAACCGTTACGAGATTATTGGCTTCGACCTGCTTTACGAGGTCTGCGACGTATTTCGCCGGCTCCGCCCCCTCTTCCGTGTAGAAGAGTTTCCTGGCGTTGCCGCCCAACTCGGCGCTCTTTTCGACCAGCACGGCCGGGAACCCCTGCTCGGCCACCGACAGGGCGGCCGTCAGCCCCGCGAGCCCTCCACCGATAACAAGGGCCTTCTGGACAACCTCGTAGGAGAAATCGTAGAGCGGTTCGAGCAGGCTCACGCGCGACACCGCCATGCGCACGAGGTCTTTCGCCTTATCCGTTGCAAGCTCGTGCTCGCCCTGATGCACCCAGGAATCCTGCTCGCGGATGTTGGCAAGCTCGAACAGGTACTGATTGAGACCTGCCTCCTTGAGCGTGTTCCGGAAAAGCGGCTCATGGGTCCGCGGCGTACACGAGGCCACGACGAAGCGGTTGAGCTTGTGCTCCTCGATTGCCCGTTTTATCTCCTTTTGCTGATCGGTCGAACAGGCGAACATCGGGTGGAATGCGTACTCGACACCGGGAAGCGTCATGGCATACTCGACAACCGCTTCCGTATCCACCACCCCGCCTATGTTTATGCCGCAATGGCACACGAAAATGCCGATCCGTGGTTTCTCGCCGCGAACGTCCCGCTCCTCGTACTGGGGCGGAGGCTCGATGAGCGTGCCCCTGGCCTCGGAGAGAAGCGAGGTCGCGCACGCCGCGGCGCTGCTGCCCTGCTGCACCGAATCGGGAATGTCCTTGGGTCCCTGTGAAGCGCCGCAGACATAGACTCCGGGCTGCGAGGTCGCGACCACGTCCATCGGGTCGGTCTTGGTGAAGCCGTAGGGATTGAGGTCCACCCCCAGTTTCTTGGCAAGCACGGCGGTGGACGGATTTGCGCAGAGGCCGACCGACAGCACGATCATGTCGAATTCTTCCTCTTGCATCTTACTTTGGGCATCCGAGTAGGCGATTAGCAGCTTGTCGGTTTCCGGCACCGGGACGATCCTCGAAATCATCGAGCGCACATACCGCACACCCGTCTCGTCCCGGGCGCGCTCGTAGAAACGGTCGAAACCCTTGCCCTGGGCGCGCACATCTATGTAGAAAATCGTCGTGTCGATGTCGGCTTCGTGCTCCTTGGTGATCATCGCCTGCTTGGTGGCGTACATACAGCAGACCGAGGAGCAATAATCCTGGCCGATGGCGCTGTCGCGCGAGCCCACGCACTGAATCCAGGCCATCCGGTGGGGCTTCTTGCCGTCGGAGAGGCGCTGGATGTGGCCCCCGAACGGACCGGCCGCCGACAGGATGCGCTCGTACTCGAGGCTCGTGACGATATTGGGCCACCTGCCGTAGCCGTATTCGGGCTTGCGCTTCGGATCGAAGGGCAAAAATCCGGGCGAGAAGATGATCGCGCCGGTCTTTATTTCCTCGACCTGAGGCCCCATATCGTGCTCGATTGCCTTGGCAAGGCATGCTTCCTCGCACTGCCTGCACTCACAACAGGTCATACAGTTGAGACACTTGGAAGCCTCGGCCCTTGCCTGCGCTTCGGTGAGGCCCCCCTCGACCTCGGCGAAACCGGCCTTTCTTTGCGCCATCGAGATTATGGCCTGGTGCTCGCGGGGCTTTTTTACGATATCTTTGGGAATCGGAGCGAAATTTTCCTGCGGGAGCTGGAGCTTCTTGCGCCCCTCGGCCATGTCCTCGCCCTTGAGGTAGCGCGATATCGAGATCGCGGCTTCGCGTCCGGCCGCTACCGCGCCTATGGCGACCCATGGGCCCGACTGCGCGTCGCCGCCCGCGAAGACGCCCTCGCGGCTCGTCTGGAAGGTGATATCGTCAACTTCTATCGTTCCCCAGCGGCTTATCTTGAGCTTTTCGGAATCGGCGAGGAAACTGCTCTCGGGGGTCTGGCCGATCGCGGGAATCACTATGTCGGCTTCCTCGGTAAACTCGCTTCCGGGGACGGGGATCGGCCGGCGCCTGCCCGATGAGTCGGGCTCGCCCAACTCCATCCGGATGCACTGGATGCCGATCATCTTGTTGTCTTTGGTAAGAATCTGCTGAGGGGCGGTGAGGTACTTGATATCGATGCCTTCGGCCAGCGCGTCTTCAATCTCGTTATCACGCGCGGGCATTTCCTTCCGGGTGCGGCGGTAGAAGATGCTCACCTTTCCGGCCCCGTTGCGCATCGCGCAGCGCGCGGCGTCAATTGCGACGTCGCCCCCGCCCACGATCACCACCCGTTTTCCCTTGAGGTCGCCAAACTCGCAGAGGTTGACGCGCCTCAGGAAATCCACGCCGTGCATGACCCCTTCGGCGTCTTCGGCCGGAATATTGAGCCTCAGGCTCTGGTGCGCGCCTATCGCCAGATAGACGGCCTTGTAGCCCTGTTTCAGGAGCTTATCCACCGTAATGTCGCGGCCGAGCGCCACGTTGTACTTGATTTCGACGCCGAGCCGTTCAATCGCGCGGATTTCCTTGTTCAGCACCTCGGGAGGCAGCCGGTAGTCGGGGATGCCGACCCGGAGCATGCCGCCGGCAACCGAAAGCGATTCGAAAATCGTCGCCTGGTAGCCCTCGAGGGCCAGAAAATGCGCGGCGGTAAGACCGGCGGGGCCCGAGCCGATGATGGCGACTTTTTCTTCCTTCTTCTCTATTTCCGGGACCGGCAGTTTATCGATGTCCACCGTATCGGCAACGAAGCGTTTGAGGGCGCAGATGGAAACCGGTTCGTCCACCTCGCTCCTGCGGCAGGCCGACTCGCAGGGATGGGGGCAGATGCGGCCGATGGTGCCCGGAAGCGGAAGGCCCTTCATGATGACCTTCATCGCGTCCTCGTACCTGCCCTTTGCGATCAGGGCCACGTAGCCGTGGGCGTTGATCTGTCCGGGACAGGCGTTCGCGCAGGGCGACTTGTCGAGCTTATCTATGGTGAAAGCCGCCGGAATCGCCTGCGGGTAGTTGCGGTAGATGGCCTTGCGCCCGTTGAGGCCCATATTGAAATTGGCGGGCAGATCGATGGGGCAGACCTTCTCGCATTCGCCGCAGCCCGTGCACTTGTCCACCCGGACATAGCGCGGATGGCGCTTGACGGTGAGCGTGAAGTTTCCCGGCTCGCCTTCGAGCTTTTCGATGCTGGTCTTGGTGAGTATCTCGATATTGCGGTGGCTTGCAAGCTCCACCAGCTTGGGGCCCATCATACACGACGAACAGTCGTTGGTCGGGAATGTCTTGTCGAGCTGCGACATCACGCCGCCCACGTTCGGCTGCTCTTCGACCAGGTAGACTTTGAACCCCGAGTTGGCGATGTCCAGAGCGCTCTGGATACCCGCTATTCCGCCTCCAACAACGGTAACTGCGCCGGTCTTCTGTCCCTGCCGCATTTCCTTTACCTTTTCTTTGGACATGAGATGGTCAACCTTCTTAATCCTCTCCGGTTCAAGCAGCCGGGGGTCAAGCCCACCGCCGCGCGGTCCGCGCGAGGGGGCGCCCCCTACACCAGCCTGTATCTGCGGAGCAGAGGAATAGGATCGACAAAATGCCGGGACAGCCATTCAGAGGCCCCCGGCAGACCGCAAGCGAGGCCGATCAACTCCGTGAAGTAGATAATCGGAAGCGAGAAGAACTTGCCTGTTTCCGCTTCGATCCTCTCCTGGTACATGTCGAGATTTGCCTGGCACATCTGGCAGGAAACCACGATGGCCTGCGCCCCGACGCGCCTGGCCATATCGAGCATCTTTCCAACCATCTTGAAGCCCATGTCGCTGCGCGAGATCATGAGACTCGCGCCGCAGCAGTCCGTCTTGTAGGGCCAGTCGATGGGGGTTGCGCCAAGCGTTTTGACTATCTTGTCGATGCTCTGAGGGTTCTCGCAGTCGGTTGCCCCGGTAATCTCGGGCGGGCGGCTCGCCATACAGCCGTAGTAGGAAACGACCTTGAGGCCGCTCAGAGGCTTTGTAATGCTTGCGGCGACCTTTTCGAGCATCTGGTCCGTAGCGAAAAAGTTCGCCAGGTCCCATATCTTCGGGGGCTCGGATGAAAGCCGTGTCGCGAACCCGCGCCCGTTGCCCTTGAGCTCGTGCGCCGCCGTCTTCAAGCGGTTGAAGCACAGGGGGCAGGGAACCAGCATGTCCGCATTCTTGAGCTGTCCGGCAAGCTCGAGGTTGCGTCCGGGCAGGTCGACGCTCGCCTTATGATTGATGCTGTGGGCGGCCGTCGCCCCGCAGCAGTTCCAGTCGGGAACTTCCTGCAGCTCGATCCCCATGGACTCGCAGACCCCGTCGATGGAATCCGCATAATCCCTAGCGGTGCCTTCCAGAGAACAACCAGGATAGTACGTTACCTTCATGGTCCGGTTCCTGTCTATTTGGATGAGCGGAGAATGGCGCTGACTTCGGCTTTCCCCTTAATGGTCTTGGGCATCGGCGACAGGCGCCCCTTGCGGAAAAGCTTGAGGGCCATCTTGAACTCGTTTCGCAGATCCCCGCCCTTGAGCTTGCTTCCCATCTGGCCCGATCTCAGCCAGTAGGCCGGGAGGAGCCCGCCTTCGAAGATGCGGCCGGCCAGCCGCACGTTGTCAAGGAAGGTTTGATGGAGCACGGCCACCTGCGGCTGCGCCAGGCCGACCCCCTCCCTTATGGCCATTTCCTTGAAGTAGTCCATGATCTCGGCTATCCGGACCCCATTGGGGCACCGGGTGCTGCAGGTCTCACACGACGCGCAGACCCAGATCGTGCGAGATCGCAGGACTTCGTCCTTCTGGCCGAGAATCGCCAGGCGGATCACCTGGTCCGGGAAAAGGTCCATGGCGAAAGAAGCCGGGCAGCCGTTTGTACATTTCCGACACTGGAAACATTCCGCAGCATTGTACGGACCAGCCGCTTCGGCTCTTTCCAGAAAACTGAAATCAGGGCTCAAACTGGGCTGCTGCATGATGTCAAAAAGTCTCCATTTTTTGATGCGGGAAAGGTGATAGGGTGTTTCTGCCACATACGTTTCATTCCGAATCCGGAAAAATAAGCGCAACGAACACAAAAATTTCTGAATGAGTCAAAATTAGAAAGAAAAGCGTTTATTCTTCGAAGATATACAACATGGAAAGCGAGGAAAAAACTGCTTCGGGGAATCCCCGGACCCGGCCGGCATTCACACGCAAATAAACCGGAATGCCAACAGGAAGCGCTGAAACATCAGGAATCGGAGCGAAGCACGAAAACGATTGAGAGAACCCGCTATCCATTTCAGCTAGAGAAAATGCGCACTACCCTGCCAGTCCTGTTATCTTAAATTTCACGAAGGGTGTGAAATTCTTCTGTGCTTTCTTGTGCTAAATAACATGGAAGAGGCCAACAAGCAAACATTTTTCACAATAAGGGAATTCTTTCTCATCTACCGGGAATTACACAATAATTATCAAGTAAGAACACGGACCGCGAAGTCATGTGAAATGTTTATTTTGCCCCCGGCCCCCGTTAATGCCCAATCAAATCGCGTCCGCAAAGGCTCACAGCGAACAGAACAACAGCACGAGACCCCGGATCGCGAGAAAATCAGTTGTTCATTTTCTTTGTCACAACTCGACCTGAACACCCAGCTCGACCACCTGTCCGGGCGGGATCCCGAAATAGTTGGTGGCCGTCTGCGAGTTGCGGGAAAGGAAGGCAAAGAGGCTCTTTCGCCAGCGCATCATCTTGGCGTCCCCGGTCGGAAGCAGGGTCTCGCGCCCGAGATAGAAGCTGATCGGGTCGAGGCGCGGAATGAGGCCTGCGTTATAGGCAAGGTTCAGCACCTGCGGAACGTTGGGCGTTTCCATGAACCCGTAGCGCGCAATCAGCCGATAAAACCCGTTTCCGAGTTCCTCGACACCGATGCGCTCTCGCTCGGGGACCGAAGGCATCTCACCCGGGACGATGGTGAGCAGGATCACCTCCTCGTGGAGCACCTGGTTGTGTTTGTAGTGGTGCAGGAGCGATGGGGGCGTGAACTGGGAAGAAGAGGCGAGAAATACCGCCGTCCCCGACACGCGGTGGATGCGGTGTTCGGCCACGTCCCGCAAAAAGGTGTCGAACGGGAGGGAAATCCGCCGGAACCTGCTGGAAAGGGCGGCGCGGCCGTCCTTCCAGGCCGTCATTATAACCACGATCACGACCGCCACCGCCATCGGGAACCATCCGCCGTCGAAAAACTTGAGCAGGTTCGATCCGAAATAAGTAAGATCGAATATGAGAAAAAGTCCGACGAGCGGCAGGGTCTTCCTCACCGACCAGTTCCATGTCTCGGTGGCCACAAAGAAGTAGACGACGGAGGTAAGCCCCATGTTCGCCGTGACCGCCACGCCGTAGGCCCCGGCAAGACCGCTCGATCCCCGGAAAACGAGCACCAGCGTGATGCAAACGATCATCATCACCCAGTTTACCTCGGGGATGTATATCTGCCCCTCGGTCGTCTCGGAGGTATGGATGATGGTGACTCGCGGGAAGTAGCCAAGCTGGACCGCCTGGCGCGTGAGCGAAAAGGCCCCGGAGATCATGGCCTGCGATGCGATCACGGTTGCGATGGTCGCAAGCCCCACCATGGGATACAAAAGGGGCCGGGGAACAAGCGCGTAGAAAGGGTTCGGCGCGACCTCGGGGGTCGAGAGCAGCAGCGCCCCCTGGCCGAAATAGTTGAGCAGCAGGGCCGGAAAGACGAGCACGAACCAGGAAAGGCGTATCGGCCTCTTGCCGAAATGGCCCATGTCCGCGTAGAGCGCCTCGCCACCCGTTATGACGAGCACGACCGAGCCGAGAACGACGAGTCCGTGCACGTGGTTCGCGGCAAAAAACCGGTAGGCGTACATGGGGTTAACGGCCAGCAGGATATCCGGGTTTTTCGCAATCTGCCCGACCCCCAGGGCCGCGATGGCGGTGAACCACACGAGCATCACGGGGCCGAACACGTTGCCGATGCCGGCCGTGCCGTGTTTTTGCAGGAGGAAGAGGACGAGCAGGACCCCGCAGGTAAGCGGGACGATGAGGTGTTGGGCCGCGTCCGTTGCCACCTCCAGGCCTTCTATTGCCGACAGGACCGAGATGGACGGCGTGATGAACCCGTCGCCGTAGAGCAGCGCGGCGCCCGCAAGCGCCGCCAGCACCATGAAGCCGCGCATCTTGTCCGAGAGCCCGTCCGCTCCCGGAACGAGGGCGAGCAGGGCGAAGATGCCCCCCTCTCCCCGGTTGTCCGCGCGCATAATGAAGGTGATATATTTGATGGATACCACTATGGTAAGGGACCAGACAACCAGGGAGAGCACTCCCATTACGTTTGCCGGACTGGCCTCGATGGCGTGCGCGCCGTGGAAACATTCCTTCACGGCATAGAGCGGACTGGTTCCGATGTCGCCGTATACGACTCCCAGCGCGCCCAGCGCGAGCCCCAACTTCAGGGTCGGGGGTCCCGGCTTGTCATTTGCGTCCATTTGGGTGTGTCAGCCTTTCTCGTTGCTCTGAATCCGCTTTTAGTGCACCCTCGTATATCACAATCGATGAAAGTGCAATCGGTAAGGCGCCCAAGGGTCGCTTTGCCGAAATGGGCCGTTTACATTAATATTCAAACAATTTATACAGCGGCATCCGACTCAAAATCCTAAAAAAGGCGCAACGCGATGGCGATTATTGCAATAGTGGGCAGGCCCAACGTCGGCAAGTCCACTCTCTTCAACAGGATAAGCAAGAGCAGCCGGGCCCTTGTGGACGACCTTCCGGGGGTCACCAGGGACCGCAACTACGCCCCCGGGAGCTGGGACGAAAAAAGCTTCACCCTGGTGGACACCGGCGGATTCATCAGCAAAAACGACTCCTTTTTCGACCAGTCCACGCGCGAGCAGATATTTCACGCCCTCGGGGAAGCCGACATCCTTCTTTTTGTCGCCGACGGCAAGACGGGCCTTCATCCGGAAGACCCCATACTCTTCGACATCCTGCGCCGGACCTCGAAGCCCGTTTTTTTCGCGGTGAACAAAGTCGACGGCCGCGAGCACAAGACGAGTCTCGACGAATTCTACGCCCTCGGGGTCGAAAAGCTCTATGCGATAAGCTCGTCGCACGGCTTCGGCGTGGGGGACCTGCTCTCCGATATCGTCGGGCTTATTCCCGAAACCCCCTCTCCCGAAGAGGAAGCCGAAGAAGAGGTTTCCGAGATCCGGATCTCCATCCTGGGGCGACCCAACGTCGGAAAATCCACGCTCGTAAACCGTATTCTCGGGGCGCCCCGCGTCATTGTAAGCCCCCTTCCCGGAACCACCCGCGATGCGGTGGACACCGCGTTCGAGCGCGGCGGCGCCAAGTATCTCCTCATTGACACCGCCGGGATCCGAAAAAAGGGCAAGACCCACGAGAAACTCGAAAAAATCAGTATAATGAAGGCCTTGCACAGCATCGACAAGAGCCACGTCTGCGTCGTCATGGTCGATGCGTCCGAGGGCACGGCCGACCAGGACCTGCATATTGCCGGATACATCCAAGAGCGCTTCCGGGCGTGCATCGTCGCCGTAAACAAATGGGACGCCCTCGAATCCGATTCCAAGGCCCAAAAGGCTTTCCTTGAAGACATCAAGTACCGCTTCCGCTTCATGCCCTTTGCGCCGATCCTCCCCATGTCCGCCCTGACCGGGAAAGGAGTGCGGAAGGTGATGCCCGCGGTCGGCCAGGTCTTCGAGCAGTACAACCGGCGCATCACGACCGGCGTCCTCAACCGGGCGCTCCAGGACGCGCTGAGCGCCCACGAGCCCCCGATCGTCCGCGGGCGCAGGCTGAAGTTTTTCTACGCCACCCAGGCCGGGGTGCGCCCGCCCATGTTCGTCATTTTCTGCAACTATCCCGACAGCATCCATTTTTCCTACGAGCGTTTCCTTGTAAACCGTTTCCGCGAAACCTTCAGCCTGGACAAGACTCCCATACGACTGGTCT
This sequence comes from Syntrophobacteraceae bacterium, assembly GCA_049300095.1. Lineage (GTDB taxonomy): Bacteria > Desulfobacterota > Syntrophobacteria > Syntrophobacterales > Syntrophobacteraceae > SbD1. The sequence continues at coordinate 22,398 of JBAQYM010000191.1, forward strand.
TTCGCGGAAGGCAGCAGCGGGAGGACAGGAAGGCTTAGTAAGGCGCCAACTCATTTCTCAATCGGGATCTTCCGCCCGCAATAGCAGGCGGTGTCGAACTGCGCTTCGCTCTGGGCGATCAGCGGTCTGCCGCCACGATAATCACGGATCGGCGGCGGAGTTAAGGGACGCATTCGGCCGAAGTTGCGGCCGAAGCCTTCGAGGAGGGTCCGGGGAGCGGCTTGGCAAGCGGATTCGAACAACGCCGGCGACATAATGCAAATGCCGGAAGCTTCCCGTGAAGGGCTCCATCAAGATGGGTCCCCCTCGACGTCTGCGAGGTTAGCTGACGGGCTCGGGCCGAAGGGATTGCCCTACGCCGGATGGCCGGCGATACGCCCCATAATTCCGGGTCCCCCGCTCCTGAAACCAGGATTAGACGATTTGGCGGTTGGAAGATTAGTGTTTTGCACTCGACGTGTCAACGGGTTTTCGACACGGGTTTTCAACGCTACTTTGCCGCTCGCACGCTATCACCTTAAACACAATACTGTTCACTTAGCGTCCATTTTGTGGTATCTTCTCCTCAAATCCCGAACAAGAGGAGGGGCAAAATGGCTCGTACACTCGCGGAGTTGCCTAAAGGGTCTCGTCTGACGGACTACATCAGCC
>JBAQYM010000192.1:0-23310 GCA_049300095.1 Syntrophobacteraceae bacterium
GTGAGGTCTGATTAGAAAATGCCGGGGAAAGGCGACAAACCAGGCAGCCGCGGAGCGCAGCCCCCACAACGCGGAGCGGAGCGGCTGCCGGACATAATCGGAGTGTTTTTAAGAACACAAGCTACACTAAATTCACCGAAAGGGTGTCTCAAAGTCGCTGACACATTCCCCTCCAGCCTGTAAAGGAAGAGCTGCGGACCATCGTACGTAATCTCCTTAACCCAACCCTGGCCTATGTAATGTCAATGCCGCCATTGCCGTACATATAATCCCGCGTCATCGGCACGTCGTTATTCAGGCCGTTCGAGAAAAGGACCTGGTAGAGGCGGGTGCCGTCGTATTTGAAACCGGCGCACGAGGCGTTGAGGTAGAGCCGCCACATGCGGACGAATTTTTCGTCAAACATTTGCAGCACCTTGTCCGCATTGGCCTCGAAATTGGCGATCCAGCGCTCGATGGTCGCCGCGTAATGGGGCCGCAGTCCCTCGATATCCAGGATGCAAAAACCCGCCCGGCCCATCTCGCGCACGATTTCGGGAAGGCTCGGCACATAGCCGCCGGGGAAGATGTATCGCTGCAGCCATGTGTCGGTTGGCGATTCCACATCTTTCGAAATCGTGTGAAGAAGCCCCAGACCGCCCTTTTTGAGCAGCCCCGCGACCTTTTCCATGTAGGCCGGGATGAACTCCCTGCCCACGTGTTCGAACATCCCGACGGAGACAAATTTATCGAACGTGCCGGTAAGCCGCCTGTAGTCCGCCATGAGCACCCGAAGCCGCCCACCCATCCCGCGTTGTTCGACTTCGCGGTTGACGTACTCGAACTGATTGCTCGAAAGGGTGTTTCCCAAGCCCTTTATCCCGTATCGCCCGGCGCAGTGAAGGAGCAGCCCGCCCCAGCCGCACCCGATGTCCAGGAGCGTGTCCCCCGGGGCGAGCCGGAGTTTTCGCGCTATGTGGTCGAACTTGTTTTTCTGCGCCTGCTCCAGGGTGTCGTCATCGCTTGCGAAGTAGGCGCACGAGTAGGTCATCGTCTTGTCGAGGAAGAGGGAGTAGAACTCATCCGAGCGGTCGTAGTGGTATTCTATGTTGCCGCGGGCGCGCTCGGGGAGTCCTTTGGTCTTGAGGTAAAAAGGGAGAAACCGGATTTTTTGCCACCATGAATGGGCGCCTTCATAGAACCGCGCCTCGAGACCCAGGCGAAGGAGATCCAGCAGATCGCCCTCCACTTCGAGGTCGCCGTCAACGTAGCCTTCTCCGAACCCGTGAAACCCTTTGCCGAACATACTCCTGGCGGCCTGGGGCGTTTTCAGGCGAAGCGTGGCCCTCGGGCGGGCCCCCACGGTGATCCGCTCCCCGTCCCAGAATTCGAAGACAAAAGATGCCAGGGGATCGGCCCGGCTCATGACGGCGGCGAGTTCTCTGGCGGCTTCCTTCATCCGCGCCTTCCTTCCGACTCGGCAACGACCCATCCACGTCCGCCGTGCCGTAAAACAGCGGCCGGGAAGAAACAATCGCACCACCGCCGGCATTACACGGCGCCACAATATGTATATATGGGGCCGGGGTCCGGCGGCTGGAAATCAGAAATCAGTTGAAAGGGCAACCGGCGTCAGCATGCGCCCGACGCGCTTGCGCGCTCGTCGTTCCGGCGCGGGGCGGAATCGGCGTCAGGGGTCTATCCTCCGCCCCGACGCCGCCCGGACCAATAAAGAAATGCCTTTCTTGACCCAAGTCAATGCCGGTTTGGTTAGAATGCTTTATTATACATCACATCAAAAACATTTGCGGCATTTCGGTATGGGAGATGGACGATGATCTGGACGGAGGCGGCGGAAAAGGCGATCGGCAAGGTCCCCTTTTTCGTGCGAAAGAAGGTGAGGGGATACGTCGAGGAGGAGGCCGCGCGCGCGGGGGCCGACAGGGTGGTCATTGAGCACGTCGATGCCTGCCGGAGGCGGTTTCTGTCCGGGAAAGAAATGGAGAAGGAGGTGAAGGGGTTTCAGATCGAGACCTGCTTCGGCCCGAGCGGGTGCGAAAACCGCGCGGTGGAAAGCGGCCGGTTGGCCGCCGAGCTTGAAAAGCTTCTTGCCGGGCGCAATTTCGCGGGTTTTCTGAAAGAAAGGGCCGGCGGGCCGCTGAAGTTTCACCACGAATTCCGGGTCTCCGTCTCGGAGTGCCCCAACGCGTGTTCCCGCCCGCAGATTGTGGATATCGGCATTATCGGGGCCCGCCGCCCGAAGGTTTCCGATGGGCCCTGCACCGGGTGCGGGGCCTGTGTTCAAATCTGCCGTGAAAACGCCGTGCGGCTCGATCACGCCGCATCGCGGCCCCCGGTGCTCGATGGACGGGAATGCGTTCAATGCGGCAAATGCATCGGAGCGTGCCCCGCCGGGACCATCTCCGAAGGCGCGAGGGGTTACAGAATCCTGGTCGGCGGAAAACTGGGAAGGCACCCCCAACTCGGCCGGGAGTTGGAGGGGACCTATTCGATGGAGGAAGTCCTGAAAACCGTCAAGCGTTTCCTGGACATTTATTTCGAGCACAATCAATGCGGTGAGCGCCTGGGCGCCGTCCTCAACCGCACGGGCATTCATGCGCCCGGCAACGGACGGTCCCTGTCCCCGGGCCGCGGGGCCGCCGCCAAACGCGCCTGTTCCGAATGAGCGCGGCAGGACCGCCCGCCGCGGCGGGGCCGGGCGAGCACATAAAAAAAACCCCCGCATATTTTGCAGGGGTTTCGGATCACCTTAAGGTTTCCCTACTTGCGAGCAGTCGAGCAGGCATATCAGTTACCGGCGCCACCCGCTCCACCGCTTCTGCGCCAATAATCACCCTGCAATCCGTATGTTTCCGGACGGAATTCGAAAGCTCCCAGATCCGCGTCCATATCGGTTCCCCGAGCGGAACTGTAGGCCCGATCATCCCCAAACTGGTTCACATCGTTCATGCGGAATTCGCCGAGGTCCCGGTCAACACGGGACCCGAGGTCCCGGTCCCTGTCGGCCATGATCCCAAATTCCGTGTCATATCCCGTGGACCAGCTCACCGCGGCCGAGGTACCCACAAAAACACCGGCGACGAGTACCAGAGCGAGAACCATCCCCATCACCGCTGAACTGACAAGCGTTTTAACCATTTTGTACTCCTCGATAGCTTGAATAATCGTTCTCCCAAACTGTATAACAAGCTTGTTATACACTGGAATTATTTGTATACAACGTAAAGACAGCCTCGGCGCTTGTCAACTCCCGCAGGCGGCCCCCGGCCCCGGCAAGGTCCCCCGTCGGGGCGCGGTCGGGGCCGATTCCTTCACGCGCCCCTGCAAATCCCTTCCGAACCGGTTGAACTAACTGAGGAATTTTTGTACATAAGAAAGTGAGCCGTATATCACGGCTGCAAAGAATTTTACGAGTGGAGCCGCTGCCGAAAATGAGACGCGTTCCTTTTCAGGCCGAAGAGATCGGGGTCCTGGTCCGGGCCATAGAAGTCTCCGAGGATTTGATCAGCGACTTCTACAAGATTTCCACATCCGAGTGGAAGAGGTACCGCTACGACATCCAGGGCCTCAAGGACCTGGACGGCGAAGAAATCACGGATATCGCCTTCGCGCAGATACGCAGATATCTCCGCAGGCCGGGGGAGCGGATGCGCGGCAGCGAGCCGGGGGATTTCTTCAAAATATGCCTCCAGGACCACGTGATCCGCGGGGCCGTCGAGCGCGACCCGCACATAGGGCTGTTCCCCCTCACCACCTATGTGGTAATACATGAACTGATTCACGTGGTGCGGTTTGCAAAGTTCCTCCAGCGCTTCGACAGCACGGCCGCCGAGCGGGACGTGGAGGAAAAGCGGGTGCACGAGTTGACTTACGAGCTTTTGCAAAGGGCGCGCCTCAGGGGGCTCGCCGAGGTCCTGGCCGCGTTCAGGGACTGCCGCACGATGGAAAATTTCCTGGCGGCCCAGGGCGGCGATGAATAAAAATACCGTGGGACGGATATTGAGATGAGCGAAAAAATAACGAGGGAAGAGGTCCGGCACGTCGCCCAACTTGCCCGGCTGGAGCAATCCGGGGCCGAAGAAGAGCGGATGACCGGCCAGATGAACCAGATTCTGGGATACATGGACAAGCTCAACGAACTCGATACGGCGGGCGTTGGCGCAACGACGCACGCCATCCAGCTTCAGAATGTCTTTCGGCCCGACGAGGTCGTCCCGTCCCTGGACAGGCGCGAGTCCCTCAGCAACGCCCCCGAGACGGACGGCGTGAATTTTGTGGTCCCGAAGGTGTTCTGACCGGGGGCCGGCAGCTAACCGCCTACACCAGGTTGCGTTCACGATGGTCTCAATGCCTCAAAATCCCCCCTGCCCCCCTTTAGAAAAGGGGGGTATCGCTTGGGCACCCCGGTTGGGTTCCCCCTTTTCTAAAGGGGGGCAGGGGGGATTTTGAACGCAGATCGGTAGTAAACCCGAAACTCAAAGGTCCATAAATGGAAATCCACTCCCTTTCCATGCACGAAATACACGATCTGCTGCTAAACCGGCGGATCGGCGCCGTCGAGGCGCTTTCCGCTTTTCTCGAACGCGTCGAATCGCTCGGTCCCCGCATGAACGCCTACATCAGCATGCTTGCGGACCAGGCGATGGAGGAGGCAAAGCTCTTCGACGCGGGCAAGAAGGACTTTTCCGCCTCGCCGCTCGCGGGCGTGCCGATCGCCATAAAGGACGTGATCTGCGTCAAGGGGACCCGCACCACCTGCGGGTCGCGCATCCTCGAAAACTTTGTCCCGCCCTATGACGGGACCGTCACCACCCGGCTCCGCGAGGCGGGCGCGATTTTCATCGGCAAGACGAACATGGACGAGTTCGCGATGGGGTCCTCGACGGAAAATTCCGCTTTTGGCCCCACGCGAAACCCCTGGGACCTCGAACGAGTCCCGGGGGGATCGAGCGGCGGGTCGGCGGCCGCAGTGGCCGCGGGCCTTTGCGCCGGGTCGCTCGGGACGGACACCGGGGGCTCGATTCGCCAGCCGGCATCCTTTTGCGGGGTAGTCGGCCTCAAGCCCACCTACGGCCGCGTATCGCGCTTCGGGCTCGTCGCCTTCGCCTCCTCGCTCGACCAAATCGGGCCGATCACCAGGGACGTCGAGGATGCCGCCATCCTGCTCCAGGCGATCTCGGGCTACGACCGGCGCGATTCGACCTCGGTGGACCTCCCCGTCCCGGACTTTCGCGCCGCCCTGGCCGAACCGATCCGGGGCCTGCGCCTGGGGATCCCGAAGGAATACTTCATCGAAGGGACCGCGCCGGATGTCTCGGAGGCCGTGCGCCGGGCCGTCGATACCTGCCGAGGCCTCGGGGCCGAGATCGTCGAGGTTTCCCTGCCCCACACCGAATACGGGATCGCGGCCTACTACATCATCGCCCCGGCCGAGGCCTCGTCGAACCTCGCGCGCTACGACGGCGTAAAATACGGGCTCAGGACGGGCGGGACGAAAGACCTCCTGGAAATGTATCGCCGCAGCCGCTCGAAGGGGTTCGGCGCCGAGGTGAAGCGCCGCATAATGCTCGGGACCTACGTTCTTTCGGCAGGCTACTACGACGCGTACTATAAAAAAGCGTCCCAGGTGAGGACGCTCATCCGGCGGGATTTTTTGAACGCCTTCGAAAAATGCGACGCGCTTCTCGCGCCCGTTTCTCCGATCCCGGCCTTCAAAATCGGTGAAAAATCCGACGACCCGCTCCAGATGTACCTAAGCGACGTCTTCACCCTCCCGGCAAGCCTCGCGGGAATCCCGGGCATATCGGTCCCCTGCGGTTTCACGTCGGATAATCTCCCGGTAGGCCTCCAGATCCTCGGCCCCCATTTCCGCGAAGACCTGATCCTCCGCATCGCCCACCAGTTCGAACAGGCAACGCCCTTCCACCTGCAAAGGCCGGAGATTGCTTTGGGCTGATCCCCAATGCCGTCGCCTTAAACGAGAAACCATGTGGGGCAGGCTTTCCGGCCTGCCGTTCGCTGGGATTCCGCAGCCCTTGCTACTGAATGAGATGCTTATGACTTTTCTGATGGTTCCGATGCGTCTGCTTTCAACCATCTTGGTCCTCTCGTTCATAATGGTTTCCAATGTGAATGCCGCCACCGAAGGTGGCGCGGGAATGCTTTTCGGCAGTGACCACGCATTCTATTTTACCGCGCCGGAGGGATGGGTATTGGACAACCGGAGCGGAGTCAACCAAGGCTTGCACATGGTCTTCTACCCGATAGGCGAATCGTGGTCGGGCAGTCCCGTTATGGCCTATGGTCAAACTGTCTCGAAAGGTGGAAAGATCAAGTCCATTCGCGATCAGGTTGAAGCAACCGTATTGAGATTTCATGCTCATGGGAATCCTCATTACAGGGCAGAATCGAAACCCCCGTTAAGGCTTCCGAACGGCAGCGAAGCGGCCATTTATTACTTTCAAGGGGACCAATGGGGAAATTTTGAAGCTGTCGGCTACATCGAAGAGAACAAATCCATTAATTTTATTGTGTTTAATGCTCGTACAAAAGCAGCTTTCGACAAATACATACCCTCCTTTTACGATCTACTTCGCTCGTATAGGAACGCTTTACCCGGTACAGAATCCGGAGCGTCTGCTATTTTTGCGGAGCTGGTGGAAAAAGCCGGGCAGCAGTCCAGTACTCCACAAGGCAAAAAATATAAGACGAGTGCTGCGAAAGAACTTACACCATTAGCCGGACATGCGATGCGAAGCTGCATTGGCTATGCGCGCTCAGATGAGATACGTGATTTTCAAACTGTCTTTAGAATTGCTTCGGACGGACGGATATCAGAAGTGCACGTAATCCCTGAAAATAGCCTCACTACCTGTTTCAGCGGCTTAATGCTAAACACCCGCTGCTCTCCGCACAAATTCGGCTTTTTTCTGTTGCATGAAAGAATGAGGACCACAGAATAAGGCCCTCCCGCAGGTGGACCGGGCAACGGGAGCTTCCCGAGTCCGAAAGACAAAGGACGAGAGACGAGGTGGTCATGACCTCTTGCGCTTCGCGCCCGGATAACAAGTATCCTGGCCACCCGCGAGATAGAACACCTTCATCCAGCTATGGGTGGAACCGTCCCGCCGCCACGGATAGGGAATGAGCGTCAATACGGCGTAGTGCAGATGGAGGGCTTGCCCACCGCATCTCCGTGTCTCCAATCGCGCCAATAACCTGCTAGCGCCAGCTACCCCGCCCGTCGCAACATCAATTAATTCACTTCGCTACGGCTGCTACCGTTAATGGTAGTGCTTATCAACCAAGCCGAGTACATGGCGCTCATGATTGTTCCTGGCGCCCTGAAGGAAGCGGTGGATGCAAAGGGCGCGGAATCCATCCCTTGTCTGCCAATACTTTGTAAGCGATGCTTATCTGCCGCGCGGTGAAACGACGTTTGCGAGTATTCCACGCGTGGATGCACGCCGCTAGTTCATTAAGCCCAATGGTGCCTTCGTGCCGCAATACCCAGTGTACGGTGGCGAGCAATTCAAGTCCATCGGGAGACTCGAACCCTGTGACTAGCTGTGCTACGCGGTCGAAACGTTGGCGCGTAGCGGGATGACCTTCCAAAAAGCGCCCCGCATCCTCTATAGCCCCAGGCACGAGGCTCAAGGGCTTGTCAGGTGCGTCGCCGCCGTCGGCGTAACCAGCGACAAGGTGGCCTTCGATGGCACGTAAAACGTGCCGCAAGTTCTCGGCATAAGGACCGTAAGCTCCCTTCACGTACTTTAGGCGCAACGGTTCTCCAGCGTCTTGCATGAAGTACATCAATTTGTGAACTTCGAGCAGAGTGACAAATGGGTCGAGCAGTCCTGCAAGGTAACGGCGCATCAACTCTACCAAGGCCGCACGCCCGGCGGTCATCTTCGGGACGTCCCGAATGTTTGCCATTACTTCATGCGCCGGTGCACCTGTCGGCTCGTAGACGATCATGTGCACGTCAACCAGGCTCGACAATGCCGCCTCGATCTTCTGACGTACTTCCTTCCAATCGAGACCACCCAACCCGCTGCCCAATGGAGGAATGGCAATCGAGCGGATGCCCTTGGCACTAATTATAGTGACAAGATGGTGCAACCCCATCTCGATATCCTCAATTCGGCTCTTGCCACGCCAGTGGCGTTTGGTAGGAAAGTTGATGATATACTTGGGCGAGATGAGTCTGCCGGTGTCGAAGACGAACATCCTACCCGGTTTGACTTCGCCTTTCTTGCAAGCCGAAGCGTAGGCAGCGAAATTGTCGGGAAATGCGTTCTTAAATTGCAGGGCGATGCCTCGTCCCATCACACCCACGCAGTTGACGGTGTTGACCAGGGCCTCCGCACCGCTTTTGAGAATGTCGCCGCTCCTGTATTCGATCATGATTGTCGACTCCTCTCTTTCAATAATACCATTCCTGACGGATTTCGACCACTGGTCGGTATCCCTGCCTCGGCAACGAATTAACGACAGTTCGGTAGACCTGTTCAGATTGAACCCCGATTCGCTCCACAAGCTGCCACGGGAAGGAGTACTCTAGAAGGAATTCGGCCTGTTTACCCTCTTTGTGCCTGCGCCAATCGCGTGCTTGCACCGCTTCCCAGTCGATTTGGTCGAGGCACCCGAGATCGGCGCAATCTTCGAAGAAATATGACCCCGCATTCGAGAGCGTGAACGCCCAACGCCGTCCGTTGGTGTTCGCCCATTTGACGGCGGCGTGCAAGTTGGCCTCCAGATGCACTATAGGCTCCTGCCCGCCTCTATAGCCGAGATCTGGATGATTGCCCTGATAGATCAGATAAAGCATCACCGAACGCGGACAAAAATAGAAAGGCACACAGTCGCCGACGTGTAACTGCGGGTGGCTGGATAGCTTCAGTTCTTCGAGGCGCCGCCGTTTGATGTCACTGATGCCGATATTCGTGCCGGGCGGATTGCGCCGTAATACCTCGGCGTCGCACCACAAGAAGCCATCGCGAACAATCGACGGCAGCCGATCTGCATGGACTATGTGATAAACCTTGGGGGCCGAGGGGACAGCCATCTTGTATCCTTCTTCATAGGGCCGATGCGATACGTCGTTGCCCGCCGCTCGCCCCGACGCTCCGAGCACCCGCCATCCAGCAGGAGTATAATCGAAACCGCAGCGATAACGCTGAACCAACTAATTGAATTCATCGCGGTCTTCTCACATGAATAGAAATATCGAATCAGTAGTCGCGCATCGTAATTTCATGTCAATCAAATGTCAATGCAGCTTGCCACTTCCTGAAATCTGAATGCGAACTCTGCCGCAAAACCTATGATCTGTATGTTTGGACGGGAGGCGCGGGCAACGGCGTGGGTCGCTCCACCACGACACGGGTGACACGGGCAACTTTGTTGGCCGTGCCGGAGACAAGAGGGGGTTTATATGATCGCTGTTATGCCCACTCCTGCCAACGGCGGGTGGCCCGGATACTTGTATCCGGGCGTAAGAGGTTACGATTATCAACTATTTGAATTCAACCGGCTCTTCTGGTGGGCTCGATAAAGCTGGGTCCACCCTACAGGACTGCATGCCTCCGCTTCAAACAAAGACTTGATTTTACGCTTAAGAGTCAATCGGCTTCGGCTGTGGATTCCCGCTCGCATTTTTCATATATATATTCCGGATCGAGATCGACGCCGCAGTCCCACTCGATTGTATCGAAGGCAATTCGGACACGCTTGAACTCATCCAAATCCTTGATTCGCTGAAATACGCCGAACTCAAGAATCGGTTTCATGTTGAGGACCCCTCTCCGGCCGTTATCAAAGACAAGAAAAAGGGTGTGGTCATCTCGCGGAATGACCTCTTTTACGGAAGGGTACATGGTGGCGCTCCTAACTGGAGAGGCTGTATCTTGGAAGGCTCTTCACGGGTGGCACGGGCAACTTTTGCCCGTGCCGGAGGCAACCGGCAATGCCGCTCCATCGTCAAAACGCTATTTCTTGTCTCCTCCGTGGCCGAGGCCCCGATTCACTCCTTGGCTTGTCCGTCAATTTGAAATTTTTGTGAACTTGATGACGCGATCATAAAGGATCTCCGACGTGGCGGGTCCGACTGCCGTTTCGGGTTCGAGATAGGCGCGAAATCCCACAAAGAGGTCCTTGTTCAGATTTACGACGGGGCATGGCGGCAGGCCCTCGGGCAGTGCGATCTTCAGGCACTTGGCGTCATCGCCGCAGTTGCGCGCCGCCTTCCAGGCGTAAAGGAAGGGAACGTTTGAATCCTGGGGAATGTAGTCGGCGGCGCTTCCCGCGAAACCCGGGCTGTTCAATCCACTGATTCCGAGTTCCTTTGGTTGCTGGTAGACGGAAAAGCTCGAGTAGGTTGCCTTGCCGGTAGCCTGGTGATTGACACCGTAGACGACCAGGAACTCATCGACATTGTTGGCCAGCGTGAAATTGGTCGACGTGCAAAGATAGCTGGTGTCCCGAGTCTCGCCAAGGATGTTGACCTCTCTCTGGATGCCGTCCAGCCACTCGTTGATCCAGACCTGCGTCGTGAACTCCGTTGCCTGGTAACCCGGATATGCAGCCAGAATGGCCTGCCTCAACTTTTCAACCGAGGGCATCAGGTCGGCCTCGGTCATCCCGGTGCCGCGCACTCGAAGCACCGGCGTGGGAAAAGGATCGGGGGGCGCGGCGCCCGACTGTTTCGGGGTGAGATGAAGCACTGTCATTCCGGGATTTTGCATGTACTCGATGAGGTCCTGTTCATGGCCGTATGCAGGCAAGGTCAGCCGGTTCAGTAAAATGAACTTGTCGGATTCCGGCCCCAGGCCGAGCTTGACCACCGAGGACGGAATAACGTCGGTGTTCATGATGTTCGGGGAAATTCCAACAGACATGGCCGCCGACCTGACTCGCGCGTCTGTCCCCTGATCGGCCGTGCTGATTACGACCACATTCTTGTTGTACGGATCACCGGAGGACCCTCCCGGCTTGATGACAAGATTATTGAGAGTATCGCCCAAACTGGCGAAAATCACTTGTGGCTCCGGTTGCCCCTCGTAGTTGTGCTTGAACAGGTACGTGCGATAGCTGAAATACGCAACCGGAGGCGGGGTGCGCCCGATGAGAACGACGGCATCGGTGGGCCTGAGCTGAAATTGCCTCGGGGCGATCACCCCGTCGATATCGAAGGTAATGGCAAGATAGTTGCCGCCGGCATTGTTGCCGTATCCGCTTGGCAATTTCCTTGAACAGACCAGTTGCGCCACGTCGACTTCTCCGTAGCCCCACTCCCTGATGTTGAAGCCACCCTCGGCGAGCGCGGCCTTGAATGCGTCAATCGTTGTGGGTGAGATGCCCGCCGAGACCGCCTTGGCTGAAAGTTCATCCGTTGCGGCCGGCCCGCTCGAAGCGAAAGCGACGATTAGCCAGACCAGGACCACGGACCAGGTGAGTCTTTTTCTCATCCCACTTTCCTTTCTATTGCGCTGGATTCTTGTGTGTTGGGTGTGAACAGGCTGCGACGTATCCATATTCAAATCCGCGAAAGTGCCTGCACAGGAGCAGGCGTACTCAAGCGGTTCGATTTTAGTCAGGGCGCTGCTCTCAGTTTTGATGCCCACGTGGAGGATGCAGGCAGTATACTACGGCTGTATCGGATTGCGCCAACCTTATTGATGCTTGAGCGAAGGGTTTTCCTCCGGGAACGTTCAATGGTTTTGAAACTTACTCGCTCGGAAAAAGGCCCCCGGGCGCATCGCGGCGGATCGATGCTCGCCGCGTTATGAACTCTGAATGCGAACCCTGGCCCAAGACATCCGAATAGGGTCATAAAGTTTCATACTCGTTCAAACCCTGTCCGAGGACTGGGCGGCCCCGCTGGATTCCGGCTCAAAGACACTGCCGGAATGACGTACAGGGAATACCGGCCTCACCTGAATCTGACACCAATTTATCGATAACCTGATTTGGGCAACAGCCTCGGGACCCTGTGCCCACCCTGCCCACCCTGCCCACCCTGCCCAACATAACAACAGCCGGGCCCCTATTTGCGGGGGACACCGTGCAACACGGGAGGCAGGACCTCTTGCGATGGGTCCTGCACGTACTCGGACCCGATTGCCTGCTGCATGAGCTGTCGAAACGCGCTGAACTCCACGTCCAAACTCGTGCCTGAATCGCTGCCGCCCGGGACCATGAGCTGCATTGTCGCGGGTGGGTTATCGAGGGTGAGCGGCGTCAGGTTCCGAAGTTGTTTGAAAGTTTGCGCGGTGTAGAATATGCGGACAAGATACTCTCCCGTTTTATTCGACTGTCGCAGCTCGAAAACGAGCGCTCCGCCCGGAGCGCAAAAATCCGGTTGATATCCGCGCAACTGCCAGTGCACTTTGAGAAGGCCCGCCAGTCCGGCCACGTACCCGTCAGAGCTGATAACGACAACCGCCTTTGAATTGGCGTTCCCGAACGATCCGCCTATGTACCTGCCGCTTACGGCCTGTTCCATGGTACGAAGTACGTGCGAGGCGGCGTTCGAACTCTGCAACCGGTTGAGGTAAGGAGTGAGAAGCTCGATACTGAAGACGAGGTTTACGGTCCTGGTCTGCTGGGAGATTTGATCCAGCGTGAGTCGGCCCCAGGCCACCTGGTCGAGCGGGAGGCCGGCCGTGTACTGCATGACGAAGGGATCGGCCGCATCGTTGGTTAATGACAGCCCGCCGATATCAATGACGCTTCCCGTCCTTACATTTTGTTTATTGGCGGTAAGAGTAATGGGCAGCGTGGTTGGATCGAGCAACGGTTTCACCGTGTCGGGCGGTGTCCGCGTTCCTATCGGAGCGTCGAAGAGCGCGCCGCGGATTACGGAATATTCACCGCTGTAAGCGGTCTTTACCGCATGCCCGTTATTAAAAATCCCTCGGACTTCCCTCACGGCGCGATCAGTGTCGACCGTCACCACTTCTGCCGCAATGGGATCGAATACCGCGTCGGGCACGCCAAGATCGAAGGAGTGCACCTGTGGGACCTTGCCGGGGAACAGCGCGGCCCAAAGCGCGGTGGCGGTCATGTTGGAGCGCTGAATGGAATTGGCGCGGAAATACGAGTTCGCCGCATCCGTTCGGGGCTTGCCGGTAAGAAGCCCTTCCTGGAGAAGATAGTCGCGGAAGTAGGCGCCAAGCAGCAGTTCCGCCTGGTACCCGTGCGGGGTCAAATAGCCCGTCGGGACGGGGAAGGGGGGGTAAGGGTCGACCGACACCGAAAAGGGCAGCTTGGAAAAATCCATCGTGGGCGCGCGCACGCCGTGACGGCCGAAGATGATGATCTGTTTAAGGGTTGTGTCGTCGCCGGCATCCTTGATCGTCTGCGCCGGGACCGGGGCCTGGACGAGGAAGGCGAACGCTAGCACAAAACCGAGCACGACAGCCATACGTCTGAGCATCATGTTGCTTCTCCCGAATCGATGGATAATAGATCAAATAAGAATTTCCCCGCCCCCGACATTGCGGGTTGCGAGCGCTTTTCCGGCCAAAGCTCGACAACCCTCCGGACAAGACCACGTCGAATCGGATCACGCGGTCCCTTCGCCCCCGGCCCGTATGAACCGGTCCACGATCGGCCCGTTTCTCGCCAAACCGCGCGGGCGTGAGATTGCTTCGCGAAGGTTTGGACTTGTTATTCTCTTTTCGGAATTATCATCGATTTTGATGAACAGAATTTAAACGGAGGCAGGCAGTCGGATGATCCGTATCCCGCCACTTCATGAAGTCTGAATGCGAACTCCGCGGCAAAACATACGATCTGTATGGGCGGAAGGCCCGGGCAATTTGCCGCCCGGGTTCGAAGGAGAATAGGCAAGAGGCGAGGTCGGCATGACATCTCGCGCCTCGCGCACCAGCCACTTCCTGCCTGAGCCACCCGCGTCAAATCATTATTCCAGACAATGTAAAGGTGGGCTTCAGATGAGAAGCCCACCTCAAAATCATTGACCGCTATTGGCCGTCCGCAGGCTGGAATATGATCTGCGCCTTCAGGTCCTTGAGTACTTCTCGTCCTATGGATCGGTATTTCCGGTCTTCATCCGGGGTGCAGACCGGTCCCGAAATCCGGTCCTCAAACCTCCGGGTGATGGTGACGGAATTCCCATCCAGACGGTAAGTCGAGTCATAGCTCACCCTATCATCTGTAAGGTGCACGTCCTTCGGAAGCGATACGATCTTTACATTTTTCGGAAAAAACAGCTTAAATTCCTCGGTCGAAATATTGCCTGAACAGATGTTATCAAGTGTTATTTCGGGCAGGTTGAGTCCGCTCAGATTCGAAAGAACCTGGCCCGCACCTGGGAATACCGGTTTGATACTCAAGGCGCCCGGCCCCGGCAGGTTCAACGCTCCGGTGACTTTAAATTTAATGCCGTAGCTGTACTTATCAGACGGATTCCGCGGATCTGCCTTCGTGAGGGCGCCGGTTCCGGTATAACCGCCGCTTTCCAGGGCGCCCCGCACAAGCAGGTCTTCCGTATTAGGTCGTATTTTTGCCATCAAAGCCCTGACCAAGGAGGCTGTGAACCCGGTCTCTTCTATATTGACCTCGCCTTCGGCTGATCCGTCTTCATGGAATCGAAGGACCTCTTTCATTGTGGATGTGTCGGCTTTGTAGTCACAGGCGGGTGTGTGCCGGATACCATCGAAGTTGCGAGTGTGAATTGCTGGTTTGCCGCGGACATAATGTGGGAGTTGACCGAAGGGAACATATTCCGAGCTTGAATCAAAATACAGGTCAAGGCTGGGGATATAGGTGATCACGTGGTCAAGGACCGATGGAGAAGCGACCTCGGGCATCTTGTAGCTGGTCCCGGCATTGAGCAGGACCGGTGTGCTTTCGATTCCGGCGGCTGCCAGCAGGGCCTGCAAGAGCGCCACATGATCCTTGCAATCGCCCAACCGGTTGGCAAGCACCTCATCCGCTTCATGGGGCACCACGGAACCCACGCCCATTGAGTTCCGGGCGAAACGGATATTTTGAGCTACCCAGGTACAGAGAATCTTTGCCTTCTCAAGCTCCGTAGCCGCACTTCCCGTTAGTTCGGATGCGAGAGCCCGGACCTTTTCGGTCACTTGGGCCTTGGGTTTCGCACGTTCTTCATAAGCCGCGGCAACGGCGCCGTAATCCTTGAATGAAGAAACAACTATCCGTGAGCCATAATCGAGCGGGGAAACGGACCCGACCTCAGGCTTTGCAATTTCATGATTCTGATATGTCCAAACCCATCGGGACCGCCCGTCTTTGTCTTCGACCCTGCCACCATTTACCCCGCTATCGAACGTGCGGATATCCAGGGCATTGATTGGAACACTTACTCTGATTTCTGTATCATTGGAGACCAAAAACTTCGAAAAGACCTCGGAGAATGAGAACTGTCCAGGAAAAAGCGGTGTTTTTCTGGTTCGCTTGTATGAAAACTCCACCCTGTCTCCGACCGCAACGTCAGGGAAAATTATCATCTTGGCCTTTATGTCGCTGAACATCGGACCGCCCCCGGCAACGGCCTCTCGCTCCTGAATGTTTGAAGCCGGCACATCGATTCGGCGTCCATCTTTCTTTAGTGTACAGGCCGTAAGGATTTCTGCTTCATCCAGGCTGGTGCTGTAGCTCAAGCCCGCGTGATTGGCGATCTTTACACCTTCTTCAGTCAAAACAGAGTAGACCAAGTCGCGGGTAACCACATAGCTGCCGTCAGAGTTAACCTCGAAGTTCGAGTGACTCTTCTCAATTTTAATTTCCCCGGAGGATGATGGCGCGTTATCAGCTGCGTTTGCGGCAAAGGTAACGGCAAAGAGCATAACTGTCGCAGCGAAAAGCACGCCAAGTGATCTGATAGTCTGAAGATTCAAAATACTCCTCCCTTGAAAAAGAGTTCCCGCCGGTCGGCGGGAGCCTGAGCCTGGGTGGGTATAGCTTTACCGGGCAGTTGCACAATGCATTATCGTTGGTTGGATCAGCTCGGAACCGCGAGTAGCCCCGGATAACTTACTATCCCGATCACCTCTGATACTACATTCCTGCTCTGGTGAATGCAATATATTCAACACTTCTTGCCACTTCATGAAATCTGAATGCGAACTCCGCCGCAATACACAATACATATGATCTGTATGGGCGGAAGGCCCGGGCAATTTGCCGCCCGTGTCCGGAGGACGAGAGGCAGAGACGAGCAACGAAGTCCTCATGACCTCTTGCGCTGCGCGCCCAGGCAAATCCTTGCCTGGGCCACCCGCGGCTGCGTATCGCCTGCTTCCGGATAGGATTGGAGCAGGAGAAATCAATTCCATCCTATTGTGCGTCGGCACAATTGACATCGATATTCTTCAATCCGATGCCGAACAGGCTTGTCGCTCCGTACTTCTCGCCGCCCTGGTATGCTTGATCGAACGATAGATCGGTCAACCGACACGAGCCGTCATTGCGCTTGAGGATGGTGTTGGTGTTGATTTCTCTTTTCACGATGTTGCCGAACGCATCACGGATGATCCTCCAATCGGCTTCGATAATGATCACTTTGACGGGAGTCTCGTTTTTCCAGCCCTTTGCTTTGATCGCATTGATCATTTCCGCTTCAAGCGCGGGGTCTTTTTTCAAGGGTTTAGGGATTGCTCCGCCCGCCACTTTCTCCCCCGCCTCTTTCTTGAACGTGAAAGACCCTTCGGCATACTTCATTTCACATCCCGGCTTGCCGGCCCAAAATTCCACTTGAACGTCATGCTGACCCGCCGGCAGGTCGTTCGCGATCTTCATCCAGGTTGCGGGGAACTTTTGATTGAGTCTGTCGGGCTCATCGCCGGGAGCGAGACTCGGCGTGATTTGTCCGGTCGTCCAATGACTTTCAAACTTCTGCTCGTGGATGAACCCCTTGTCCTGTTTGTCGATGATCAATTTCAGGAGATACCGTCCCTCGCTGTTCTCGCAGTTGGGCTTCTGTGAATCCCGCGCTAACAGAGGCAGGGGATTATTGAGGTACACTCTGCCATAAATCGGGTCGGACGCACTGAAGACCGTTTCGTATTTTAGCTTGTCTTGCACGTCCATCTTGATTCGCTGTTTAGCCCAGAGGATTTTCCCGACATTGGCTTTGTGTGTTTCGCTTGTGAATCCCTGTCCGCCTTGAGCCAGGGCATTGGATGCAGCCAAAAGCAGAAGCACTGTCAGCGCGAACATTTTTCTCATGATGTGATCCCTTTCTGGATGGACCGTGTTAGGATGATTTGGACATGCCTTCTTCCCAAAAATTCCCGCCCCCGCCTTCTCTCACCTTGCGCTCTTACAAACCTTCCAAAATTTGTTCAACGCCCAGGCCGCATGCCCGTCTACAAGGATGCGATTTCGAGCTGCCGGGGCGCAACCAGTAGTAACCAACCGGTTCCCGTCACTACGCGAAAAGGCAAGGGATATTTCCATGACCATAATCAGTGCGAGTTCGCTATCGGAGCGCGAACATGTTGCCGTTCCGTGGATGGGTCCGTTCAATGAGGCTCCAGGGAATCATTTTGTGCCTCGAAGGGTGGCGCGGTCCTCCACATTCCCCCCCCGGCCACGGGGGATATGCCGATGCGGACGCAAACCGGTACTTGCTAATGCACCGAATCGTCCGGTTTTGATTTTATCTTGTGCCACAGGAGGAAGGAGGCCTCTTTGACGGCTTCGAGCATGGCCCGCACCGCCTCGGCGACTTCCGTCTCGCCGGCCCCTTTGACGAACTGGAAGTCGGCAACCTTGATCGCATGCTTTTCGGCGATCCCGTCCAGCAGGCGGCGGCTCTCCCGGTCCTTGTCGATGTCCACCCCATGGGAGAAAAGAAAATTGATCAACTCGCCCCCGTCGGTCACCAGGAAAAGGTCCTCCCTGTCGCCGACCCTTCTGAGGTGGATTTCTATGCGCTCGTCGCCGGGCAGTCTCCAGTCGGTGACGATCAAAAACCCGCCGCCGGTGGGCCTTACTTCCCAGCCCCGGTAAAAGTTTTCGACGAGTTCGTCCAGAATTTCGCTGTCATCCATTTGCGTTTCTCCACGGGTAGGTTTAATTTGCCGACAGCCATAAGACGCGGGATAATGTCATATCGAGAGGAGCGGGAGATCTCGCCGGCAATGATCCAGGACCGCTCGCCGGCGCATGGTTTGACACTCTCGCGAAGGCAAATCGGCTTCAGTTGGGTCATGCGGAGCAAATCCCCAACGTCCGGCCGGGTGCTCGAATACCCCGCTAAGGTATATCCCCGAGGCCGGCAAGGAAAGCATATTCGGCCGGGAGATGTGCCGTAAATGTTCGAAAATTTCGCCCCGCTTTTCCGTTTAAGACAAAATTGTTGCAAATTACTCCGCCACGTCCCGCTTCCCTCGCTCACGGACACCCGCGCGCGCGACGATTCAGACCTCCAGCGCCTCAGTGATTTCGCTTACTTAGCCGGGAAATCAAAAGATGTGCGAAGTATTTCGGCATCACCTCCGCCGCCCTCCCAAGGACTGGCCCGAATCCTGCTCATTAGACTCACACTTCCATGCAATACCGTCATGCAATGCGAACCGGCATTCGTTGCCGGAAGCGCTGCCCGTTCCGGGGCGGCGGGCGAGTTGGGGAGACCGGCTGGCCTTCGCCCAATTTAGGAGGAGAAAAGAGTATGGGGTTTTGGTATTAGAAAAACGTTTCTCAATCATTCCAAAAGGGGGCTATCACAATGAAACTCAACAGAAAATTGCTTGTTTGCACAGTTTTGTTCCTTTTCGTGCTGCTGGGAGGCCTCATACCCGCGCAGGCGGAGGAGAAGGCGGCCGAACCGCCCAAGGCGGCGGAAGCGCCCAAGCCCACAGCCACGGTCACAACCGACATTCTCAACCAGTACGTCTTCCGCGGGCTGGCGTTAAGCCAGGGGAACAGCGCCGTCATTCAGCCGGGATTTACGGCGGCGTACATGGGGTTTTCGCTCAATATCTGGGGCAATTTCGACACGCACGAAAAGACCCACAACCCCAACCTGATCGCCAAACACAACGGTGACGCGGCGTGGAACGAAACCGACATCACCACGTCCTACACCCGCGAGCTGTTCCCGAATTTTTCGGCAACCGTTGGCAACGTCTATTATTCTCTGGTCAACTCCACATACGACACCGACGAGGTGTTCTTCGGCGGGGCCTACACCTTCCCGTGGCTGACGGTGGGGATGACGGCCTACCGCGAGGTGCTGGGACACTTCCCCGGCTGGTGGGTCCAGTTGGACCTCACCAAGAGCTTTCCGCTTCCCTACATCGAAGGCATGAGCCTCGACGTGGGTGCGACCTTCGGCTACATGATCATGGAGGACAGCTCAAAGACGGTCCTGAACCTGGACGGCCGCACGGGAGAGTACTCGGAGCCGCATTCCGGGACGATCCAGGCCGCTTTGAAGATCCCCTTCTGCAAGTATTTCACCGTCGCCCCGAAGGTCGGCGTCGCATTTCCGCTCAGCGACACGGCATCCGAATTCATAAAAGCCAATTCGTTTGACAAGGACGACGTGCACGTCTTCGGCGGCATCAATTTGACCGCGTCCTTCTAAGGGCGGCCGGGGGCCCGCGGCACAAAACCGGGTAAAATGAAGAATAAAACGGGCGAGGAACGCTATGTTCCCCGCCCGTTTTTATGTGGAGACGAAAGGCCCCCCTCCCTTCGATGGCGCTTGGGCCGGAGAGACGCGAGGGGGCTGGGGGAGGGTGTCTTTCTTACGGACGAGCGGAAGGAAGTTCCCCGAGGCGTTCGACCACCCTCTTCGATGCCGCTCGGCACCCCCACCCGGCATGATCGCCAATCGGCGTCATTTGCCGGGTGGGGTCAGTGTCAGGGTTATTTCGCCATGGCAGGGGCCTCCGGCTGGGTCTTGGCCGCCGCCGGCCGGGCTTGAGGCGTCTCCGGCTGGGCTTTGGGCGCTTCCGGCTTCTTTGCTTCCGTTGCTCCCTTCACTTCCTTCACCCTTGTATATTTCGAGGCTTCTCCCTTGGCGTCGGTTATGGTGAGGGCGTCTTTTGCGAGCGAATATTTCAGTGTTGCGGTCCCGAAAATGCCAAGGTCCACCCGCAGGGTTTCCTTGTCTTGCACCTTGAAGGCGGCGGAAACGGCAGCGGGGCCTCCAGCCAGGTTCAGCTTGCCGTCCTTGGTGAATGCAATCGTTACGCTTCCGTCTTCTTTTTGCCAGTTGCCGGTCAGTTCTTCCCCCGGTTTCGCCGCGCAGGCGACGACCACGATGATGACGACCAGTGCGAGAAGTACTTTTAGAGCTTTCATAATCCTCCTTTCAAAATCCTCATGATCTTTCGAATCGCCGCCCGCCCTCCACATCGAGCACTCCGGGCGGCCCCCGCCAACGAAGGGCATTTCGCGGCCAAAGCAAGCACTTGGACCGTTTATTACCACAAAAATGGTCCGTTTTAGAATCCCCGGTTTCGCGATCAGCGCAAAAACCGTAACCGGCAGTTTCGAAAATTGCCGAATATTCGTGAACATGCGAGTGCCGGCCCGAGAACATGCAGCCAACAAGCTACTGAAAATATTGGATTATTTTGTATGCCCACTTTTGGAACAACTATTGCTTTGCTTGTCAGTGCGCCGAAACGGTTTTGGGGTGCAAAGCAAAGGATGGAGCATGCCGATTTCGGCGCCCCGGCGAAAGCCCCGGCCCAGTGCCTTATCTTTAAGTTTTTGAATTTACGTGGAATATCTTTTAATCACGGCTTCCACGGGAATGACAGGTCTGTTCAGAATTTGAGAAGACCCTTACTGCCCGAGATGCTTTTCGAGCCCCTGCCATGTCGGCCTTCTGTACATTTTAGCCTACATATTTCTGTAAGTGTGGGTCCGCACGGGCCGGGGGGGGAATTAAAAACAGGCGAAAAACTGCATGGCTTCAGCTATGATATTATATTTCGGGTTCGAGTTCGATTCGAACATCATTCGACTTAATTTGGAAATCTGGGCGGCCACTGGACCTGACGCCCGATCATCGCTTTCATACAGCCTGAAGGAATCGCGGAACATTAACTCTAGCAGGAGGAATTAGATGAATATCCGGAAAAAACGGCTCTGGTCGGCGCTCGCGCTTTTTTTTGCCGCCGGCTTGATTGCACTGCCCGCAACGGACGCTATGAGCGCCGAATCGATCATGGTCGGGCGCATCGCGTTCACGGAAGGGCAAATCCTGCGCTTTGTCCCCTCCACCAACGACTGGGTGGCCACGGTAAAGGACGCCCCGTTCGGGATCGACGACGCGCTGTACTCGGACCAGGCCGCGCGGGGTGAATTCATCATGCCCAACGGGATCTGGGTCCGCATAGGCGGAAGCACCCAGCTTCAGTTGATCGCCATAAAACCGGACGCGGGTGAAATGGACGTGGCCTCGGGCGTTGCGCGCTTCTACAACAAGAGTTCCGATGCGGTGCTCAAGGTGACGACCCCCTTTGGCTATATGCTGGCCGATCCCGGCTCATCGTTCGACCTCTACGTGGGAGACCAGTCCCTCGAAGTGATCGCCCTTGACGGCGCGGTCGATTTCATCCACAAGGGCGCCACCCGGTATGACGTGGCGCCCGGCGCGGGCTCGATCATCGCCGACGCCGAGGCTGTCGAGGCGGGCGAGGGTACGGTGGACGCCGGATGGGATGATTGGAACGCCTCGAGGGACAACGTGTGGGTCAAAAGAGTGCGGGTAAAGGGCGAATCGGTAAAATACCTGCCGCCGCAGATCCAGGATGACGCCTATGACCTCGAAGAAAACGGGACGTGGGAAGAGGTCACCTACGAGGGCCAGACCCGCAACATGTGGCGGCCCACCCGCGTGCAGGCGGATTGGAGACCCTTCTCGGTCGGCCGGTGGACGGAGTGGTACGGAGACCAGTGCTGGGTGCCCGACGAACCGTTCGGATATGTGACCCACCATTACGGGAACTGGGTGCTGGTTAACGGGAGGTGGTTCTGGTCGCCGCCCGTGGCGCGCGTCGAGGTTGTGGCGGCGGCCCCGGTGGTCGAGTTTGGCTGGTATCCCGGGCGTGTCGCCTGGATTGGAAGCGGGGACGATGTCGGCTGGGTGCCGCTGGCGCCGACCGAAGTCTATTATTCGCACCGTCACTGGGGACCCAGAGCGGTTGTGATGGGGGCCGGACCGGCGGTCAGCGTCAACATAGGGAGTCTGGCCTTCGTGTCCGCCGCGGTTGTCGTTCCCCAGGCCTCTTTTTACGGCGTGGCAAATTACAGCTCGGTGCGGGTGACCAACATCAACAGGACCACCATTATCAATCACTACCACGGCGCGCCGGTCGTGAACAACACGGTTATAAAAAACTACAACACCATGCCCCACAGGCACAACTTCTCGAACGTAAACGTCGTCTCCAAGCCTCACATGGAGGTAAAGGAGCGGATCGAGAAGAACCGGAAGCTGGCCGTGCAACAGGGGCCGAAGGTGACGGCGGCGACCCTGAGGCAGGAGGGCAAGACCGCCAAAACGGTTACGGCGTCGCCCCCGTCCGCGCAGAAGGCCAAACTGGCGCCGCCCAAGGTGACCAACAAGATCGTTCCCGCCAACCAGGTGAACGCGCCCAAAAACCAGGTGCAGTTCAAGCCGTCCGAACTGAAGACAACGACCAAACCGGCGCCGACCTCGACGCCCGGCATGACCAAACCCGGCAAACCGCCTCAGCCGCCGGTAACCGGCACGACCCAGCCCTCGGGCGTGAGGCCCACGGCGCCGGGACAGACCGTGCCCGGAAAGACTTTGCCGGGGCAGACCACGCCGCCGGGAACCACTCTCAGGCCGGGGACCACCGGCAAGCCGGGAGATACGACGCCGCACGTGACGCCGGGAGCGCCGGGGGCGACGATTGCGCCCAAACCGGGACATCCGCCGACCCCGATCACACAGCCCGGAGCGCCCGGGGCTACCTCTCCCCCGACTCGCCCCACTCGTCCCACGCCACCGGGAGTGATGCCGGGGACCCCGAGGAGCCTGCCGCCGGGACAAACCACGGCGCCGGGGGTTCAGCCGCCGCGCACCACGACGCCCGCAACTCCTGGAGCGCCGGGGGCGACGATTGCGCCCAAACCGGGACATCCGCCAACCCCGACCACACAGCCCGGAGCGCCCGGGGTTACCACTCCCCCGACTCGACCCACTCGTCCCACGCCTCCGGGAGTAATGCCGGGGACCCCGAGGACCCTGCCGCCGGGACAAACGACGGCGCCGGGGGGTCAGCCGCCGCGCATGACGCAGCCCCCCGCGACACACCCGCCCCGCAC
>JBAQYM010000193.1:0-9402 GCA_049300095.1 Syntrophobacteraceae bacterium
CTTCTTTCTCCTCTCCAACCGCGCCTCCTCCTCGATCAAAAGTGACTCGATCAGGGTACACGGTTTGGGTTGTCAAGGTGGGCCAAATGAAAATAACGAAGTGGGCCAATTTAGAGTAGCGAACTCACGTGAAGGTGCTTTCGGACCATTCCACGAACAAAGCTCTTGATCGATATCTCGAAAAGAACTTCGATGAGATGCGGGCCGGGTATGCGCTTACCCGCGAACCACAAAAGGCTTCCAGACGGAAGCCCTCTGCACCGATTCTGCACCTGCCAAAATCGACCTAAGTACTTGAAATCATAATCGGGGCGAGAGGATTCGAACCTCCGAGACGGAAATATTTTGTGGTTATTCCGGTATCTTATGAGCATATTTTTGGTTATCGGACCACTTGCGGACCACTGAGAGGAGACGGCGAGAATCGAACTTGCAGATATATAGGCCGAGAGTCAATCTACAAGGGTTTGCTCGACATACGCAATCGTACATCTGTCGTCCGTATTATGCACCGCTATATCGGTTTGACGCACAATCTCCTACAAACGGCCGCCTTTGCAGCGTTTCAACTCAAGCGCACCGACGTTAAGGGCCTTCCCAAGTCCATAATGAATTCTGTAGCGTTTGTGTAGAGCAACTTTGGGTGACATATTTGATGGACTTCTTTCTCTATAACACCAGCGAAACAAAGGTTCGGTTTCTGTATCCTCAATAAAACAAATAATATTTGTATCATACAAGAATTGCAGAAACTTTTCAGGAGTCTCAATGAATTCAGGGATATCAGTATGATGATTTATGACATAATCAGTAAATGCATTGTACGCTTCGACGTATTCATCGTAGTTAAAGTCCCTCCTGCCAGGCAGACACGAGAAAAATCTGAGAAACATGCCATAATCTTTTTCATTATAATAAAATGCCAACTGATCCTTAATGCTTGACATAAGATATTCAGAATATTTATTCTCAAAATCCTTATTATTAAAGTCCTTCTCAGTGAAGACATTACCAGATTTAGATGTTTTTTCATTAAATTCATCCTGCAATATTTGCATTATACTTACTATATCACGTGGGCGAGAATAGGATATTCTAAGGAAATTTACAAAAGAAGGGTCATGCACTCTTGCCGGACTTGTCGGGTAAGAAGTCCAAGGAAAATAATGGTCCCATGCTTGCCCCAATTCAAGGCTTTCGGGTTGTTGAGAGCTAAGTAGTTTGTCGGATAGTATGAAAATCTGTGAGGTTCTGTAACTGGGATAGGTAGTACGCCAATCGAGGAAAACAGAGTTGTCTCTGATTTTATTGGTAGTATTCTGCATGGCAATGGTGCTAAAGATATCGGGCCTTACAAGTAGAATAGCTCGAAAGCGACCTTTGGAATCCCTTATTTTTGGGAAAAAATCATTATTGAGTGACCAAATAGCATTAGCAAGACCTTTGACGCATTCCAAATAGTCATGATACGGAATGGTCCCCGGTCTAATATCTATACCGTCAATAAAAATAATACGATTATTCTTGAGTTTAATATCGTTCAGAGCGCTTTCAAATTGCCTTTGTATGTACATTAGATTGACTTGGAATCTAGACTCATGCAAT
This sequence comes from Syntrophobacteraceae bacterium, assembly GCA_049300095.1. Classification (GTDB taxonomy): domain Bacteria; phylum Desulfobacterota; class Syntrophobacteria; order Syntrophobacterales; family Syntrophobacteraceae; genus SbD1. The sequence continues at coordinate 1,606 of JBAQYM010000193.1, forward strand.
TTAACATCAGTAGACTTTTCGCCCCCTAACTTTAATTTTTTTGAAATAAGCTCAGCAGTAACTTTCGAATGTTCAACCCAATCGAGAGCGCTGATGATTTCTGGTGAAAAGGCACTGCAGTAATAGTCATCAATGGCACTCTTTAATGCTCTTATTTTGGACGTTTTAGAAAATGGATTGTGTTCAAGTTCAGTCTTATCTAGTGTGTCGGCTAACAGTAATAATATTATAACTTTCCATATATTAGTATAGTCAGATAATTGAAGATGCTCTTTTTGTTTCAACAGTATAAACTTTTGATAATCGGTCTCCCTAATATACTTGAGCACGGACTTAGTTTCGTTATATACGTTATTGGCAAGAAATACGGCATACGCAGTTTTGCCTGTGCCTTTTTCGCCTATTAAAAAGAAAGTGCTTGGGTTCAAAAGCCTCTGAAGGAAGATATTTTTAACGAATATTTTATTGAATAGTTCTTTGTTTTCGCGTCTCTGATAGTTCTCAGCATCCGTAAAACCTAAATTTAGTTCAGATATGGATATCATTGGCCATCCTTTCATATGACGCTTGTCATTTCATGTGGTTATGACCATTACATTTCGGAGGCACTCAAGTCTATTCAGATTGTACGGGGGGCGCATAGTTATATAGTCCCGGCCCATATAGCTGCCCGGTTCAGTCGAATTCTTTGCCCGCCCAACGCACTCTTCCAAGAACATAGTGCTTGATGGACTTTTCAGGGTCGAGCTCGAATTCAAATGGTCGATAGACGGCTAGGTTATCCGATATGCAGATCAGCTTGAACCGGTTTGCGTCTTTGCTCAAGGCCAAGCGCTTTATGGCGCTTGAGCCATCGGGCATGGTGATAACGTATATTTTGCCGGTTAGGATGTGGATGCGTTCCGGCTCGTAAGTATCGACCAGGACGATTTCCCCCGGATCGATGGTGGGACTCATCGAGTCGCCACGGACTTTCACTATGAGAAGATTACTAAGCCGTTCCTCGGACCTGCCGAAGTTTTTTTCAATCCACCACCGTTTGAACGGGTAGTAGTCTCTGATTTCCGCGTAAAAAATCTCGCCCTCCGGGCTTGCCATTACTCGTGATTCCAGCATGGGCAAGGTGACGAAGTCTTCCGGAGAAAGGCATCTCTCTGGGTGAATTAAGGCGTCGGTATCCTTTTGGAACGGATCACCGATGCCGGTAAGAGCCCACCTGAAGTTGACGTTGAACTTTTCCTCAAGCATGAGGGCCAATTCAACGGAAATCTTGACTTTTCCGAATTCAATATCCGCAATCTTGTGCCGGGGAATGCCGAGTTTCTTAGCAAATTCGGTCTGCCCAATGCTTTCGAGCCTCTCCCGGAGAATTTTGATTCTTTCTGCGCTGTTGAGTTTTTCTGTTGACATCTGTTGAAGTTCTCTGTAGAGGGTTTGGCACATGGCTACGTTACAGCAAGTGAGTGAATCAGGGCAAGAAGGAAATCGGGATAATGGTGCAGAAACAATCAGTTTTGATGAAAAACTCGACACCGCAAGGGGTCTTTTGATGTGCTCAGTGTGTGTTCTGAAAGGCACGTACACGAACACGAAAACAGGTGAAACCGGAGTTGGGACGATGGCGCTTTCCTGCGGTTCTTGGAAGTGCGAGGAATGCCGGGACAAAAAGGCGCGGGCCGTAATGGCGAGGGCCCTAAAAGGGATGATCGCGGACGATGCCCGGCGTGCTGGATTTCGAGAACGGTTTAACTTCAAGACCCTCACCCTGACTTGTCCGGGCGCTGAATTCCGGATGAGGTACACCCGCGAGGAAGCAGCCGTGCAGATGCGGGATGCCTTCAGAAAACTAATCCTCTTCCTTCGAAAACAGCTTGGTTACTTCTCGTACATCCGTGTAACCGAAGATCAAAAAGACGGATACCCGCATTACCACGTGACTCTTTGCGGGCCGAACATCGCGCCGAAGTGGGTCCTTCGGATGATCGAGGACGCATGGAGGGGTGAGTACGGCATGGGTTTTGTGAAGCTGCATAAAATCTACGAAGTCGAGAAAGCAATCAAGTACGTGTTGAAATACCTCTTCAAAGACCCCGCATGGTACCAAGACCTGCGTCTTTTCACATACTCGCGTGAGGCCCTTTTAAAAAAAAATTCCCCGGATACGAAGTGGGAAAACATTCAAATGACCTGGGGCAATTACAAAAACTGCGAGTTCGCCGGGGCGTGCTTCCGGGGGCAGTTCATCAGGTCGGACGATGGGCGCAAGGTCATGCTCGAAGGTAGGTGTCTAATGGACATGTTTCAGCTTGAGGCGTGTTTTGATGACACTCAGGGTGGATTGAAGTGGGTGGAAGGGATGACATCAACTGAAAGGGGGAAGGTATGAGCAAAGGGAAAATGTCGAGGCTGCTTTTCGGAGAAATCCTCGTAGAGTCGGCGCTCCATTTTGCTCGTGCCTGTGAGGATGGGCTGAAGTGTGAGAATTGCCGGGATTTCGAAGCGGGCACGTGTCCGGGTGAGAACCGGCAGGGGTTGGAAGTGATCGAGTGCATGGCGAACAAGGCTATGTCAACGATCCAAAACGAGGAAAAAACAGAAAGGAGAAGTTATGCCGGTCATTGAGGGAACAATTGTCAACATGGAAACCTTTCAAGGGAAGGAAGGCAAGGCGGATCGGCGCGTGATCCAGGTGCTTGAAACCATGGGAAAGCTCGCGGAGCTTGTAAACGTTTCCGACATGAGCCAGGAGCCGCACGGGCTGAAGATCGGTGAAGCGGTGCGCCTCCCGGCAAACGATGGGGGATACGTGGACAGGTCCGGGGCCGTGGTTGTGACCTACACGTTTTGGGGTTTCAAGAACGGAAACGGGAAGAGTCCGAGCGTCCCGGCAAGCAACGGACCAGGAAAGGGGGTCTTGTAGTCCATGACAGCGGCAGAAGGGCAAGCTCTGTTCAATGTCGGTCTTCAAATCTGCATAACCGGCTTCATGATCGGCTGGTTCATCGGGGTTTTAAATCGAGCGTTGAGATAACGCACAAGAGCGTCGGGAGACGCACACAAAGAAAGGGGCAACACATGAAAAAGGCACTTTTGGCAATTCCCGGTTTCCTCGCGGCTTCCTCGTGTTTCGCGGCTGACGTTCCCTTTACGGTCACCGCTCCCACCTTCGACTGGACCGTCCTCGGCACGATCGCCGTTGCCATGCTCACCGTGGGCGTGGGAATGGCCCTGTTCCGCAGGTCCAAGAGCGTACTGCGCTAGAACCCGGACGGAGCTTGCCTAATGCATATGAAGGGGGGGCCCTATCCGGGGTCCCCCTTTTTCGTTGAGAGGTGGAGGGTTCTAAGATGGGCTTTCGTATTCTTGACGCGTTTTGCAAAGCTGGTGGGGCAGGAATGGGTTATCACCGCGCCGGGTTCGACGTTGTTGGAATCGACATTGAGCCGCAACAAAGATACCCGTTCGAGTTTCACCAGGGGGATGCTTTTGAGTTTATTCTCGAACACGGTCATGAGTTCGATGCGATCCACGTGAGCCCACCGTGCCAGAAATACACCCGGATGTCGACGGGGCTGCTTAAGTCACAGGGAAGGGACAAAAACCATCCGGGACTTATTGAGCCGGTCCGGGAACTATTGATTAAGACAGGAAAGCCTTACGTGATTGAAAATGTTCCAGGTGCCCCGCTGAGAAAACCAGTCATCTTGTGCGGATCGTCTTTCGGGTTGTTGGTGCAAAGGCACCGTCTTTTTGAATGCTCGTTCTTTGTGATGGTCCCCGAATGTATCCACGGAAGGTACGTGAAGGATAAACCGCCACTGCACCGGCTGGTCGGAAAATCAAGAGTTGTTGGCTGTTACGGGCACGGGCGGGGGAAGGGTGATGACAAGGCGCTGTGGTCGCGGGCTATGGGAATTGAGTGGATGACCAGGGAGGAACTTTCCCAGGCGATTCCCCCGGCTTACACCGAGTGGATCGGACGTCAGCTGATGCAAAAAATCAAAGGCGCGGCAAAAGAAAGGGGGTGCGCGTGAATGGAATCCGAATTGCTGTTTTTGTGGGGGTCCTGGCTCTCATGTGTCCTGTACTGGTACATGCTCAAACCACTGTTCCAAACGTGGTGGGGATGAGTCAGGCAAACGCTGAAGGGGCCATAACCGGGGCGGGGCTGGTTGCATCGAGCAGCCTTGAATACGCAATCGAAACGGCCGGGAACGTTTTTTTTCAGAGTCCATCGGGTGGGAGCGTCGTTTCTGCGGGATCAACTGTCAGCCTGAAAGTGTCTCGGGGATCGGTGACACCGGAAGCCTACAATTACCAAGGGCTGATCTACTCGCTACTCGGGATCGCCGGGGGCATGTCCTTCGTGATCGGCATCAGATGCGGGGGTGCGTGATGAAAATCAATCCTCGAAGAATGAAGATTTGGGCCGTGGTTCTCGTGGTGATGGTCCTACTCAGCGGGATCGGGGCGGAGCCGTGCGGAGCGCAGTCATCAGTATGGGATATTTTCCAGATTAGCAAGAATGGCATGTTCTGGTCGCAGGTGGATAATACGCTGTGCATGGCCGGAAAAGTAGGGCTGCAAACGTTCAATTACTACAGCGCTACGGGGTGGGTTGCGTTGGCGCTTGCTGCGGAATCTGCGGCAGGGATCGCGGGTATTGTGATTAAAGCGGCGGTGCCTTTAGGCGTGGCAGGCGGTCTCGCTTTGTATGCGTATGCTGTGTACAAGGGCCTTGAGTATCTGAACGGAGTGCTGACGGGGCCTGATGGGCCTATGGGGCTGGCGCAAGGAGCGCCGAGTACGGGTCTTGATATAACAGTTCCGGGGGCGAATCAGCCAAATCAGGTGAGTTACTTCGCAAGCGGATCTACGGCTTATGCGGCGGCTGTCGCTTACCGGGGTGATACGGTAGGCGTGTGGAACGGAAATGTTCCGGGGCTTTATGAATATTGGGCCGTGGGCATCCCGGAAGGATACGGTGCGGTGAAATATTTTATCTATTCAACGGAGCACCCTGAATATCTGACTCAAGGGATGGCTCCGTTGACCGCTGCACAGATCAAGTCGCTTGTGGCCGCTGATTCGGTTTCCATGGATGACGAGATTAGGAGGTTGGCTCAAGGCGTGGCATCTGCGGCAGTGGATGCGGTAGCGGACCCTTACAATGAATGGCGGGCGAAGTTTCCGCCTCTCGGACAGGCGATACCGGTGCCTGGGGCGATGCCGGCTCCACCGCCGCAATTAGTACCGCCTGCGGCGGTGCCTGGGATGACTGCGGCCGATTTGGCGGCGATTAGGGACCTTCTTAGGGCGGGGGTTCCTCCGATTGTGATCACGCAAAAACAGGCGCAAGATATTGCGGCAAACAAGGGTAAGGACGTAACGGACCCATTGGTCAATCCGGTTCCTTTGACAAAGGCGGACGTTAAGGATGGTGTCAAGCAAGGAGTAAACGAAGCCGCTCAGGAAAATGTCGGAGATATACCGACATTGCAGGCCGAAGGGAATCCAGCGGTCCCTTCCGAGACTCCGATCCCGGGTTACCTTGATAATTTCTGGAATGCAATAAGATCTCTTCCTGTCGTCTCGCTTCTCACGAACATTCAACTAACGGCGGGGGGCGGATCGCCGGTGGTACAGTTGCAAATGCCGTACTGCTTCACGGAAGGAAGTTTCCAGTTGAGCATGAACTTCAACGAAGATGGGTTGCTCGGTGTCAATTACGGGTACTTTCTTGGGCTGATGGGAAACATCCTGTTAGCATTTTGTGGGGTGCGGTGGACGATGTACCTCTTCAGTAGCGGAGAATAAATCATGGGTGCAATTCTTGGAACAATAGCAAGGGCGTTGATCGGCTCTCTTAGTGTGCTGTTCGGGACGTGGAAAGCGTTCCTCGGCGGCTTTCTGGTAAAGGTCCTTCTGGTTGTTGTCCTCTACAACCTGGTTGCGCGTATTTTGAACGAGGTTCTTACCTGGGTGGTTCAGAAAGTGGGTGGGATCAATACTCCATCGGCCCTTGTATCCTCCTTTGATGCCGGATCGATATCGAGCCTGGGCGCGTGGCTGCTCACAACACTGAGGGTGCCTGAGTGCTTCGCGTTCATGCTGTCCGTGATCCTTCTCAAGTGGACCCTTCGGAAGATTCCTTTCGTGAGGTGGTAGGATGGCAAAGCTCAGTAGGATTGGGAAAATTAAGCAGAAGGAAATGAAGACGCGGGAGGTAATCGCGGATTTTTTGGATTCGGAAATCAAGTGGGCCATTATCGAAGCGAAAATAAGACAAAAGGGAGGGGATGTTAAGTATGGAGCGGGCGTTATACGGACGCTGATAGATGTACTGAGAGATGAGCAATATTTCGTGTTCGCTACTGATGAAAAGGGGATGCCCGAAAGAGCTGTGAAGGACACAACCGAGTGAAAGGATGTTCGGATGAAGAAGGGCGTAGAAAACTATGTGCACGTGCCAAGAAAAGGAACGAGCAAGACGCTTTGCGGGCTGTCTATTATGCGTAGGTTCCTGGTTGTGGTCGAGGAACCAGCGGAATGGGATCGGGTGTGCGATAGTTGCTGGAAAATTAAAGCGCGAGAGCGTCAACAGGCAATCCCTTTCAGGAGGGCATAGTGTCTATCATCTTGCATACGGGTATTCCGGGTTGCGGGAAGTCCTACTATGTCATGCATGAGATGATGTTCTCTGGGGTGCAGGATAAGTACTTCATCCTCCACAACATCAAGGGTTTCAAAAAGGACTTCTTTGCATCCGAGTTAATCAAGGACTGGCGGGACCTGACAGAGGATCCCAAGAGTTTCTTTACGATCAAGAACTTTGAGCCGCTGGTGAATGAGGCGAAGAGTAAATACCAGCGTCCCATTCTTTTGATAGTGGATGAGGCGTGGGAGTTCTTCGAAAAGCAGACCCCGGAAATTAAGGAGTTCTTCTCCTGGCATCGGCATATCGGCATGGACATCTGGCTCATTACACAGGACGCAACCGATCTTGACCGGGGGATACGCAAGCGGGCCGAATATGAGATATCCGGTAACAAGTCGGCTGTGATCGATCATTTTGTCTACATTTTCAAGGTGGGGCGTTCCCGTTTTCGAGTGCGAAAGCTCCCGAAGAAAGAAGAGGTTTTCAGGGCCTATGAGAGCTTCGACGTGGAGAGCGCGGACAAGCCGAAATCGCGGATTCTTCAATATGCCTCGGCTGCAATCGTTGTTGCGGTGGGCCTTCTGGTTTACGGCCTTGTATATGCTGTACCGAATATGTTTTCCCGGAACGGCGCTTCCGGAACTAATAGCCAGGTTGTCAAGCCTCCTTCACAAGTGGCTCGTGTCGATGATCGGAAGTCCGTACCTGTTCAGGTGAAACCGAAAACAAGCGGTGTCGATTGGAAAAAATACACTCTCTGCTCTGTCATGGGAAGGAAGGCGACCGTTCAAGATGAATCTGGACACATGATCGCAGTCGATGAGGTAGCGCCGGGGACATCGGTTTTGGAGGTAAACGGATCGTGTGCCACAGTGATGACAGGCGCCGGAAGCGTCGAGACGATATGTAAACGGATCGGGCTGGTGAAGGCGAAAGCAGAACCAGCCGGGGCGGGGGGCCGGGGGGGCGAGCAGTCCGCTCCCCCCGCCCCGGCTGGCAACGGGAGCTAACCACTTCGCCGCATGGTTTTATGAATAAAAGTGAAGCCCTCCCGGATGCCTTGGAATCCTGAGCAGCGGAAGCCGGAAATGCCGAGCGGGGGACCCCGTTGACGCTTAGAGCCTCTTAGACCCCTATTC
>JBAQYM010000194.1:0-14846 GCA_049300095.1 Syntrophobacteraceae bacterium
CCATCCATGCACCCGAGGATGACGGTGGGCACAAAAAGCCACTCCGCTGCGCTCCCCCACCCTACGTTTAATGCGGCGTTTGAAAATAAGCAAACAGGACCCGCCGGCATCGACCTTTCGTGGGACGGCGGGATGGAGACGGGCTGATGCCTGATTACAAGAAGATGACTTGTTCAGAGACTTCCTCCGGCCAGATTTTCGTACCGACAAGGAAGGAAGAATGTGGGATATTCGGGGTTTACGGAAATCCCGACGCGGCCAAGCTGACCTACTTCGGCCTCTACGCGCTCCAGCACCGAGGGCAGGAAAGCGCCGGGATCGCCGTATCGGACGGGTGCCAGATCAACAACTTCAAGCACATGGGCCTGGTAAACGACGTTTTCAAGGAAGAGACCCTCAAAGCCCTCAAGGGCTATATCTCGGTGGGCCACGTCCGCTACTCGACGACCGGCTCATCGCTTCTGGCAAACGCGCAGCCCTTCCTGGTCTTCCACGGAAATGACTATTACGCCATCGCGCACAACGGCAACATCGTCAATGCGGTCGAGTTGCGCCACGAACTCGAATCTCAGGGCGCGATCTTCCGCTCCACGATGGATACGGAAATATTCATGCACCTTATGGCCCGGAATCTCATCTACGGGCTCGAGGAGGCGCTGGTCTCGGCCCTCACGCAGGTGCAGGGCGCATATTCCCTCGCCATGTGCACCACGGACAAGCTCATCGGCGTGCGCGACCCCAACGGCTTCCGCCCGCTGTGTCTGGGACAGCTAAACGACAGCTATATCCTGGCCTCCGAGACGTGCGCCCTCGACCTCATCGAAGCCACCTACATCCGCGACCTCGAACCGGGCGAAGTCCTGATCATCGACGACAACGGGATGCGATCCCTGTTTCCCTTCAATAAGAGGCGCGCGTCCCACTGCATATTCGAATTCATCTATTTCGCAAGACCGGACAGCAACATTTTCCGCCAGAACGTCTATATGTGCCGGAAAAACCTCGGCCACCTGCTTGCCAAGGAAAACTCCTCGATTACGGCCGACTGCGTGATGCCGTTTCCGGATTCGGGCAACTACGCGGCGCTCGGCTTTGCGGAAGAGTCCCGGCTCCCGCTCGAGATGGGCATCATTCGAAACCACTACGTGGGCCGCACCTTCATCCAACCGAGCCAGGCCATGCGGGACTTTTCCGTGCGCGTGAAGCTCAATCCCGTCCGCGAGCTTCTCAACGGCAAGAGCGTCATCCTGGTCGAGGATTCCATCATCCGCGGCACGACAACCAAGACCAGGATCAAGTCGCTTCGGGAGGCCGGGGCGAAAGACATCCACATGGTCGTGAGTTGCCCGCCCCACAGGTTCCCGTGCCCGTACGGCATCGATTTTTCGACCAAGGGCGAGTTGATCGCCGCCTCGCATTCGGTCGACGAGATACGCCGGTTCATCGGGCTGGACTCCCTTAATTACCTGAGCCTCGACGGACTTTTGGAAGGCGCGGGGGCGACCCGCGAAAATCACCCCTTCTGCATGGCCTGCTTCACCGGAGAATACCCGGTCGAATTCACGGAGACGGTGCGCAAGGACTGTTTCGAAGAAAAGTCGAAAAGGCAGTGAGCAGTGAGCAGTGAGGGGTGAACAGGAAAAGACCCACCGCGAAGCAGTGAACAGTGAGCGGTGAAGGGTGAACAGAAAAGGACCCACCGCGGAGACGCAGAGGGCGCAGAGGAAACAGTGAGCAGAAAAGGCGGAGGCGGACCACTCGGAAACATGCTTTTTCTCCTCACTCTTCACTCCTCACTCTTCACTCCTCACTCTTCACTCCTCACTGTTCACCGCCCTCCGGCCGTCTCGGCGCGTCATTGCCCCGCGCGGCAACAGGCATTAATATCTCGGGATGTATAATCAATTAATCTACTTCGTCGTGGTGCTGCTTCTTTTCAGCTTTCAGCCGCCGGCAAAAGCTTCCGCCCCGTCTTACACGAACGCCTGGTACATCCTCGTAATGTTTCTTGCCTTCGCCGCCTATTGCCGGGCCTCGTTTCGCAAGCTCCAGCAGCAGGCTTCGCGGGGCTTGTTTCTTTCCGCCGTTACCAGGGGCTATCACCGCATACAGACACGCCTCTTCATTATGGCGATCGCCTGGCTCTTCCTCTATATCTATCTTCTCAACATAAAGCTTTACCTGCGCTTGATTCCGGGCTTCGACCAGTCCTCGACCATATCGGGACTGACGGGTCTGGCAATCTATACGATTCACCTGTGCGTGATATGGTATTACAGCCTCGATGCCTACAAAATCGTCTACGCTTCCCGCCTGAGCCGCCCGGGTTTCATCAAGGCCCAGGCGTCCTTTGCAGTTGTTCTCCTGGTTCCATGGCTTCTCATCTCGGGTTTTACCGACCTGCTCCAGCTTGTGAAGATGCCCGCCTTTATTTCGTCGGACACGGCGCAAATTCTGGTGGTCGCCCTTGCGCTGGTCGGCTTTGTCCTGTTTGGACCGTGGCTCATGGTGCGTTTGTGGCGTTGCGAGCCGCTTCCTTCCGACAGTGTGAAGGAAGAACTCGAAAAATATTGCGAGCGGCACGGCTTCCGGCTCGGGGGATTTTTTCTGTGGCCCCTCTTTGGCGGAGAGATGCTAACGGCGGGGATTGTCGGGATACTTCCGGGGCTGCGCTACATCCTGATCACATCGGGCCTCCTGCGGATTTTGGATACCTCGGAACTCAAGGCTGTCGTGGCGCACGAAATGGGGCACGTCCGCAAAAAACATCTCCTGTTTTTTGTCGGCCTTTTTACCCTCTTTATCCTGCTCGTCTATAATTTCACCGACATGATCGTGCTGATGGCCCTTTCCAACCGCACCATATTGCGCTGGGCGCTCATGCCCGATGAGGGGGCCTACCTGGTATCGCTCCTGTCGAGCGTTCCGCTCGTAATCCTCATGGTGCTCTTTTTTCGGTTCATCTTCGGATTTTTTCTCCGAAACAGCGAGCGCCAGGCCGACTTGTTCGCATTGCAGCTCTTGGGAACTCCCCTGCCCCTGGTCTCGTCGTTTGAAAAAATAGCCCACCACAGCGGCCAGGTGATCGATCTGCCGAACTGGCACCATTTCAGCCTCCAGCAAAGGATCGACTTTATTGTCGCGGCCTCCGAAAACCCCGCGCTCACCCGCCGGCACAACCGAAAGCTCTACGGGGCGGCCGCGGCGTTCGTGCTGGCCTTTTGCGTGCTTTTCACCGCGGGCATGGGGGCGAACAACAGCAGTGTTGCCGGAAACTGGCGTTCTGAAATCCAGTTGGGAATGCTGGAGCGCGAAATTTCCCAGCGCCCCGGCGATGCGGAGCTTCAAGGGGCTTATGGAGGGCTTCTATACGAGAGGGGCCGTTACTCGGAGGCCGAATCGGTCCTGAACGCGGCGCTCGGAATCGATCCCAACAACGCGGCCATATTGAACAACCTCGCATGGCTCTACGCCACCACGCCCGACCCTTACAGGAACCCTTCCGAAGCCCTCGAACTGGCTATCAGGGCGGTCGAAATAAAGCCCGCCCCACACATTCTCGATACCCTGGCCGAAGCCTACTATGTCAACGGGCGCTACGAGGATGCCCTGGCCGCGATAAACGAGGCCATAAAGCAAGGCGGTCCCGAGCGGGACCACTTCCTGAAGCAGAGGGAAAAATTTCGGCGGGCGCTAAGAGGCCGGGTATAAGATCCGAGGCCCAAGCCAGCACGCGGAGTCCGGGCGGGGTTGAGGGCATGTTGTCCAAATGCAAAGGTTGCGACAGATGTGGTCAAAACAGGGCGGAGGTCTCCCCTCCCTTGGCGGGAGGGGCTGGGGGAGGGGGTCGTGAGCACTTGAAAATTCAACACCCTCCCCTAGCCCCTCCCATCGCAGGGAGGGGGACTCACGTCCGGCGCAATGGTCGCGCAGCTTGAATATTCCTTTGAGCAACAGCCCCTCAACCCCGCCCCTACAATTACATGACGGCCCAGCCCCACCATAATGGGTAGGGGCGAGGATCACCCCCGCCCATACAATTAAAAGACGGCCCAAGCCCACCATAATGGGTAGGGGCGGGTTTGATCCCCGCCCGGACTGGCGGAAGAGTCGAGGTCGTTTTTAACAACCCCTCACTCGGGCAACGTCCCGAGACCTCTCACCCCTTCTCTATTCCTCGTCGAGCGCCTCTTTCAACTTTTGCACTCCGGCCTCGAGTTCGGGGAACAGGTCCACGGCGAGCGTTACGCCTTTCTTTGACGGATGAAACTCCCCGTCATCTCCCTTGTAGTAGATGCGTATGTCCACGTACTGCTTCCCCTTAAAAAAGGTGATCGAGGACCTCACCTCCTCCAGGGGATTTTTTGGAAAAGAATGCACTGTTTGAGGTTCTTTTGCCATTATTCCCAATCCTTGTTGCAAGAAATCCGTCTCAGCGCAGCGAGAGGAAGCTCATTCCATCCCGCTTCGGTTGCCTTCACAGTTAACTGTTGCTCCGATAACGATCTCCCCGGGTTAAAACATTCCAATACCTTGAAAGCGCCCGCCGGTCAAGCACTCCGGCCTGTCGGGACCTGAAAGTGGCGGCCCGTCGAGCCGAACATCCAAAACAACCGGGTCCTTAATGGATACATTGATGCGCCATTCCACCGCAACTATCTTAGATTATACAAGTTCTTTAGAACGGGAGATGTTGACACAGGAGAGAACACATGAACATCGAATCCAATATTCGGTATCGAGACATACACGAGTTGCGTCATAACCTGGGATGGTTCATCGGCATGGGAATCGGACTCATGGTCCTCGGCCTTTTCGCGGTGGCCCTGCCCCTTGTCGCCACCTTCGCCGTCGAGGTCGTGGTCGGAATATTATTCATAATCGGCGGGATCATGCTCATCTCTCACGCTTTCAGATGGAGAGGGGCCAACCGGTTTGCAACGGAGCTTCTGATCGGCCTCTTATACGCCGCCTTCGGTCTGCTGCTCCTTGCCTACCCCCTGCGCGGCGCGATTACTTTGACCCTCGTGCTCACGGTCTTCTTTCTGACAGGCGGCATGTTCAAGATAATCCAGGCATTCCGGATACGCCCGGCCGCCAGGTGGGGCTGGACCCTTTGCAGCGGCATATTGTCGCTTATTCTCGGCGTTCTTCTGGGGGCGGGGCTGCCGGGGACGGCGTTCTGGGCTGTCGGGCTCATGGTCGGCATAGACCTGCTTTTCACGGGCTGGTCGATGCTGATGATATCCTGGGCCATACGAAGCTCGATCGGCAGAGGCGAAATCTTCTGCATCTGGGGAACGTGCTTTTCCACCTGACATACCGCCGCGGCGGGGCGCTAAGGGCATAAAAACACAAAGCCCGCCGGAATCATCAAGCTTTCCGGCGGGCTATGTTACGAAGTGGAGATTAACAATTTCGCTTCACACAACCGAACCGTCATTCCCGCACGCGCGCTTAAGCGCCTTTGGCCGCCAGGACCGGCTCCCGCGCGACCTGTTCGGCGGCGTATCTCGCCTTGACCTTGAGCAGGAACAATACCACCGGCCTGTATGCCAGATGCGCCCACTTGGCGAAGGGCACTTCGAGCACCAGCATCGGGATGGCCACCATCATGTGAACAACGTAGATGAAGTACGTGAATTTTACCAGGCCGAGCAAGCCGGCGAAATGGATGAAGATACCCGTCATGGTCGTCAACTGGAGCAGGATGAGGAACATCCAGTCGGTCCCGTGGGTGTTCTTGTAAGGCGGCTTGCTCTTCTTCAACCTGCCGATGATCGCATACGTCGTCCCATACATGATCGCGAAAGTTGCATAATATCCGATCAGGCGAATGGGGTGCAGCATCGAATACCATTGCGCTCCGCCCGGTATGTAGTCGCGCTGGAACCGCCAGATGTCGCTTTCAAGGAGCATGGGAAGCGGCCCCGCGATGAAGAGAACAACCATCAAAAACACCGAGGCATACCCGGTCATGATCGCCAGGTGCACGATCCACTGCTGCCTGTCCTTGCACTTCCCGAATTCCTTCTGGGTAGCCACGTGTGTGAGGAGGAACACTATTTCATCCTTGAAATAGCTCAGTGGGATTTTCCCCCATAAGTCTCCCAGGGTGGCCCGGATACACCTGTACACGTTGCTGAGCAGCAGAAACGATAGAATCGCCGCCATCCCGAGGTCCGCTATTTCGACCTGGTGGGCCGGCCAGATGGAATTTATAGCCGGGTATTGCCAGTTGGGATTGGGCGCCTGCATGCCCCAGACGATCATGCCGAGCCCCACGAGCAGGCCGACGACGGTGACCGCGGCTATTTCAAACGTTTCAGAGGTGTAGAACTTGCGCGAAAAACCGGTCCAGTCATAGAGCGATGTAAGATAGCGGCGCAGGACCATCATGGTTTCGCCGGGCTCGGCGCCCCTGGGGCACCTGATCGAGCAGTCGCCGCAGTAATAGCAGAGCCACGGCTCCGGCGAATGCAGGATTTTCTCTTTTTGTCCCAGTTGGATGTATCTGACCAGTTTCCTGGGGAAGGGGTTTTCGGGGGTGGCCAGATCACAGATGGCCGTGCAGGTTCCGCAATTGTAGCACTTGCTTGCGTCTTTCAGTCCGAAGTGTTCCAAATCCCTTATTAAATTTGGATCGACCTTGTTGCTCATCCGTTTCCTCCTCGGCTGTCAAGTCCGGCCCTGCTCCCTTGGGGGGAAGGGGCAAATGAGCCGGGACCCCGCCCCGGATAAAATCCGGAGCGGTCTCCCGAACAGCGATTCTAATAGCCTTTGTAGGGGTTCGGACCGATTTCGACCAGTCTGTCGGCGAATTCGTCAAGGAGAGCGGGGAGCTTGTCGTAATCAGTGATGGAAACGGTCTCGAACCGAACGCGATCCGACTCGAGCACCAGCCTGTCCAGGGTCTCGCGGACCTTGCTCAGGCGGATGCTGGCCAGCTCGCTGCCTTTCATGAAATGGCACTGATAGTTGTCGCCGTGGCGGCAGCCCAAAAGGAGGATACCGTCGATGCCCTTCGAGAGGGAGTCGGCGATCCACACCAGGTTGAGCGACCCGAGGCAACGGACGGGAATTACGCGCATCCATGCGTTGTACGTCATCTTGCGAAGCCCGATCATATCCAGCGCGGGATAGGCGTCGTTTTCGCACGTAAGAACCAGGATGCGCGGCTTTTCTTCGTATTCGTCGGGAACGTTGATCGACTTGATGATGTCGCCGACCATGCCCACCGAGTAGTTCTTAAACGAAATGATGCGCTCGGGACACGCGCCCATGCACACCGAGCAGCGTCGGCAGCGAGTGGGCTGGGGCAGAGGGTTGCCCTTCTCGTCTTCGTTGATCGCGCCGAACGGACATTCCTCGGTGCAACGCTTGCACTGCGTACAGCGCTGCATGAAGAACTCGGGATAGCTCAGGTCGCCCGCCCTCGGGTGGACGGCCTGTCCCTTGCTCGTGAGCTCGACGCACTGGATGGCCTTCATCGCCGCGCCCGTCGCGTCCTCGATCGCATTCGAGAGGCCCATCGGGCGGCGCACGGGGCCGGCCGCGTAAATACCGGTGCGGCGGCTCTCATACGGGAAGCAGATGAAGTGGGAATCGGGAAAGTTGTACTGGAGGCCGGGCAGCTCCGGTCCCTGGCGGTATTGGAGGTTCAGAACGTCGGAGACCAGAATGGCGTCCGCGGGGACCACGGTGTCATCCTTTTTCTCTTCCCCTTCCTCCAGCTTCTTCGCCTTGAAATCCTCGCCGAAAGCAGTCACCGGGACCATGCCGGTCGCGAGCACCACCATGTCGACGTCATCGAGGAGGATCTTTTCCCCGAGCAGCTCGTCAAGGGCTTCGACCGCCAGCTTGCCGCCGCTCGTAAGGACTTCGGGGGCCTGGCTGCGAACGAAAATGACGCCTTCCTGCTGTGCTTTGCGGAAGAAATCCTCACCCTGTCCCGGCGTGCGCATCTCTTTGTAGAAGACGAAGACGTTTGATTTCGGGTCCTGCTGCTTGATCTGGATGGCCTGCTTGAGGGCCGTAAAACAGCAGACCGACGAGCAGTACGGCAGGTGTTCGGGATCGCGCTGCCCGGCGCACTGGAGGAAGGCAACCGTCTTTACGGGCCGTCCGTCCGCGGGCCGCGTGATCGTACCCGACTGGGCGCGCTCTTCGAACTGGACGTTGGTGATGACGTTGGGCGATGCGCCGTAGCCGAGCTTGGCATCGAGCTTTTCCGGGTCGTAGGGTTTCCACCCGGCGGCAAGAACGACCGCGCCGACGTTGTAGTCATTGGTCGACCCGTTCTGCTTGACGGTGGCGGTAAACACGCACGGACCGCCGCTGATCTTATCCATCTTCGAGCCCGTCAGGACCTTGATCTTATCGTTGCCCTGAACGGCCGAGATCAGCTTGCCGATTTCGTTAGCCTGTACTTCCTTGAAGGGGAAGGTAACGTTTTTCGAGACGTTTTTCTGGAAACCGCCGAGTTCGCCTTCCTTTTCCACCAGGACGACCGAGTATCCGGCCTTTGCCGCTTCGAGGGCCGCCGTCATACCGGTCGTGCCGCCGCCGACAACCAGGATGTCTTTCGACATTTCCTGCTCGGGCATATAAGGCTCGGGAAGAAAGGTCTGCTTCATCCGCGCGGCGCTCATGCGGATGTAGTCTTCGGCCAGCATCTGGGTGTCTTCGTCATTTGCCGGGTGGCTCCAGACGACCTGCTCGCGAAGGTTGATGCGATCGACTATGGTTCCCTCGAAACTGAAAACGTCGTACATCACGCGCAGTGAACAGGCGGCGATAAGGACCGTGTTCACGCCGTCGTTGGCTATGTCGTCCTTGATGAGCTGCGCGCCTTCGGCGCTGCAAAGGTTCGGGTGATTCTTAATGACGGGGATTTTGCAGTCGGATTTGGCAACCTTTGTGAGCTGGTCAATGTCCAGGGCATCCCCAATGCCGCATCCCGTACAGATATATACCGCGATCTTTTTGTCCATTGAGTTTACCTCCTGGCAACGGATTGTATGGCTTTGAGTGCTGCTGCCGTGCCGTCCTGAACGGATTCGGACACTCCCGCGGGGGTTCTCGTACAGCCGGCGGCATAGAAGCCCGGTTTCGCTTCAACCGAAGGAATGAATCCGTAGTCGTCGTACGGAATGGAAGCGGGAACGGGCGAAATCGAAGTATTCGGCTGCATGCCGGTGGCGAGCACCACGAGGTCCGCTTTGATCCGGTTCAGGCTTCCGGAGGTGGTGTCCTCGACCCTGAGCATCAGGCTGCCGGTCCCGGCCTCTTCCTCGATTTTGGCCACTTTGCCTTTGAAGAAGACGACGTTCGCGTCCTCCTTCAGCTTGGCGTAGAAGTCTTCGAGCCGGTCCATTGCACGGATGTCAATGAAGAAAATATAGACTTTCGCGTCCGGATACTGCTCACGCACGTAGGTGGCCTGCTTCATCGAAGCCATACAGCAGATCGAGGAGCAGAAAGGCAGGTGGTTTTCGTCGCGCGAACCGGCGCACTGAACAAACGCCACAGTCTGAGGCGCATTGCCGTCGGAGGGGCGGACGATCTTGCCCTGGGTCGGGCCGCCAAACGATGCGAGGCGCTCGAACATCACGTTGGTGAGCACGTTGGGATATTGTCCGAAGCCGAGGGTATCCAGCTTCTTGGGATCGTAGGGGCTCCATCCCGTCGCCCACACAATCGCGCCGACGTTCAGGTCGAAGCTCTTGGCCCGCATGTCCAGCTCGATTGCATCGTAGGGGCAGGCTTCCTTTACTTTTTGCGCTTCGGAGCTCTTTACCAACGCCGGATCGAGCACGTACCGCTGGGGGAAAGCCATGTCGTGGGGGAGGTACGCCGCTTTGATCTTGTCCATGTTGTAGTTGAAGGGGTTGTCGATTTCCATCTCGCAGGCTTCGCCGCATTTGCCGCAGCCCGTGCACTTCTCGTTGACATACCGGGGGTTCAGCTTGACCTTGACGTCCCAGTTGCCTTCCTGGCCGGAAACCGATTCCACCTCGGCCATCGTGAAGAAGCGGACCTTGCCGTTATTCTTTATCCGACGGAAGTTGATCTCGAGTCCGCAATAGGGGGGACACAGCTTCGGGAAATACTGATGAAGCTGGGCGACTCGGCCTCCAAGATAAGAATTCTTCTCCACGAGATAGACCTCGTGGCCCGCTTCTGCTGCTTCGATGGCGGCGGTGAGTCCGCTCATGCCGCCCCCGACCACCAGAATACTTTGAGTTACTGTGTTAACCATGCTTATCCTCCTAAGCTGATTGAAAACAAATATCGAGAACCCCACAAGCAATGGGCGCAATCTCCACGAATCGACACGGACATCTGGGCTGGATTGCAGACAGGGGAGCCGTTCTCGCAGCGCTCATATATCTGAAAAGACTATCCCATTCAACGAAAAGCCTGGAACCGGAGAATTTTTGTTTGGCGGCGGCTTGTAATGGATTCCTCAAGGGGACGTCAACCCTTTTAAACAAATTATTGTAAGAAAATCAATCGCAAATTCCCCCACCCACCCCCGCTTTGCACCGGATGCATGGAAGGTCCCGGACAGGATACGGGCCTACCTTTGGACTTACCCCTGTGTGCTGGAGTGTCATGGGGACAGCCGAGCAGTTGTGAGATCGGGCGCGAATCAGGGAGCGGTTTTCGGCCTTGCGCTGGTGTGGAATGCGGGGACCTGTCACTTACGTCGTGTTGATTCCATGCAGCCAACAGGGAGCAAACAAGAGTACTGAGCGTTCGTTCACGACCCGGTCCGAAAAGCGTAAAACCACCCGCCCGCGCCTTTGGCCCTGGGGGAGGCCGGTACAACGGCGCAATCTCGTCCCGGAATCACACGAACCTGATTTCCTGCCGAAAAGCGGTAAAATTTGCGAAGGTAGTGGCAGAACCGCTGATCTCGAGACGAGGAGACGGAATCATCCTGGTATGCCGAGTGCGTAATATGCTTCCAAATATTTTCCATGTCAATATTTTCGTTCATCTTTGGGACGATTTTTCAATAATTTCCACAAGCGCTCACCGCGGAGGAGCAGTGAAGAGTGAACAGTGAGCAGTGAAGAGTGAAGAGAAAAAACACTCACCGCCGAGACGCAGAGGGCGCGGAGGGAACAGTGGGCAGGAAAGGCAGAGGCGGCCCACTCGGAAGCATGTTTTTTCTGTTCACTCTTCACTCTTCACTCTTCACTGTTAGCTCTTCACTGCTCACTGTTAACTCTTCACTCACCGTGGCCATCTCCGGGGCGCGCAAGTCGCGGGCAACCTTTTCGATGGGCTCGACCGTCTCTATCTCGGCGCCCACAGATCCCGATGCCCCGAGTTCCTTGAATTTTCGAGCGGTTACCAGGACGCGCGTCTCGACCGTCCCGGCCGCCCTGTTGTAGGCCTCGACCGCCCTGTTGAGCCCTTTGCACAGGTCGGAAAAATGCGCCGCAAGCGACCGGATCCTTTCGTAGAGCATCTTCCCCAGATCGCTTATCGCCGTGGCGTTTTCCGCGATTTGCTCCTGCTTCCACCCGTAGGCAACCGCCCGCAGCAGGGCGATAAGGGTCGTCGGGGTGGCGAGGATCACCCGCCGCTCGACCCCGAACTCGATAAGCGATGGGTCCTGTTCGAGGGCGGCGCTAAAAAAGGTCTCGCCCGGCAGGAACAGCACGGCGAACTCCGGGGCCGGCCTGAACTGGTCCCAGTACGCTTTCGAGCTGAGCTGGGTGAGGTGCACCCGGATGTGCCGCGCATGCTCGCGAAGCTTTTCGACGCGCAGGTCCTCGCTCTTGGCCTCGAGCGCCTCGAGATAGGCCTGGAGCGGCGCTTTCGAGTCCACCACCACGTTCTTATTGTTTGGCAGCTTGATTATCATGTCCGGCCTCAGGCGCCCGAACTCGCCCGAGGCGCTCTCCTGCTGCGTGAAGTCGCAGTATTCGACCATTCCCGCGATTTCCACCACGCGCTTCAACTGGATTTCTCCCCAGCGGCCGCGCACCGTCGGCGCGCGGAGCGCCTGGACCAGGGTGGTGGTCTCCCGGTTAAGCTGGTCCTGTGTCTGCGAAAGGGTCTTCAACTGCTCGGTGAGACTGACGTAGGCGGTCGTTCGCGCCTTTTCTATCAGGACGATTTTCTCGTCAACCTTTTCAAGCGATTCCTTGAGCGGCTTTACAAGCTCGCCTATGGCCTTCTGGCGGGTTTCGAGGTCGGTCCTGGCCCCCTCCTGGAACCGTTCCAGGGTGGTCCTGGCAAGATCGAGAAAAGACTGGCTGTTGGTCTTGAGGGCGTCGGCCGAGAGCGCCTTGAAGGCATCCGAGAGCCGGACCTGTGCCTCGTTTAGCAGCGAGAGTTTCTCCGAGGCAAGTTTTTGTTGCTCGACGAGGCGGGTTTCCAGTTCCGAGAGCTTCGAAAGAAGCGCGGTGTTTTGTTCGCGAAGAGCGCCGATCTCTTCCTCGCGCGCCTTGAGTATAAATTCCAGATCGGGTATCCGGGAATTTTTCTCTTCCGCCGCGGCCCTGCGCTCCGATTCGCTCTTGACCGAATCGGTAAGGAGCGAAATCTCACGGGAATTCTTTTCCGCGCCCGCGTTGAGGAAGCCGATCTGCTCTTCCCTGGCCGAAAGCCTTTCCGTAATAGTCGAGAGATCGCGCTCCAACTCCGCCTTTTCACGCTCGTGGGCGCGCCTGATCCCCGGCAGCACGAGAAGAAACACGAACCCGGCCCCCGCGAGCAGAGCCGCCGAAACCAGGCAAATAAACAGCACGGAAGATATTTCCATCATGGGAATTGCTCCAAGGTGTCATGACAGCCGTCAACGCGGCCCAGGCGAACAATATCGGCACGAGGGTAATCCGCTCCTGTGTAGTATCCTTTTGGCTTCGGGGGTGTCAAACAAATTGACGCCCATTTGGCTTTGATATTTCAATCGATGTTCCTTCCTTGACCAGTCCGTGAGCCTTAGCTATCTTCTCAATAATGACCGTTTTACCCGGTGCGCCTAATTTTCCGGTTGAAGCACACAACACGCGGTGGGAGCGGCTTGCACGCGGTGGGAGCGGCTTGCAGCCGCGATCGTTTCACAAAAATCGCGTGAGTTTCCAATTGAAGCTCTTTCGAGCGCGGGGGCGACCCGCTGGATGTGAACAACACAGGAGGCAATTATGGCCGAGTGCGCTATAACGAACGGACCCCTCAGGGATGAAAACGTCAACACCATCCTCGCCGAGGCGAAGACAATCGCCATCGTGGGACTCTCCGACAAGGAGGAGAGCGCGAGCAACCGGGTTGCGAGGTACCTCGGGGAACAGGGATACACGATCATACCGGTTAACCCCAGGCTCACGGAAATCCTTGGCGAAAAATCCTACCCGGACCTGAAATCGATCCCCGGGCACGTGGATGTCGTGGATATTTTCCGAAACGTCGAAGCGATTCCCGCGATCGTTGACGAAGCGATCGCCATAAAGGCCGGGGCTGTCTGGATGCAGTTGGACCTGATTCACGCCGACGCGGCCGCGAAGGCCTGCGACGCGGGGCTCCGGGTTGTCATGGACAGGTGCATGAAAATTGAGCATACCCGCCTCCACGGAAAAGCGGAAGAGCGGGAAAAGACCACTTCATCCGTTTGAACCGGGGAGCTTGCAATGATTGAGAAAATCCGTTTTGGAAGGACCGATCTCCAGGTTTCGCCTCTTGTGCTCGGCACCTGGGTCACGGGGGGATGGGCGTGGGGTGGGTCCGACGAACGCGAAGGCCTTGACGCTATTCTTCGCGCCCTCGAACTGGGGGTGAATTTCATCGACACCGCGCCGGTCTACGGCTTCGGAAAATCCGAGCTGATAGTCGGCAAGGCCCTCAAGGAGTGGGGGCGCCGCGACGACGTGGTCGTTGCCACAAAATGCGGGCTTGAGTGGGACGAAAAGGAGCGCATCCGGCGCAATTCAAGCCCCGAGCGGATATTTAAGGAAGTCGACGACTGTCTTTCCCGGCTCGGGATCGACCGCATCGACCTTTTTCAGATTCACTGGCCCGATCCCAACGTTGCCTTCGAAGAGTCCATGAACGCGATGCTCAAGGTCCGCGACCAGGGGAAAATCCGCTGCATCGGCGTCAGCAATTTCAACCGCGACGAGCTTGCGGGGATCGCAAAAGCTGGACCCGTTCTCAGCCTGCAGCCCCCGTTCAACGTGTTCGAGAGGGAAGCCGAAGGCGAGCTGCTCCCGTTTTGCATTGAAAACGGCATCGCGACCCTGGCCTACGGCGGCCTCTGCCGGGGCCTTCTGACGGGCAAATTCACCGGCAACGAGCAGTTCCCGAGGGGCGACCTGCGCCGCGGCGACCCCAAGTTCAAGCCGGACCGGTTCCGAAAATACGTGAAAGCGGCAAACGAGATCAAGAAGCTGGCCGAATCCTACGGCAAGACGTGCGCGCAGTTTTCCCTGAAATGGGCGCTCCAGCAGCCGGGGATTACCTGTGTCATTGCGGGGGCGAGGACGGCCGGGCAGGCCGAGGACAACGCGGGGGCATGCGGCTGGACGATCAAGGCCGATGACCTGCAAAAGGTCGAGAAGATCCTGGCAAAACACATCTCCGAACCGGTCGGCCCGGAATTCATGGCGCCGAAAAAAGAGAAGGCGTAATTTCCTCCGGCAGTCCGGGCGGGGATCAACCCCGCCCCTACGGATTTACGGCGGGCCGGATGCCGTCCTTTGGGCGTAGGGGCGGGGTTGATCCCCATAGGCGCTTAAATAAGAACCTAAGTACTTGAATTTACTAGGGCGCAAATTTAGGATTTTCATCGCTCCGCCAAACTTGAATTTTGGCAGTAAGTTTCTGAATCA
>JBAQYM010000195.1:0-27983 GCA_049300095.1 Syntrophobacteraceae bacterium
GCCACAAGATTCATACCCTGCAGGGGTTACATACCGGCAAAGATGCGGGATTCGCGCGAGCAATCGCTGTCGTGTCCCGCCTTTATGTAGCCCCTTCAGGGCATCATCACCGGGGGGCGCACATCAACCCAGGCTGGCGTCCCGCGAAGCGCGAGACTGACCCTGGGCTGGGTTATTTAGCCCCGTTGGGGCACAAAAGCATGTCGCTTGCAAAAACCTAACCGGACAATGCTGCCGATGCGGCGGTCTTTACGTACCGGCTTTTTGAGTTAAATCAGCGGCGGCGGGCGGGCCGCGGCGAGGCTCATATCGGAAAGTATTTCCGACCCCGCCGCTTTATTTTGCGCCAAACAAAGGACGGTGTCTCCTTTTCCAGGAAACACCGTCCATTATTTGGATCTATTGCTTACTTAATCTATTGCCTAACCGGTAGTTATCTTCTGCTTTTCGGGCTCAGACCCAGTGCCCCCAAACCCGCTAAACCGAGGATGGGAACGCCGATAACGGCTGCCTGGGCAGCCGTTCCACTCAGCCCGGATATGGAGCCGGGCGTGATCGTCCGCAGTTCGCCCGCTCCGGCCACTTGAAACTCGCCCTCACTGCCCGTAAAGACAGTCCCGGCCGAATTAACGGCAACGCTGCCTCTTGTCAGGCCGTGGGACTTTGACGGGACGACTTTTGCCAGATTATATACTCCGTCGGGGCACTCGAATATCAAATCCACACCTTCGCGCAACGCAAAATCCACTCGACCCGATTTTACGTTCAGCACCCATGACTTATCTCTTTGGACCAAAGAAAATTCAGCCTTATTATGGGCCACGAGCTGAAAATTCGGCCCATGTACGACGCAGGTCCCGCGACATGCCATTTGTCCGTCGGGCAGTGGGATTTCGGATGTAAACTGGCCGATCTCCTTGCCGTCCTGAAAGACGCTAAGGGCGCCCTTGGGTATGACGCGAACCGATTGAGCGGCCAGGGAGCCGCCGGGTCCCACAAAAAAGCATATCGCCAAAATCCATACAATGAATCGCTTCAGTCTCACAACACCCCTCCGCATATATTGATTCATGGGTAAGCCAACCCTGATGGGGGTCTTGTTATCTTCGCAGTCTCCGGAGCAGCCCGAGACCGGCCAGGCCGGACACAAGCAGGAGCATGGTGGAGGGTTCCGGCACCGGCGTGCCTGTGATTATCACATTGAAATCGTAAGCCTGGCCCCAAACAGTGGCCGCATCCACCGCAAACGTGTTGCCGCTCAGGTCCGTGAATAAGACAAGCCCATCGCTACCCATCTGGAGCGAACCGCTGAGCGCCGCGTTGGAAGCATGAAGATAGAGAGGCTCGGCAAGGGTGCCGCCCTTTACAAAAAACGAGTAGACCGTGCCGGCCGCAACGTTCCAATTCAAATGAAAGTCCACCTGGTAAAGAGTGTACGTGGGAGGGCTCCCGCCGTATCCCACGCCGCCGGCATAGGTTACCGGGGTGATTGTATAGCTGGTGGTAAGCTCGGACTGCACCCCGCCTTCTACTCCGCCATACAATGCTTCCGGTGTGGGAGTGCCGACGACCCACACCGTGATAGTGTTGATACTGGCCGCGGTGGATATGGAAAAATCGTCGCCGGGATACCAGACTACCCCCCCGCCTGAAAGGCCTAGTCCTTGATTGCTCCAGTTAGGGGCATTCAAATTGTCGGTCGGCAATGCGCGCTCGAAGAGCAAATCCGCCTTTGCCGGGGGCGCGTTTAACAAGCCGGCAATCATCAACAGCGTAAATGTAAGTGCGAACAGCTTTAGCGGCCTTTGCATTTGGACATCCCCCTCGTTATATGGCCCTGAGGTCGTTCGGTCGCGGTACTTTTTCATCCCGGCCAAAAAGCCGGCCCAGCACCGGGACATGATCATTTGCCTGAATATTTCCACCGAAAGCGCAGGAAAAAGCCTTCTCGTTCCTGGTGCGCCAGGCGCTTCCATACTCAAATTCGTACGGGAGAGCGGGGAAGTTGGCCGGCAATAGCAATGCCGGATCGGTTCACCGAGCCACCAATCTCACTCATTTTGACATTGAAGGTTTTACTTGATCGTGCAAATATCATGCGAATCGATATTAGATTTAAATATCAATATCTTATCATTTTATTCGAACACACGCACAAATATTAAGTGTAAAGTTATCGGACATCAATCCGATGCCGATCCCCGGCAAAGCCAGGCGGGGAGCGAATAATCGAGCAATTTCGGAAAGTGTAAAGAAAGTTTACATTTTCACATTCGCAGCGGCCATGAAACCTCACTTCCGTGCGATTGGCCGACGGCTCGGTGCACGGCGGGATACGAAACTTGCGGATAGCGGACATCTTCGAGTGCTATCGACACCCGCGGATAGCGGATTGACCCGGTGGGGAAAAACATCTAGTATCGCGTATCAAATTCCGGGACCAGTGAAGTTCAGCGCCGAAATCTGGGAGAATTCGGGAATATGCTCAACAGGCTTCCGCAGACGACCTTGCCGGTCATTTTCTTATCCTTCTTTGTATTTTTGTCACTGACGGCCTGCGGGACGACCGTACGCACCCGGATCAATGATTCCAAATTCATCTCCGAGAACCATCCGATCCGCGAACTGAGAGTACTGGTGGCAACCGATGGAAGCTATGACAGGAAGCGCGTCGCCTCCCTGATCGCGGAGGTTTCCAAATCTCTCGACGAGCAGGTTGGAATCCGGTTAAAGCCGATCGGGCATGTCGACATCACATGGGAGCAAAGGGGCCCCATACCCATGCTGCAGCGGCTCTACGAAAGAACGAGCGGCTATGACACGGATATCGTAATAGGTTTTGGCTCCAAAGCGCCTCTCGACATGGTCGCAACCAGCCTTCTCGGGGGGTGGCAGGCGGTAATCGATGACACTTTCCGGCGCTACATTGTCATGACGGGGCTGGATTCGCACAACCTGGCGCATGAAATCTGCCATGCCTTCATCCTCACTCATGCCCATGGCGGCGCGGGGTTAATGCAGCCGGCGTCCGTGCAGATCGTGCCGGGCGTCACCATCCTGCAGTCAAAATATCTCTCGGTTAAGGATCGGCAGGAAGTTTTGAAAAATAAATGGCGGGACTTTTCAGAGGTGCAGGAACTAAATATCGAGGAACAGGAACACCCCATAAACCTTACATCGCCAAACCCTTTCAAGGATGCGTCCAGGTAGGATCGACCCCGGCGCACCCGGTCCTGTAAAGGCAGGCGTCCTCCTCGCCCTCCGCAACGGACGTTTGTCTTACTGTTTGACTGCCGAACGGGTTTTTTCTTCTTCGAGCACGCATTCGGCCAGGGATTCACATACCTGGTGCAAAGAATCGTAGCTCGCCTTCAGTTTCTGATATTCGGCCCGGAGTGATTCGGTTTCCTTGACCTGGGCCGCCAGGTTGCCCGCGAAATGTTGAGACCCCTGCTTTTCCCTTTCGTAGGCCCCGACCAGTGACTCGTACTTGCTCTTCAGCGCGGCAAGGTCCTCGCCCAGGGCCTGTTTTTGGGCCGCCCGCGTAATTTCCAGGTCATATTTCCGGAGCAAAGCCGCGTGGTCTTCCCGCAGGGGGGCAAGCTCGCGGTGGGAATCCGCAAGCTGGGTGACGAGCGAGCTGTTTGACTCCTTCAATGCCGCCATTTCACGCCTCAGGGTATCCACCTGGCCCTGCAACCCGGCGGAAGATTCACTTTCGGATTTGAAGGCATCGCAAAGCTGCTTCATCCGTTCATGCTCCTGGTTCAATACTTTCAGTTCATTAGATATGAACCGGGATTGCAGTTTTTCTTTTTCATATTCATCGACCAAAGACTCATACTTCTTCTTTAAGTCCGCGAGGTTCTCCGCCAGCGCGGCTGCCTGCTCATTATCGCCGGATGCGCCTTCCGATTCGCCGTGCTCCCGGCTGAGAGATTCATACTCGTGCCGCAGGGCGGCAAGCTCCGCCCGTGAGTTTTCAAGTTGAGTGAGGATGGAACTCCTGTTTTGTCTCAGCACTTCGTTTTCATGCTGCAAACTCTCAAGTTGATCCGGGATTTCGTCGGAAGATGCATTTCGGAACTTGAGAGTGTCGAGCGTTTGCTCCATTATTTCATATTCTTGCTTCAATGAATTAAGTTCTTCTTTTTGTGACGACGCCCCAAGCTTTTCCTTTTCGTATGCGGCAAGAAGAGACTCATGCTTCGTCTCGAGGTCGGCGTGATCCTCTTCCCGCCTCTTTGCGTTTTCTTCCGCGGCGCCGTATCTCGCTTGCAGGTCGTCATGCTTCTGAATAAGGGAATTATATTGAGGCAATATCGATTCCAGTTCGCGCCTGGAATCTGCAAGGTGGGTGAGAAGAGATTCCGTCTCAGTGCTGTACCTGGCCTCCAGATCGTCATGTTTCTGAATCAAGGATGTATATTGAGGCAATATGGATTCCAGCTCGCGCCTGGAATCTGAAAGTTGGGTCAGGAGAGAATCATTGGATTCCTTTAAAGTTCCATTTTCCTCTTTCATGGTCTCCAATTGACCCTTGAGTTCGACAGCAATCTCGGCTTCTCGTTTAAGAGCTTCACAGACCTGCCTTGTTTTTTCGTGTTCCCGCTTGAGTGAATTGAGATCCTCGATCAATGACGTGGACCCCTGTTGCAGGATTTCATATTTGCTCTTCAAGGATTCGAGTTCATCATTTTGAGCAGCCATGCTCTGTTTTAAAGACTCGGATTGGGTCCTTGACTCCCCGTGCTGATTATTGAGGTAGTCATAGTCTTTCTTCAGAGCTTCGTTGGAACTCATCAACTCTTCATTTCCGCGCAACAAAGCCTCGAATTCGGACGTCTGCTCTTCTATCAAGCGTTTCCACTTTTCCATTTTGACTCCGGCAGCAGGTTTTAGAGTGGTTGAAACTACCGCGTCTCCGTCACCGGGGGGTCCCGGGCCCCCCTTCGGAGAACCATAATCGTGCGTTGAAACGCTAATTTCCATGCTCTGGTCATCGGGGGCGCGCGTTTGAACCGCGGGTCTTTCCACGAGCTTTTGCGGCACATGTTTGAGGGGCTCGAAATCTGCTACGAGCTGTTCCTTCAGGTCCTTCAGGCCGCGCGACTCTCTCACGCGCGGGTCCTTCTCACGGCCGCGCCGGCGGGCCAAGACCGGCTTTCCGCCTGTCCCGCGAAATCCTTTCACGAAGGCCGCGGCGGACCTGAGCGCGGTCAGGGCCATCAAAGCGAATATTGCAATCAGCGGCACGCTGTCGCCGGCCTTAATACAGTCGGCCATTATCAGGAGGGAAACAATTCCGAGTAAGCAGAGCGCGATTGAGAAAATAATACGCAAAGATTTCGGCAATTTATCCTGCATCGAATCTTCCGCGGAAGGCGCGCTTTCCCGATAAGTCGATTCCAGCGCGGCGGAAGAGGGGCCCTCATAGCGCATCAGCACGAGAAGTATGACAAAATACAACTGGTTGGATGCAATCTGCCAGTTGAACTCGACCCAGATGTGAAAAAGAAAAGCGGCGCTTCCCGCCAGCGCGCCGGCCCGGATAAGCCTTCCCTCCGTTTCCGCGCCCTGATGCGATTTCACCGCCGGGGAATCTGTCCGCACAAGGTTGAGCGCGGTGGCCAACCAGTATCCCCACACCAGGAGGACAACGAAACAGCCAAAGGGAATGCCCCATTCCGCCGTGATCTGGAGATAATCGTTATGGGCATCGCCTATTTTCTGCAAATCCGTATCGAACGCCTGGTACACCAAAGAAACATGGTCGTATGTCCCCAGCCCGGTCCCCGTCAGCCAGTGGTCGCGTATCATATTGAAGGTGGCGTGCCAGATTTGGATCCTGCCCGCGGCGTCATCTTCAACTCTTGTAAAGCGTTCGATGATGCCCGAAAAACCTATAAACAAACCATAAGCGGCCACGATTACCCAACAACCCGCGACAACGGGAATTATCGACCGGCAGCGCTTGCCCCCAAAGAAAACCAAAACCGTCGTGCCGATCAGCGCGCCGAGTATTCCGCCGCGCGATTGCGAAAAAATGAGGCCCAGCAGGACCAGACCGGGCAGAAACATGAAGAAGAACTGTTTTTCTCTCGTGCTCTGCAGGCGGTGCTTCGCATCGTATTCGGCGGGATGGTGTTCGGTGTGGCGCCCCGGTTGCTTCGAATCGGAAAAAGTTATTACCCACGCCAGTTGCAGGGGCCAGATCATACCCAGAAACGCGGCAAAATGGTTGCGGTTTGCAAAGGTGCCTGAGGCGACGCCTTCTGTGGGAAACAGGCCGGACAGCCCAACCGATGGGATAAGGACCTGCAACAGGCCGTAGAGCGCTTCCAAACCGGCCACAGCGAAGATCAGCAGGAAAAAACCGCGGGATTGAGAGGCGTCCTGTCGCAAACAGCCGCGGAGGACCAGGGCGAACAGGGCAAGCGTGAGAAGCCATAATGCGGAAAACACGGTATCGGTGGGGACATAGGAAAGGCTCAGCACCGACTGGGTCCCGCCCGTCAACTCCTGCGCCCTCTGCTGCCACCAGGCGCGATGAGGACTGAGGACGGCAATTACGGGCAAGGGCAGTGGAATGGCCTGGAAAAAGGAGTACAGGACAACGGGCAGCAGGAGGAGACAGGGCTTCTTAATGTCGCTCGTATCTATGGTTACACGGGAACTCCAGAGCATTACCGCGAACAGGGCGACAAATACTCCGGCAACAAAGCTCCACAACCATGGCCTGGCCCCCCCCGACATGATAATGGGAAGAGTGACGACCGGCCAGGCTATCAGGAAACGCTCCGGGGTCCAGCGAGGCAATCTGAACTGTTGCTCTAAAGAGAGACCTGAATCCCTAAGCAATCGGTGGACATCCTCTCCGGACAGAAGTATCGGTCGTACGGACGAATGATCCGCGGCCGGCCGGGCAAATCGCCCCATCGGCATGGGGGCTCGATCCGGCGCCGGACCAGCTTCCAACGCAGATTTCCGCACCCGGGGTCAATATTGCGCGCCCGGATCACACCAAGAGAATTTTTCCGTGCATACTTGAATATCGGCGAGTAAGCCAGATTAGATTAAAACCGGATAAAATGGAAGCCGGTACAGGGGTCCAAATGAGCAGTCGATATAGAATTTTCGTAACCGTTCACCGCAGAGACGCAGAGGACGCCGAGAAAATCGGGGCTTACAAAAACTCTCGGTAAAATTTCAAGAAATCGCTCCTCCAGAGAAGCTGAAGGCTGTCCTGGACTTAACAAATTCAAATTCGCTTTTTCTCCGCGTCCTCTGCGTCTCTGCGGTGAACGGTTACGAATTTTCCACCCGAAAGGGTCTTTCAGCCCGGCGGGGTATGCAGATTCTTTGAATTCGGAGGCGGAGCTGCCGGCAACCCGATATACGGAAGCCATTGTTGCAGTTCGCGGCTTCATGGATATTCGACTGCGGGCAATTCGCCAAGACCGTCATTCCGGCTTGCGCCGGAACGGCCGAATTCGTTATTTCGTAATTATTACAAGATGTTGCATATATTTTCTTACGACCTTGTGGATGTCCGTATTTTCAAGGGCCGGCTTATTCAGTTCGCCGCTTCCGGGACCTTGGCTCCAAACCATCACATCGGTCCCCGTATGTGCGGAATGGACCCAACCGGCTTCCACGATGTCCCCTTTTCGGGGAATGGATTTGGTTGGGCCCGTGATGGCAAATCCACCGGTTTCATGGTCCGCAAGAATGATTATGAGCGTCTCGCCTTCCCGCGCCGGGTCCGCTTTAACCCAATCCAGGACCACCCTGACCGCCTCATCGAAGGCCAGTGTTTCCAAAATCTGGCCCTCCACGTTGCGGGCATGATTGGCCCTGTCGATAAGCGAGCCTTCGACCAGAAGGAAAAAACCGTTACGGCCCTTCTCCAGGACCCGAAGCGCATTGACGGTCATTTCCGGCAGTCTCGGCTGCGGGGAATCAATCGTTCGGCCAAGTTCGGGAGTCAAGGTCGATTCAGCAAAAATGCCGAGTAATTTCGCGGCCCCATTTTTAACGGCCTCTTCCATTTCCAGCCTGTTTCCCGCGAAAGCATACCCGTTTGCGACCGCCTCCCCTATGAAGTCGCCCGATGTACCGCAAGGATCGGGCGTCCGCGACCTGAAATGTCCGGCCCCTCCTCCGAGCAGCACATCGACTCCCGTTATTGTTACGTATTGCCGCGCTATTTCACTTTGACATTGCCGGATCGGAACATGGGCCGCAAATGCCGCCGGGGTGGCGTCGGTTATCTCGGAAGTAACCACGAGCCCCGTCGCTTTCCCCGCCTTCCCGGCCAGTTCCAGGAGACTGTCCCGGTGGCGGCCGGCCGGGCCGTGGAAACAGATCTCACCGTTTTTGAATTTCTCGCCGCATGCCCAGGCCGAAGCCGCCGCGGCCGAATCCGTGACGGCGCTCCCGGCTGAATAGGTCCTCTGGTATCCGACATTTGCCAGCTCCATGTCGAGGGCGGGACCACCGGGGCCGAACTTGTATATGCGGGCCGCCGTGACGTCGGCAAGCCCCAGGCCGTCGGCAACCATGAAAATAACGTTTCGAGCCCCGGGCGATTGCCCCTCCGGATCGCTTGGAAACGGACGCCGGGCGCACCCGGACAAAATCAGGAAAAATACGACGGCGAAAACGACTTGCTTCGATCTCGTAATCACTTCGACTTCCTCCATGAGGCCATCGAGCACGCAGCCAGGCTAAAAATGCATGACGCCTTTGATTGCGCCCATATCCGGCCCGGACACGCTCGACTGCCAGTTGTCCGGAGATCAGAGCGGACACGTTCATCTCCTTGTTCCGAATCTGTATAGACCGGCCCGGGTTTCTCCAGACACTTGACTCAGTCGTGTTAAAGCAATGCCGGCGCTAACACCATCTGTCGCGCATGGTGGGGTGGAGGTGTTTGTCCCTGGGGATGGGCAGGGGCAAGTTCAGAACGCCCCTTTTGATCAGTTCTTCGGCGGCGGCGAGCAGGGTTTCTTCGGTCCCGGTCCATTTGTGGATTGCTTCTTCAAGGGTCGGGGGCCTGCCCAGGTCCATGAGAGCGCACAGGAGAAGGTAGAGGGAGGTTGCCTCAACGCTCGCGTTGAGGTCGAAAATCGCACGGTCCATGTTCATCATGAGTTCTCTCCGGCAGTGTGTCGGGATTGTCGGGATTGGCTCCAGCTAACAATCAATGTAAGTCGCTTTCAATATCCAGCCAAAACAGCCTCGCTCAATTTCTCGGCCATATCCACTATCCTGGGGCCGGAACGGCAGGTCAGGCCGCAATCGAAGACAAATACCCGGCCGCACCGCACCGCGCTGACCTGTCTCCATCCGGGGTCGGCCTCGATCAGCCCCCTGATGTGGGGTTCACAAAAAAATATGATTTCCGGGTCCCTCGCCCGCATCTGCTCCGAATCGCACACGAAATACGATGCGGGACCGTCGCCCGCCGTGTTTATCCCTCCCGAAAATTCGATCACGTCGTGCTGGAAGGCCCCGGGACCGGGCGTAATCAGCGGGTCCCAGTTCATGATCCGAAAAATCCGGGGACGCCGGCCTCCCGCTTGCGCCTCGACGGCCGTCCTGATGCGTTCGAGCCTTTTTTCAAGGGATTCGGCCATTTCCTCCCACGTTTCCTCACGGCCGAGCAACGCGGCGATTTCTCCCATCGATTCGAGCGAGGCGGCGATGGTCGGCGGCTCGCTGTGATAGACCCGGATGCCGGCCTCGGCCAGCAGCGCCGCCACCTCCTCCTGGTGGGACCCGAAGGTGAATACCAGGTCCGGCGCGGCCCTGACGATCCCGTCGATATCCGGCGAATACCACGACCCGAACCGCCTAATGGTCTTCACGCCCGCGGGAAAATCGCAGTCCTCGGTCACTCCCGCGAGATTTCGGACCATTCCGAGCGCCGCGACGATCTCGGTCTGCGTCGGGGCCAGGGAGATCAGTGCGAGGTCCTCACTCATCCTCGCATCCTTCTTCCTCACCGCCTTCTTCGAGGGGTGAGGCCGACTGCATCAATACGCGGCTGAAAACGTTTACCAGCGCAAAAATGAGGTCGAGCGAGCCGAAATGGACCGTGATCGAATCGTCAAAGAGTATGTGGAAGGTCGCCTCGAACTCCTCGTCGCCCAGCCAGAAAATCAGCAGAAGGGGGATTCGCGGCAGGACCCGGAACCGGTAGGAAAGGTCCCCCAGGTTGGTCTTTTCCGCGCCGATCCGCAGCGCCCCCGTCTCGAGGAGCTCGGGATGCGCGTCGAAAATATTGGCGAGAGATTCCACCGGCAGGGCGTGCACACCCTGGAAAAAGAGGCTTCCCGACGGAAGGTCTTTTTCGCTCACCCATTTCTGGGAAAGCGGGCTGTCCTGCGCCCCGAGCAGGTAGTGGAGAACGACGAGGCACACCTGAAAATCCTGCGAAAACGTGGAATGCACCCCGAGGATCTGCATTTTTTCCGCCTCGGGCCAGCAGACCACAACGGTATTGAAGAAAGGGACGATATAGACATCTTCCTCGGGATCGTATTCGACGAGGGCGTTTTTCACGATTTCGGCGGGGTCGGCCCCCCTCAGCATTTCCCAGAGTTGGGGGTCGATTTCGGAGGCGTCGGCGTAGGGCGCCCCGGAGCCCTGGATGTCCTCGATAAGGGCATCCACGATCTCGCGCGCCTGCGATTCCATCTCCCTGGGGACCATGACCCGGCCCCATCCCCTCTGAGGCACGAAAAGACCCGTGTAGGGCGTTTCTTCAAAGCCCCTGAGAAAAGCCGGGATTCCTTCCTGCCTCAGGGCATCCATGAGCACGTCCGCTTCGAAGCGGTTGGCCAGAGTGTGCACCGATATGAACTGGGATGAAGTGTCGGACATCTTTTTCCCGATCTATGTTTCCGCTCCCGCATGCCATGCGCCGCGCGCCAAGTGTCAACGCCCGGCGCAGCCCGTATCCTCTTCCGGCATTGTCTCACATTTCCTCTAATATCTTACGCCATTACGGGAAAAACTCAACCCGGAGAACAATGAAAATCGGTGAAGAGTGAACGGAGGACGGAGGACGGAGGACGGAGGACGGTAGGTTGGGTTAAGCGGCAGCGCAACCCAACATTTCTTCGGGACAAAAACAGAACCCGTTGGGTTTGCTATCGCTTGACCCAACCTACCCAACCCACCCAACCCACCCAACCTACCCGACCTACGGCTGACTCGCCTTTATTCCTGTGTCAGGCAGAGGGAAATAATGTATATATACGCCCGGACAGGGGCGCGTTATCATCCGTCCGCCGTTTTCCGCCCTCTGTCCTCCGTCCTCTGTCCTCTGTCTTCCGACATCCGTAAGGAGGTCCCGTGAACATACTTGTTACAGGCGGCGCCGGATACATCGGCTCGCACACCTCGAAGCTTTTGAAAAAAGCGGGACATCTTCCCGTGGTCTTCGACAACCTGTCAAACGGCTGGGCCGAGTGGGTGAAATTCGGCCCGTTCGCCTTCGGAGACATACGCAATGAGGAGGCGCTCTACCGCGCCCTCACCGGTTTTAACATAGACGCCGTCATCCACTTTGCCGCGAAGGCCTACGTGGAGGAATCCACGCGGCTCCCCGAAGAATACATGGACAACAACGTGGCCGGCACCATCGCCCTGCTCAAGGCCATGAAGCGCGCCGGGACCAAGACCCTGGTGTTTTCGAGTTCCTGCGCCACCTACGGGAACGCCGTTACGCCGATGATCCGCGAGGACCATCCCCAGGAACCGACCAACCCCTACGGGCTCTCGAAGCTGATGTGCGAGCGCGTGATCTCGGCCGTTGCGCCCGTGGCGGGGATCCGGCACGCCATGCTCCGTTACTTCAACGTGATAGGAAACGATCCCGAAGGCGAGATTTTCGAAAGACACGAACCCGAGACCCACGTCCTGCCAAACCTCATCAAGGCCGCCTTCACGGGGGGGTCGTTTTCCCTTTTCGGCGCCACCCACGCCACCCCCGACGGCACCGCCGTGCGCGACTACGTTCATGTAATGGACCTTGCGGCGGCGCACATCCAGGCCATCGGCATGCTGGCCTCGCGTGAGCGCCTCGTCTCGAACGTGGGGCGAGGGCGCGGCATCTCGGTTCGCGAACTGCTGGGCATAGTCGAAAAGGAATTGGCGATCCCGGTAAACGTCGAGGAAAAGCCAATCCGCGCGGGAGATCCTCCCGCGCTGGTAGCCGATAACGGGTATCTAAAGACCTGGTTCGACCACGAATTCAAAACCGCGAACCAGGCGGTCCGCGAGATTGCGGCCGTTACCCGGCAACACTGGTCCTGAGGGTCTCGATATATTTTTTGATCGTCGGAAGGTTCCGGCAGAACCGGTGCGCGGAAAGCTCCTCAAATAGCCCGCTCGTATCGAAGGCGATCCTGAAAAGCGTCACCGTGCGCGCATCCGAATCGTAGAGGACCGAATTTGCCAGGGGCGTCGCGTCTCGATATGGTCCGCCCACGCTTCCCGCCTTCACCCAGTAGCGCGAATTCCGTTCCAGCTTTACCGTGAGCGAGGTTTCCCCCCGCCCGAGGCCGTGGATTTTCACGTCTCCCGAGTCCGGCAGCTCGAATACGGCCGGGACGTGGTCATGCCCGCTCACGATGAGCCGCCTGGGGTATTGCCGCCAGGCGGGGACCGCTTCGGCGAGCGCCGCGTCGTCGAGGTAGCCGAAGCTCGCGATTGTCGGGGCCTCGCCCCCGGCGGGCAGGCTGAACGGCGAGTGGTGCACGACGGTAAAATCGTCTGTTTCGATGGCGAGCGGGAGGCCCAGCAGGTAGTCGATCGCGCCGGGCGTGGGGAAAAGCAGTCCGGCGTTATAGGCCGTTGCCTGCATCCGGTCGATCAGGTGCGGATGGTCGGTGAAGGCCCCGGCTATCAGGAGGTCATGGTTTCCGGCAACCGTCGGAAATCCCTCGGAGCGCAGCCGGGCATAAGTCCTGTCCCCGAAGGGAAGCCACCCCGCGATGTCTCCCAGGCAGTATACCGCATCGGCCTCTTGGCCCTTCATGTGATCGAGGCACGCTTCGAGGGCCGGAAGATTTCCGTGAATATCTCCGAAAAAGTAAGTCCGCATCGTTTTATCGCCTTTCTTCCGCTGAGATCGTCCATTGCCGCCCGTCGGAGACGGCGTGGACCATCCCGTCCAGGTCGGTCCTGAATGTCCCGATATTTCGTTCCCCGCACCGCCGCAGTGCGCCCGGGGCCGGAAAACCGAACTGGTTCCCGTAGCCGCAGGAAAAGACGACGGCCCGCGGCCGAAGCGCGTCCAGGAATTCCCCGCTGTTCGAGTACTCGCTGCCGTGATGGGGTGAGACGAGAAGCACCCGCCGGCCCTGTCGGAACCCCGGCGCGATGGCGATCTCGATGTCGCGCCCGATATCTCCCGGGAGTATGAGCGCGGTCTCTCCGAACACGACCTCGATCACGAGCGACAAATCGTTCAGGTTGTACAGCTCGCGCCGATCCCGGTAATAGGGGCCGGGATGGATCACGCGAACCCGGGCCTCGCCGATCCGGATTTCATCCCCCAACTCGGGAAAGGACCGTACCCGGATGTTGCGCCGGGACGCGATTTCCTCCAAAACCCGTTTACCGCCTTCCTCCCCGCCCGCGCCCCGGTCCGTGATCCCGCTCGTCCAGAAACAGCCCGTGTCGAAATGCGAGAGGATAAACCGAAGCCCGTTGCGGTGATCGGGGTGATCGTGCGATACGACCACGTGATCGAGTCTTCTCACCCCCAGGCGCCAGAGAAAAGGGGCGACCACCGCCCGGCCGATGTCGTAGGAATCGTCCCGGAACCCTCCGCCGTCGACGAGCATCGCCTCGCCGGTCGGAAACCTGACAAGGGCCGCCGACCCCTGCCCGACGTCGATCACATCCGCCCTGAGAAGGCCGCCGCCGTTGCCGTCACGCAAGACCGTCCCCAGGGCGGCGTGCCCGAAAAAAAGCAGGATGAGCGCTCCGAATCCGGCCAGCCTGGCCTTTCGCGAAAGCGGCGCAAAGATCAGCGCGAGTCCGGCGTATATCGCAAACAGCCAGGGGAGGGACATGCCGCCGGTCCAAAAGTAGCTCCAGGAAAAGTTGTCAAACCACTTGATAAAATGCAAACACACGGCCAGGAGCCATTCCCCCGCCCTGATCAGCGGGAAGGCCAGGGTCTCGCTTACCGCATAGACCGCCAGGCTGAAAAGGCCCCAGGGGAGAATGATAAATCCCACGTAGGGGACCAGAAACACGTTCGCGGCAAAGCCGGCCAGCGAAAAGCCGTTAAAGTAGAAAATGGTCAAAGGAAGCACGAGGATGCTTACCGCGATCGAGACGCGGAAGGCGTCCTCGCACAGTGAGGCGATTTTTCGGGCGAGGCCGCCGGGAATCTTCCCGGCAAGACTCCGCCCGCGCAATTTGGGGTAGATCAGGACAATGGCGAGAACGCACGCGAAGGTGAGCTGGAAGGATATCTGCCACAGGCTGTTCGGGTCGAAAACAAGGATGACGAGGGCCGCAAGGGCCAGCACGGTGAGAGAATCGGGCGAGCGGCGCCAGAATGCCGCGCCGAAGCAGACGGCGAGCATCAGTACGGACCGCCAGATCGGCGGCACCCCAAAACCCGCCAGGAAAGCGTAAATCACCGCGCAGGCAAGGGCCGGCCAGACCGCGATCCGGCTGTCGCTCGACCCGTTAAGAAGCTTGGGACAGGCTGTGCGCACCAGCAGGCGGACGAGATGGAAAACGAGAAGGCTCACCAGCCCGAGGTGCAGGCCCGAGACCGAAAGCAGGTGGTTCAGGCCCGTTCTTTGTATGCGGTCCTGCCAGGTCCTGTCCAGAAAGTGCTGGTAGCCAAGGATCAGCGCCGCGTAAAATGCCGCCGAATCCGGGTCGAGCGATCTTTTGAGCCAGAACAGCGCCTTTTGGCGGAAAAGGTCGATCCGTCCCCACGCGCGTTTGAGAAAGGGGCCGGGGGAATGCCCGGACCCCGGCGCGAGCACGACCGGAGAGGCCTCATCCTTGATAAACGCGGAAGCGTAAAAACCCTGTTCCGCCTGGTATCGGGCGTAGTCGAACCCGCCGGGGTTCTTGAAGTTGCGGAAGGGTCTGAGCGTCATTCGGACAATCAGGCGGTCCCCGGGCAGCCGGAATAAGGGCTCGGCGGGACCGTCTTTCCGCGATACCGTGAGAAGCGCCCCGACGTTAAGCGGGACCTGTTTTCCGTCCACCAGGGCCGCATTGATGCGTAGCGGTATCTTGACCTTGTCCGGGTAGTGCTCGGGGGGCGCCGAGACCTCGGCGATATAGGGGACCAACTGCCGCCCCAAAAACGGATCGAGCCTTTTGGGATGGGGAAGCTCGGGCGCCGCCGCCTGGGCCGCCCACATGCCGAAGACCAGGAACAAAAGGACCTGGACCTGAAATCCGGGGACCCGGTCGGGAAATCTTAAAAAAATGAGGGATGCGGCAAGCAGGGCAAGACAGGCAAGGGCGAAGTACTCGGGTTGGATGCGGCCCACCCCTTCGAGAAGGCGCTGCGAGCCGATCCCCAGCATGAAGGAAACTGTTAGCCAAAAAAGAGGGCGGGCTGGAGAAAGAAAGCGGGAAAACAGGTGTCGGAAGTCAGGCAGTGCGTTTTCGGGAATCCGATCGTTCTCCCAATTTGCTGTCCGCGGCATCCGAACTCCGTCCTCCGACATCCGTCACCTGACATCCGTCAGCATTTCTTTGTTGGTGGATTCGTCTTCGAGGAAAAGCTCCAGGAGTTTTTTATAAACAGGCCCGGGACGGCCGCCGCCTATCTTTTTTCCGTCGTATTCGACCACCGGGAGGATATTCAAAGAAGTGCCGAAGATGAACATCTCGGCCGCCGCGTATGCCTGCTCCCGCGCGATGTCGGCCTCCGCGATGGCGGTGAGTTCGCGCCCGACGAGGGCGCGGGCAAGCTCGAGGGTCCTTGTAACCGTTATGCCGCGCAGGATGCGACAAAAACGCGGGGTGAGAAACTCGCCGCCCCGCGTCAGGACCCCGATGTTTTCCGTTGCGCCCTCGGCCAGAAAGCCATGTTCGTCCAGCGACACGGGGTAGTCGGCCCCGGCGTCCCGGGCTTCCTTTTTCATGAGCACGTTTGGCAGGTAATTGCACGTCTTTATCGTTGCGAAATAATCCGTTTTCACCGGAATAGAGCTTGTCATGAGCGCCACCCCGCGTGCATACTTTTCCGCCGCCGGGGGGTTGAGGGCCGTGACGACCACGTATACCTGGCTTGCAACGGACTCGTAGGGGTTTGCCGAAAAGCCGCCCGGCCCTCTCGACACAAAGAGCCGAACGAGGCAGGTCCCGGAATTCCCGGCGCGGATGGTTTCCCGTATGATTTCGACCATGCCGGGGCGGTCGACGGGGATGTTCAGTCCGAAGGCGGCCGCAGCCTGATCGAGCCTGTTAAGGTGGCGCTCCAGGGCATAGATGTTCCAGTTCCGGCAGGTAAAGGCCTCGAATATTCCGTCGCCCCTGTGGACCAGGTGGTCGTCGAGCGGCACCATCATGAGGGCGGGGTCGGTGATTATGCCTCCGTACCAGCTTGAATACATGGCCAGATAGTTGGTAAAATGGGGCTGGTTCGAGGCGATCAGGAGATCGATTACTTCATCGAAACTAAGGATGTGGATGGGCATTATGCTATACTCGAAGAAGCGGAAAGAACGCAACGGGGTTGTCCCCGGCTCTTGTCCGCGCAAATTTTGCTGATTATTCCGCCATGGGTCGAGCGCGACGGCGACCGGCAGGAGACCTTTGCACAACCGCCCAGCCGTCATTCCGGCACACGCCGGAACCCAGGTTTTTCAACGGTCCCTGGGTCCCGGCGCCTGTCCCGGACCTGATCCGGGGTCCGCCGGGGTGACGCGATCAGGGTATTATACAGAGGTTTCGCACGGTCGAATCGTCCCGCCTTCTCCGCTTTTGATTAATATATCGCAACGGAAGCGAACGCGCTCTTGAAAATTGATTCCATAGTCTTCGATTTTGACGGGACGCTTGCGGAGTTGCACCTCGATTTCTCCGACATGAAGCTCCGGCTGAGCGCGCTTGCCGGGAGCTATTCCCTCGCGGTCCCTCCCGACCCTTTTCTTCCGGTCTTGGAGTGGCTGGTCTGGCTCGAAAAGGACCTCGGGAGGTTAAACGGCGCTCATGCCCGCGAGTTCAGGGAACGGGCCATGACCCTTATCTGCGAAATCGAGATGGAAGCGGCTCGAAAGGGCGCTTTGTTTGCGTTCACAAGGCCGCTTCTCGGGAAAATGCTTAAGAAAGGAATAAAAACCGCCGTCATTACGAGAAATTGCGAAGCGGCCGTTCGCGTCGTCTTTCCCGATATCGCCGACTACTGCGACGCTTTTTTCGCCCGCGACCATGTCCCGAGCCCAAAGCCCGACCCCGCGCACCTTGTTCGGGCATTGGAAGCCATGGGAGCGGATTTCGGGACCGCGTTGATGGTGGGCGATCATCCGATAGACATCCAAACGGGCAAGGCGGCCGGAACCCGCACGGCCGGGGTCTTTAGCGGGAGCGCCTCACGCGAGGAACTCCTGCGAAGCGGCGCGGACTGGGTCGCCCAAAACTGCGAGGAACTCGTGGCCGCGCTGAGCGAAGAAGGCGTGCTGGGGTGAGCGAAGAAGGGGTGCTGGGGTGAGGGGCCGGATGTAGTGCGCCGCCTGGCGTTTAACCTGAGAGGCGTTGGGTTTCGCGGTGTTGGGATGATGTTGCGGGCGCGGGTGAGGTGTTGGGTTTCGCTACCGCTTAACCCAACCTACATCTACTACATCTACTGAATATACTTAACCCAACCTACAGATACTGTATATACATTGTTGTGGCGTGGTCTCCCGACCGCGCCACTTGATGAGATCGCAGGCCTCCGACTGGTTTCGACGACCCTCCGGGGAGACCTTCGGTCGGGTCCCGCGGCACGGTCGGGAGACCGTGCCGCAACATGGGCGGTAAAATCGTATGTAATCGCGGTCTGGCCTGGTATCCAAAGATCGTCATTCCCGCGGCGTCTTTGGGCGGGAATCCAGCGTCTTTGTTCACGCAATCATCTGAAAGGACACTGGATTCCCGCCCAGGGACGCTGCGGGAATGACGGTTTTAGAGTTCGCCGCCCGAACCTGGCGGATAATAATTCGTCGGAAGCGGATAATGATTCGTTGGAATCGGATAATGATTCGTCGCAAGCGGATAATAATTCGTTGCAATTTGACCTGGGCAACAACTCGTTTCAGCCTGCCCTACGTTCTTAGCCGCACTGTCAACGCTTCACATCACGAAAGGATATGGATGCCGAATCCTCCCAAGTGCCTCTTGCTTCCGATAGACGGGACCGCGGAATCGCTTCGGCCGGTCGAGTTCGTCAGTCGGCTCTACCCCGGCGTGCGGGACGTCAACCTGGTCCTGAGCTACTTTGTCCCGCCGCTGTCCCCGATCTACTCGGGGCCCGGCGTCGAGTCGCCCGGCGTCCTCAAGAAGCGCCGGGAGGCGCTGGCCTCGCGCGAGCAGGACACGCGGCGCATTTTTGAGGGGGCGAGGAAGATGCTGCTCGATTCGGGATTTTCCGAGGCATTGATCCAGGAGCACGTTCAGCAAAAGGAAATGACGGTCGCAAAGCACGCCTGTCTTCTTGCCGACATAAAGAAAGTGGACGCCATCCTGGTTCAGAAAAGAATATCGAGCGATCTGGAAGGCTACCTCAGGGGCGATTCCCACTCCGCGCTCCTGCGGCACTGCATCGCAAGCCCGATCTGGTTTACGGAAGGAGAAATACAGGCGGAAGGCGCGGCGGTATGTATCTACAGTGAGGAGGCCTCGCTTCGCATAGCGGACCATGCCGCTTTCATGCTCTCGGACACGAACAGGACGATCACCCTGCTGCACCTGACAAAGTCGCTGTCCAGCGCGATCTCGTGTCCCTTTTCCGAGGCGCAGAAGGCGCTTGCCGGCTGGTCCGGCGCCCCCGCCGGGCGCGAGGCCTGGCCCTACCTGCTGAAATCTGCCGGGATAATGGTGGAAAACGGGGTGGAGGAAGACCGGATCCGTGTGGCGATCATTCCGCAAAGGTGGGACATCGCACAGGATATCCTTTCCTGGTGCGGGGCGAACGGAGCGGGCATAATCGGACTGGGGCACTCGGAACCGGAGGGGATCTGGAGCTTTTTCAAGGCATCGGTGACCAGGAAAATCCTCTCGGACTTCAAGAATATGGCCGTGTGGGTGACGCAGTGAGCGGTGAACAGTGCAGGGTGAAGGGTGAACAGTGAGCGGTGAAAGGCAAGGGGTGAGTAGTGAAGAATGAAGGGTGAACAGTGAAGAGTAAACCCTCAGCCGCGCCGTCGCGGGGACGGGCTCGGGGTTGATGCCGAAAGAAATATTCAAGCTGCGCGACTGTTGAGCCGGACGCGAATCCCCCTCCCTGCGATGGGAGGGGTTAGGGGAGGGTGTCGAACTTTCGCGTACTTATAACCCCCTCCCCCAGCCCCTCCCGCCAGGGGAGGGGAGCCATGCGCCCTGTTCTTGCCGGACCTGTCGCAACTTTTGGATTTGGGCAACAGCCCCGCTCCAGCCTCCCCCGTCAAGGGAGAGGGGCGGATGGCAAACCCGCATCCCGCAAACCCGCATCCCGCATCCCGCATCCCGCATCCCGCATCCCGCATCCCGCATCCCGCATCCCGCATCCCGCATCCCGCATCCCGCATCCCGCATCCCGCGACCCGCAACCCGCAACCCGCAACCCGCGACCCGCGACCCGAGGATATCAGGAACGCGAAGCGGCGGCGGCTCGTTTGGCCGGTTTGCGGCTCTTTCTTCCTGTCATGTCCTCGTAGAAAATGAGGATCGGGCTGGCAATATAGATCGTGGAATAGCTTCCGGCGATGAGCCCGATGAGCAGGGCAAAGCTGAAATCGTGGATCACGGTCCCGCCCAGCAGGAAAAGGCACAGGACGACGAAGAAGACCGTCGCGACGGTGAGGATCGACCGGCTCAGCGTCTGGTTTATCGAGTTATTTATTAGTTGTTCGAATGGCAGTTTCCTGTCTTTGCCCCGATTTTCGCGAATTCGGTCGTAGATAACGATCGTATCGTTGAGCGAGTATCCGGCGAGGGTCAGCAGGGCCGCGAGAATTTCGAGAGTGAATTCCTTGTTCAGAAGAGCGAATATCCCGACGACGATCGCGATGTCGTGGACCAGCGACAACAGCGCGCCGAACGCATACGGCAGTCTGAGCACCCAGCACAGGCCCAGGGTGACGATCAGCGCTCCCACGGCCACATAGGCCGGGTTGAGGCCGACTGCTTCGAGCAGGTAGACCCCCACTGTCAGCACCCCACCCATGATCAGGCTGCTCACCCATTTGAATTCGAACCGGCCGGATATATAGATGGCGATCAGGAGCAATGAGTAGTAGACCGCGAACAGCGCCTTTTGCCGAAGGTCCTTCCCCACTTTCGGTCCGACCATCTCGACCCGGCGAACCGACTGACCGGGGCCATACTTTTTCGCGAGTTCGTCCTCGATCTTGTTGGAGATACTGGCGAGTTCCTCCTGGATAGTTTCCGTGCGAATCAGGTACTCGTTGTCGGCGGTGCTGCCTATCTGCTGGACCGTGCTCTGTTCGATCGTACCTTTGAGGGCGTCCCGGATCTCGTCGGGATTGGTCGGCTTGTTGAATTTAACCTGGATCAGGGTGCCGCCCGCAAAATCCACGCCCAGATTGAGACCGCCCCGCCACAGAAAACCGATTACGCCGATAAGAATGACCAGGCCGGAAATAAGGAGCGCCTTGTTGCGAAATTTAACGAAATTGATGTTGATATTGGGCTTTATGAGTTCCATTCTTTTCACCTTGTGCTTCCGGCTAGATGCTGAGCTGCTTTACCCGCCTCTCGGTCAGGAGATAATCGAAGACAACCCGGGTAACGAAGATCGCCGTGAACAGGTTGGCGACAAGACCGAGGCTGAGGGTCACGGCAAACCCCTTGATGGGGCCGGTCCCGAACTGGTAGAGCACGAGCGCGGCGATGAGGGTGGTCAGGTTCGAGTCCAAAATGGTGGTGGTCGCCCTCTCGTACCCGGTGTCCACGGCGGCGCGCGGCGTTTTGCCCAGCCGCAACTCTTCTCGTATTCGTTCGTATATCAGCACGTTTGCGTCAACGGCCATGCCGACGGTAAGCGCTATGCCGGCGATGCCGGGGAGGGTGAGGGTCGCGCCGACCACGGCCATCGCCGAGAGCAGCAGAAGAATGTTCATGACAAGGGCGAGGTCGGCGATGACACCCGAGAACCTGTAATAAACCACCATGAAAATTATCACCCCGAGTCCGCCCACCAGCGAGGCCAGGATGCCTTGTGATATCGAATCCTGACCGAGAGCGGGGCCGACCGTGCGCTGTTCGAGGATCTTGACGGGAGCGGGCAGCCTGCCGGTGCGCAGGGCGATCGCCAGGACTTTGGCTTCCTCATCGGTGAAAGAGCCCGTGATGACCGCTCGTCCCCCTCCGATTCGCTCCTTGATCGACGGGGCGGAGTAGACCACGCCGTCGAGGACTATCGCCAAACCGCGGTTCACGTTGGCTTCTGTTATGCGCTCGAACAACCGCGCGCCCTGTGGGTCGAATTCCATGGCTATCTGCGAACCGCCGAAGCCCTGGGTGCCGATCTCGACCCTCGCGTCGGTAATGTATTGTCCGGTAAGGACCGTCTTGTCTTCGAGCGCTATCTTCGATTCTCCCGCACGGGTCGTGCGCTCGGTGGACCTCATGGGATAGACCTTGATGCCCGCGGGAAGCTTTCCCTCGCGCATGTCCGCGTCGCTGACGTTCGTGGCGGCCAGCTTGAATTCGAGTACCGCAGTCTTCCCGATCAGGTTGATCGCTTCCTGGGGGTTCTTGATGCCCGGAAGCTGAATCATGATGCGGTCTTCCCCCTCCGGGCGGATGTCGGGCTCTCTTACCCCGAACTGGTCGATGCGGTTGCGGATCGTCTCGAGCCCCTGCGAGACCGCCATCTTCCGGATGTCGTTTATTTCCTTTTCATCCAGGGTGAAAAGGACCCTCGAACCCTCGGGCGTGGCTTCCACATTCCCCCACTTGAGCCGTGGGAATTCCTTCTCGATTACCTGCCTCAGCTCGTTTTGCTGCTCGGCGCCGGGAAGGACCACCTCGACATCCCACCTGCCGGTTCTGGCCACCTTGGTGAAGCCGACCTTCTGGGCGCGCAGGGC
Organism: Syntrophobacteraceae bacterium; assembly: GCA_049300095.1. Lineage (GTDB taxonomy): Bacteria > Desulfobacterota > Syntrophobacteria > Syntrophobacterales > Syntrophobacteraceae > SbD1. The sequence continues at coordinate 22,299 of JBAQYM010000195.1, forward strand.
GTCCTTGATTTCTTCGGAAAACCTTTCCGCCGCGTTCTCGACGGCCTTGTCCGCTTCCACTTCGAGCACGAGGTGGATACCACCCTGGAGGTCCAGGCCCAGGCTTATCTTCTCCTTGGGCAATACCTTGGTCCACCCCGGCGGAAGAGTGGATGTGAAGCTCGGAACGAGCAATATGATTGAGGCAATGAGGATTACCAGAATCAGGGCTGCGCGCAGTCCAATACTTTTCAATGATTCCTCCAAAATCAGATCGCGTCAACGAAGCCGGATACCGACGGATCCGCATAGCACACGGGAGGCCCCGATTTCTTCCCGGCCGTTGTCGGGGGCCGCTATTCTTTTTCGGGTTCCTTTTCCTTCTCCACCACCTCGGCCTTGGCCAGCAGCCCACCTATCGAGCCCCTGTTGACCTTGATCCTCACACGGTCGGCAACCTCGATCGTAACGGTCGATTCGGCCAGGCCGGTGATCTTGCCGTGGATACCGCCCGCCGTGTAGACCAGGTCCCCTTTCTGGAGATTGGCCAGCATCATCTTCACTTCTTTTTGCTTCTTCTGCTGGGGGCGGATCAGCAGAAAATAAAAAATGCCGAGCATCGCGATCATGAGAAAAAGAGGGTTTCCAAGGCTCAACATTCCCGTGATCCCGCCGGCGTCCTGCGCCCATGCCTCGGCGGCATGCGCAATACCAAAAAAATTCATTTCTTCCTCCAGAGGTCCTAATTTTCGATCTCCAGCCCGCGCAATTCGGCGAGCCGGCCTCGATTCGACAGAACAGTCAAAGTGGCAATATAAACGACATTCATAAAGAAATGTCAATCCGTTATGAAAAAAAATAGTCTCCGCGTGGCGCGGATCAAGGGGAATACCTATTTTAGGCAAGCGATGACGCGGGGAAAACCGATGGCGGCCCCTTCCCGGCGGCGTGCTGTTCTCTATTAAAACAGTATACTATTTCGAGTTGACTTGCCGGAAATAGTCGGTATCATTAGCATCGTGTCAGTCCTCTTCCGCCCGAACGGCCCGAGTCGGCCCTAAAATATTTCAGGACAGCCGTTTTCCGGTTCATCCGAAGCGCGCTTTTCGCTTTCTTCTCGCTGCTCTTCCCATGAATGCGCCCGCGGGGATCTTCTCAGGTTCTCATCAAGAAGCGCGAAGCATGTAATCACTGATTCCTCTCTGGTTGAGGGTCCGGTCCCGCCCAACATCACTCGGTTGGCCTTTTTGGCCGCGCATCGTTGCAAACCGGGTTTTTTTGCTATTTTTATCCTGGAGGACATTCATGAGCAGTAATCCTTGGCCCAAGTATTTGCCGGTGTTGTTCATTCTCCTCGCCCTTGCCGCCTGTTCCTCGGAGCGCGCGGTAAACATCGAAGCGGTAAAGAGCCAGCCGAAAACCTATGTCGGCTCCGAGACCTGCAAGACCTGCCATCTCGAGCACTACGATTCCTGGAAAATGACGCTCCACAGCCGCATGCTCCAGGATGCCCAGAAAAACAGGGACGCCATTGTGGCCGACTGGGACGAGAAGAAGATCCGGGCGGACCTGGCCACGCTGGCGGACAAGCTGAAGGCGCCCCCCGATCAGGTTTATATCCCCAAAGTCGAGGATATCAAGTACACCATCGGGAGCCAGTGGAAACAGCGCTACGTTGTCGAGAAGGAAGGCACGCTCTATATCGCCCCCGTTCAGTACAATGTGGATACGCACCGCTGGGTAAACTACCACGAAGCCGACTGGGACAAACGCTCGTGGCTCCTCAAGTGCGGCGGTTGCCACGCGACCGGGGCCGATCTCGAGAAAAATACATTTGCCGAGCCGGCCGTGGCGTGCGAGGCCTGCCACGGATCAGGCTCCTGGCATACGGCGCTGCCCAAGACCGCGGTTTTCGAAAAACGCCAGACCATCTTGAATCCATCCAAACTGACGATGGGCGTCTCGGTCCAGATCTGCGGCTCGTGCCACAACCGGGGCAAAGCCACCAAGCACGAAGGGGCGGATTGGGCGGTTGGCTATCAGCCGGGCAAGGCCCTCGAGGCCTATTTCCAGTCCATTTCGTATGCCGGCGGCAATGTGACCGACATGTACGCAAACGAATTCTCGAAGGGCCATCACCAGCAGTACATCGACTGGGTGCAGTCAAAGCACTTTGCCGAAGGGGTGGTGTGCACCTCGTGTCATTTCGTGCACCAGATAGGCATACCGCCCACGCGCTCTCAGACCAAGCTGGCGGGCTCGAAGGAGTGTCTGAGCTGCCACGAGGCGCTCAACAACAACAAGGCCCATTCGATACACGCCTTCGGCAACTGCGTGGGCTGTCATATGCCCAGGATCGCCAAGAGCGCGGAAACGGGCGACCTTCACAGCCACGTGTTCATGGCGTTGCTGCCCAGGGACACCCTGGCGAACCCGGTCATTCCGAACTCGTGTCAGACGTGTCACAAGCATAAGGATGCGGACCTGAAGAGCTTGCAGGACGCCTACGACGCCTTGACCGTGCTCCCGAAACCGGTCGGCCCGGCGATTCAGCCCGTCGAGGTCAGGTCTAAGCCTAAAAAGTAAAGTCAACCAGGAGCTTACGATGAGAAGGATAAATCCTTTTCGAAGGACTCTCCTTTTGACGTCAGTGGCGCTTCTGGTGGGGTTGACGCTGCTGCCCGAGATAGGGTTTTCTCAGGAAGAGGTCGCCTCGGCCATCCGTCGCTACAAGGACAGGGAGGTCAGCACCGGCTACTACGAGGAATACGAGGTCAGGCCCCGCCGGTCGCGCCCGTTCGTGGAAGTGCCCGGGGTCAGCCGGGGCGTCTTTCCCTACAGCCCGTCGGGGGCGGATGTGCGCGTGCGCAGCAGGCTGGCTGACTCCCATTGGGGAATCAAATTCTACGAACAGCGCAGGTGCGAGGACTGCCACGCCTCCCAGGCCAAGGACATCCACACGGTCCGGGCAAACCTCACCTGCCGGCAGTGCCACGGCGGAGAGCCGATAGCGAGCATCCAGCACTACTATTCGCCGTTCAACCCGATCCGTAAGCATGCCTACGTCTGCTCGAAGTGCCACCAGGGGGCCAGCGCCTCCTATGCGAGCTACATCGTCCATGAACCCGCCGCCGGCGAGCCCGCCACCAGGAAGAGTTTTCCCCTGCTCTATTACACCTACTGGTTCATGCTCGTGATTCTGGTCGGCACCCTGGGCTTCTTCATTCCACACAGCCTGATGGTGGGGCTGCGGGAAGTGCTCTCGAAAAAGAGGAAGAAGGCGGAAAGTGAGGTCACCGATGATCGTTAGAAGATTCAGTAGAATAGATCGGGCATTTCACCTTTCCCTCATGCTGACGTTTATCATTCAGGCGGCTACCGGATACGGCCGTTTGTACATCACCACTTCCTGGGGAAAGGGGCTGAGCGGCGTCTTTGGCGGTTATGATGCCTGCCTGGCGATCCACCGGTTCGTCGGCGCCCTGATGATCGCGGGCTTTGTGCTGCACGTCGGCTATCTTCTTTCCCGGGTGGACTGGCGGCGGCCCGCGGAGAGCATCTTCGGTCCCGACTCCCTGGTCCCAAACCTCCACGACCTCGAGCATTTCCGGCAGCGGATTTTGTGGTTTTTCGGCAAGGCCTCGCCCCCGAAACTGGACCGCTGGTCGTACTGGGAAAAGTTCGATTACTGGGCCGTGTTCTGGGGGTTGCCCCTGCTTGCGGTCACGGGGCTCATGCTGATGTACCCCCTGGCGTCGAGCCTCGTTCTGCCGGGCTGGGCCCTGAACGTCGCCGCCCTCCTGCACAGGGCGGAAGCGGTCCTGGCCGTCACCTACATCTTCATAATACATTTTTACATCGGGCACCTGCGGCCCGCCAGCTTCCCGATGAATGAGGCGATGTTCGTGGGCGGGGTCGACTTAGAGGAGGCGATGGCGGAAAAACCCGCCTGGGTGGAACGGCTGCAAAGAGAAGGGATGCTTTTGCAGGCCCCCGCCCCGGCCCTGTGGTACAGGGTGGCCTATTACATCTTTGGATACGCCGTCGTGATTTTCGGCATCTATTTGCTCATAAACGGAATCGTTTATGCCCCCTATGCGGCAACGCATCTGCATTGAAATTTCCGTACCGGCGGCACGAATAACTATGAGCGGCCCTGCTTCGTGGCGGGGCCGTTTTACTTCGCCCGGCCCGCCTCATGGCACAAATCCCGACCCATGCATTTCATCTCCCCCGTTTCCCGGGCATGATAGATCACTCCGGCAGGACCGGCCTTATTCCGGCGTGCCGTCCGGGTTGCCTCCATCTCATGTCCTGAAAGAATCATTTACTTTAAATAGACGCGGTATAAAATTAATAACGACGGCAACTTATAAGCTGTGGGCCGCGCCAGGCGGTGCGCAAAAGAGGAAAGGAGGATATCATGTCCAATTTTTCCGAAATATTATTGATGACGCATGTTGCGTTCGGGATGTTGTGTATCCTGACAGCTCTTTGGGTCTTTGTGGATACACTCAATGCCGGGGAAACCAATCTTGCGAGAATAAGAGGGGTGAGCTTTGTCGCGGCGGCTGCCATGTGGTCGGCGTTCTTTATCGGCGGCTATTGGTATCTGTTTGAATACAGCGCGGACAAAACGCTCATTCTGAAAGGTCCATGGCCCTTTGCGCATAAGTTCTTCATGGAAACGAAAGAGCACGTTGTTTTAATGCTTCTGTTGCTCGCCACTTATCTTCCCATTGCCGCGTCCAATAACCTGGCGGTAAACAAGGACGCCAGGAGTCTTGTACTTTGTGTGGCCGCTTTGATCGTCCTGGTTGCGGCGGCGATGGACGGGACCGGCGCAATAATAGCGATGGGCGCCAAGTTAGGGGCGTCGATGCCCAAATAGGGGAGGAAGCCATGGAAAACAACACTCTTGGGAAGTATACGGTATCTTTCGGTCTTTCGTTGGCGATCACCAGCGTGCTCAGCGCTCTGCTTGTCGTGGTAAAAGAGTTGAGCAGACCTACCGTTATGGCCTGGATGAAGCAGATTACCTTTCACCACTGGGTGACTCATGCAATTATCGATCTGATTATCTTCGTGGCCCTTGGACTCCTCCTCACAAAAGTCAAAGTCACTCCGAAGCAACTCATCCAGGCGATTGTCGGCGCGGTCGCAATCAGCGGCAGTGTTATCGCGGGGTTTTTCCTGATGGCGGGTTGAAAAATCCGGGAGGCGCAATTTGCAAAGGAAACAGGAGCGATGCGGGGTGGGCATGTGGTTTCGGGGCTGTTGCCAAGAAGGATGGCAAACCATCGCGGGAGACAGTGCGAACACCCCGGCATCCGGTGGGAGCGGCAAATCATCGCGGGAGACAGTGCGAACACCCCGACACCCGGTGGGAGCGGCTTGTAGCCGCGATGGGCGAGCCATGGCGAAGGATGCGGGTTGCCGTGGCGACGCCCCGGACTTTAACCGCGATTTCGTCGCGTTGGCACGCTCATCGCGGCTACAAGCCGCTCCCGCGGATTTATCTCTTCGGTCCAACGCTCAAAGCAAAGCTCATCGCGCTCATCGCGGCTACAAGCCGCTCCCACAGATTTATTCAGGTAATCTTTCTTGGTGATGTGCAACCACTTTCTCGGTGATTTGCAACCACGATTTCGGTCATGGAACTTTGGGCAACAGCCCCGGTTTTCCGTGCCCACCACTGGCTCGATG
>JBAQYM010000196.1:0-9255 GCA_049300095.1 Syntrophobacteraceae bacterium
AATCAAGTCTATCACTTGCTTGGATACTTGGTTCCGAACAACCGTCGATGTCTTCATGCTCAATGCCTCCATGGTTAAGACCATGAGACATTATAAACGGTATTTTAGTATTTTCCAAGTCCCTTAGCATTGGTTTGGTCTAAGCGTTCTTCGGATCCCGTTTCTTGCAAATAGAGAAAAGGCCCGCCCAGACTAAACAATTTAGTGTTTCTGAACGGCAGGTTCAATCCACCGCCCATTTCCGCGGCCGAAGCCGTCCCACGGGCCTGTTTGCCCCCGGCCAGGGGATGGGGATGGCCGCAATGCCGGACGTTTCGCATGAGCGGCACAAAATCTCCCGCATACCTGAGCGTAACCGCCGCCCTTATGACATCGGGCGGGCGTCTCTTTGTCGCCCGGCGGCCGCCGTGGAAGAAGTTCGGACTGCTCTGGGAGTTTCCGGGCGGAAAGGTCGAGCCGGGAGAAGATCTGCGAGGTTCGCTCGCTCGCGAGATAAAGGAGGAACTCTGCCTGGATGTGACCGTGCGGGACCTTTTCAGGACCGTTTCGCACCGCGAGGAGGATTTCGCCATCCACCTCCACGCCTACTGGTGCTCCGTGCGCGGTGGAAAGCTTTGCCTGAGAGAGCATGTCGCGTTCCGGTGGGCCAACCTGTCGGAGCTTGGGAACATCGACTTGACCGGGGCCGACCGGCTCCTTATTCCATTCCTGGAAAAGCTTCCGGAACTGCCCGTTTACCCCGGCGACGTTTTTCCGGGGATGGCAAATGAAGCGTGATGTCCCTATCTTGGAATCATCCCGCAACCTCTTGAACCAATAAGACATTGCGGCGGGGACGATCTTGTGATTTACTGCGGCGTTTTGAGGCGCATCCGTGTAGATAACGGTTTTTACGGGGTAATGTCCCCCTCCGTATTGCCCGGACCGGGTGGAAAGGTTATCTATATCAGGTTAAAGTTTCTCATTACCTCTGAAAGCGACACATAAATGTCCAAGGAAAAGGATAAGGGCTTCCCGGCCAAAATTCTCGACTCTCTCGCATCCCTGAAGCTGACCCTGTTTGTTTTTTTCACCCTTGCGGCGGCATCGGTCGTGGGGACCCTTTTACCCCAGGGAACCGGCCACGAGGAACTTCACCGCCAGTTCAGCCACACGGCGGCATCCATCATCGAGACCCTGGGGCTCAACAACCTCTACCATAGCTCGTGGTTCAGGGTGCTGCTCCTGCTTCTGTGCGTGAACCTGCTGATCTGCACCGTGGACCGCCTCCCGAAAACGATCAGGCTGATCCGGAAGCGGGAAGAGCCTTTCGATTCGCACAAGCTGTCCAAGTTCGGCAACAGCACGGTCATCCTGACAAAAATGCCGCCCGACGAGGCGAGAGCGTTGGTGCAAAGCACCGTTTCCGAGGCCTTCGGCCCGCTCCGGGACGTGGACTCATCGGGCCCCTACTGCGCGGTGAGCGAAAAAGGGCGCTGGAGCAGGCTCATGGTCTACGGCGTCCATGCAAGCGTGATCATGGTGCTTCTCGGGGCGCTCGCCGGATCGATCTCGGGATTCAAGGGTTTCATGAACCTTTCCGAGGGCACGGCATCCAGCGAGGTGGCCCTGGTCAGCGGGCACGGCTTTGTCGTTCTGCCCTTCAAGGTCAAGTGCGAGAAATTCGAGGTCTCATTCTACGACACCGGCGCTCCAAAAGAATTCCGTTCCGACCTGACGATTATCGAGGGCGGCAAGGAGGTCCTCAAGCAATCGATTGTCGTAAACGACCCGCTCACCTACAACGGCATCACCTTTTACCAGTCCTCCTACGGCACGACGCTCAAGGAGGCGGAAATCGAGGTCACGGAACGCGATACCGGCAAAAAGACCACCCTGACCCTGCCCTACCGCGAATTCCTTCCCATTCCCGGAACAGGCGACCAGATCCAGGTGGCCTCATTCCAGGAAAAGATGATGCAGTTCGGATCGGCGCTCGGGATAGTCATCGGCAAGGAAGGACAGGAATCCACCTCGGGTTCGTGGGTGCTGGCCGAGAGACCCGATTTCCACGGCAACAAGATCCAAAACTACCAGGTCCGCGTTCTGCGAATGGAGAAGACCAACTACACGGGGCTCCAGGTGAACCGCGACCCCGGCGTCTGGCTGGTCTATATCGGATTTACGCTGATGCTGATCGGCATTGGGATGACCTTTTATTCCAGCCACAACAAGATCTGGGTTTGCGTCGGGCCCGACGAGAAGGGAAAAGGGACCATTGTTGCGGTTGCCGGCAGGACGAGCCGCAACGCGCCCGGTTTCGGGGACAGATTCGAGGAATTCGGCAGCCTCCTCAAGGACCGGTTGAAGCCCGAAAAAATAAAAGAGGAACATAAGAAAAAATGACCAGTTCGCTCCTCCTCAGCATCACCACTTTCGCCTACCTGCTGTGCACGGTACTGTACCTGTCGGGGGTGCTCTTCCGCTACCGGCCCCTGCTCGGCGTGGGGACCGTCACGGGCGCGGCCGCTTTTGCGGTCCAGACCGCCGGCATCATCCTGCGGTGGGTCGAGTCCTACCAGATGGGCTACGGGCACGCCCCGCTTTCCAATATGTACGAATCGCTCGTCTTCGGCTCATGGTCCATCATGCTCATCTACCTGGTGTTCGAATTGCGCACCAAACAGCGCGCCCTGGGCTTCATTGCGGCCGCCCTCGCCTTTCTGGCGATGGCCTACGCGTCCTTTTCGACCGACGCCAAGATTCAGCCCCTCGTTCCCGCGCTCAAGAGCAACTGGCTGATCGCCCACGTAATAACCTGTTTTCTCGGTTATGCGGCTTTTGCCGTCTCGTTCGGGCTGAGCATGCTTTACCTGGTGCGAAAGAAATCTCACGATAATCCGGGGCACGGCGTTCTCGCTTTTCTGCCCAGCGCAAAACACATCGAATCCTTCAACTACCAGATGATTCTCTTCGGGTTCCTGTGGCTCTCGGTGGGAATAATAACGGGGTCCGTCTGGGCCAACTCCGCCTGGGGCACTTACTGGAGCTGGGACCCCAAGGAGACGTGGTCCCTCATAACGTGGCTCATCTACGCCGCCCTGCTGCACGCCCGCTCGATGAAAGGCTGGCAGGGATCGCGAGTGGCATGGCTGTCGATGCTTGGTTTTGGGTGTGTCCTATTCACCTATTTTGGGGTAAACTTCCTTTTAAGCGGCTTGCATAGCTATGCAAGATAATAGATTTGGAGGCATCACATGTTAAATCCAACTGAAATGCTCCTTCTGCTTCTTGGCGTTGTCATTCTGGTCGGCGGCAAGAAGCTGCCCGAACTGGGAAGCGGTCTCGGAAAAGGCATCAGTGAATTCAAGAAGGCAATCGGCGCCGGCGGTCCCTCGGAAGAGGAAAAGAAGCCGGTCCCCGCCGAGGGCCAGAAGAGCGAAGAGACAAAACCCGGCGATCCCTCCAAGTAGGGACCCGTCGTCAGGCGGGAACCGGAAAGTTCGGCGGATTTGCCTCCGAACCTTCCGCGAGTCTCCATTTTCGAGCCCCTATCGCGTTGAACCCTTGCAGGGAGGGGACCCCTTCCCTTCGGCTCTTGCTTTAACAAGGAATATCAAGGAGTAACGCATGTTTGGAATAGGCTTTTCCGAACTCCTTGTGATTTTTGCCATCGCCCTCATCCTCTTCGGACCCGAGAAGCTGCCCGACCTGGCCCGGGCCCTCGGGCGCGGTTACGCCGAATTCAAACGGGCCATGGACGATTTGAAGAGCACCCTTGACCAGGACGACACGATGCGCGGACTCAAGGAAGAATTCCACTCGGCGCAACGCGAAATAACAATAAGCAAGCAATTTACCCACAACATCCTGATGGATCAGGGAACGGCCATCAAATCGGAGATCAAGGCGGTAATCGATCCGGTGCAGATCGACGCGGCACAGATCGACCCTTTCGCGCCGCCAAAGCCTTCCGACGGCGCGACCGGTGAGGTTTCACCCGGGTGGGAAGCCCCAGCGGCCACCGCCGGGGGCCCCTCCGAACCCGCCTCTCCCGCCCCCGGCGGGGAACCGCCCGCCGCGCTCCAGCCCGAAAAACCTGTTTCTCCCGTAAAGTCGTAGGCAATAACAGGAAAGAACGTGATGCCCGAAGAGAACGATAAGCAAGAAAAAGATAGGATGCCCTTAACCCAGCATCTCGAGGAACTGCGGAAAAGATTGCTGATTTGTCTTCTGGCCGTTGGCTTTGCGTTTATCATCTGCTACGTGTTCAGCGGGAAGCTTTTCGAAATCCTCATGAAGCCCTGGATCGAGGCCATACCCGAGGGGCAGACCGCAAAGCTCATCTACACGGCGCCTCACGAGGCTTTCTTTACCTACATGAAAGTCGCCTTTATCGGCGGCGTGCTCCTCTCGATGCCGATAATACTCTGGCAGCTATGGCTTTTCATCGCCCCCGGCCTGTATCAGAACGAAAAGAAGTACATGCTGCCTGTCATTTTCTTTTCGGGCTTCTGCTTTCTCGGCGGCGCCCTGTTCGGGTATTTCGTCGTCTTTCCGGCCGGGTTCAAGTTCTTTGCCTCCTTTGCAAGCGAATACATCCAGCCGATGATGAGAACGAGCGAATACCTCTCGTTTGCCAACAAGATCCTGCTGTGTTTCGGCCTGGCTTTCGAGCTGCCGGTGTTCGCCTTTTTCCTGGCAAAGCTCGGGATACTCAGCGCCGATTTTCTGAGGCGAAAGCGCAAAATCGCCGTCATCCTCATTTTGTTTGCCGCCGCGGCGCTCACCCCCAGCCCGGACGTCCTGTCCCAGTTGCTGATGGCCGGACCGCTGATGGTGCTGTATGAAATCAGCGTATGGATTGTCCAGTGGTTCGGGGCAAAGCCGTTTAAGACCGAGGATGCGGCGGCCGACGAGCCCAAGTCGGCGGCGTAGCGAAATTTTTCCCCTCCGCCGGCCCCTCCCGCCATGCGGGCAGAGGTATTCATGACGGCGAGGAGAAGCAACGAGTGAAGGTAAAATGACCCGACAGATCCTGGTATTAGCCACGAAGAACAAGGGAAAATCCGCCGAGATCAGGGAATTCCTCAAGGACTTTCCCATCGAGATAAAAGATCTCAACGACTTCGGCCCCATCCCCGAGGTGGTCGAGGACGGGGCGTCGTTTGAAGAGAACGCCTACAAGAAATCGAGCTTCACGGCGAAGGTCCTCGGGCTTGCCGCCCTTGCCGACGACTCCGGGCTCGAAGTGGATGCGCTCGGCGGCGTACCCGGCGTGCATTCGGCCCGCTATGCCGGCCCCAACGCCTCCGACCCGGAAAACAACGCCAGGCTTCTGCGCGAACTTACCGGCGTCGACGACCGCAAAGCGCGATTTTGTTGCGTCCTTTCGCTCGCTGTCCCGTCTGGTCCGGCACTGACCTACGAAGCATTCTGCGAAGGCGTGATCCTGGATTCGCCTCGGGGGGAGAACGGTTTCGGATACGATCCGCTGTTTTTTTATCCTCCCGAGGCAAAAACCTTCGCCGAGATGAACCGCGAGGAAAAATCCCGCGTGAGCCATCGCGGACGCGCCCTTGCCGACCTCAGACGCGAGTTCGAGAGGGTGCTCGCTTGGCTCGACCGCCGGCGCGAGGAAGAGGAAATCCGGCGCGGGGCGCACGAAATCTGCCTGGACCATTGAGATTTTGTTGCGGGTTGTGGGGTAAATTGTGGGCGAAACCAAACATTCCTCTTAACGGACATCAAGGACTTCCCTTTGAGCGATCAACACAGACAAGCTTGCCTCGCGCCGGACGAGGCCCCCGCGAGGGAGGCGGCGTCATGCCCCCTGCCTTCGTTTCCGGCGGCCGGCACGCCCGCGCCCTCCTGCTGACCCAAGCCCGCCAAGAAGGCCCGGACGGGCCTCCCGAGACTTGATCAGCCTTTCGTTACCGGCTCCATCGACACGCCTGCGGGCCGGTTGCCGCGCATTTCATCCGCGCTCGAATTTTCCGACCGGCTGGGGACGGCGAGGGTCCGCGTGGGGATCGGCCGAATGGACTACAAGATCGACCCGGGCCTCTATGCGCTCGGGGACCCCGGCGCGGACTCCCATGTGCTGGTGTCGGCCAACTACAAGATGAGTTTTGACCGGCTCAGGGAGTCGCTTCCCGGCCGCGACGCCTGGATACTGGTCCTGGACACCGACGGAATAAACGTCTGGTGCGCCGCCGGCAAAGGGACTTTCGGCACCGATGAACTGGTCGGCCGAATCCGCGAAAGCGGGCTTGAGGAAGTGGTCAACCACAGGCGGCTCATCGTCCCGCAACTCGGGGCCCCGGGGGTCTCCGCCCACGCGGTGCGAGAACGCTCCGGGTTCAAGGTGAAATACGGGCCGGTGCGCTCATCCGATCTTCCCGCGTTCATCGACTCGGGCTTTAAGACCACGCCCGGGATGCGGATCAAGACTTTTACGACCGCCGAACGCGCGGCCCTCATCCCGCTCGAACTCGTCCACGCGCTGAAGACACTGCTCATGGTGCTGCCGTTCCTTCTTGTATTGGGCGGCCTGGCGGGAAGTGGCGGATTTTTTGAGAGCGCGATCCGGTTGGGACTTACCGATGCGGCCGGGCTTGCGGTCGGGATCGCCGCGGGCTGCGTGATCACCCCCCTGCTGCTCCCCTGGCTGCCCGGACGGGCGTTCGCGGCCAAAGGCCTCCTGCCCGGTCTTGCGGGCGCCTTCCTGTTTTTGTTCGCGCTGTCCGCAACCTCTGCGGTACTTTTCCCCCATCCGGTCGAGGCCGCCGCCTGGGTGTTCATGATTCCGGCCGTTTCCGCCTACCTGGCGATGAATTATACGGGGTGCTCTACTTTTACATCACTGTCCGGAGTAAAACAAGAGATGCGCCGGGCCGTTCCGCTCGAAATCGCCGCGGCGGCGGCCGGGCTTATTTTATGGACCGTTTCCCGGTTCATTTTCTAAGGATATTTTATGGGAAAGCTCGTTTATCTAAAAGATGTCGTAACGTTGGCCCTTGATCGCGAAAAGTGCACCGGCTGCGGCATGTGCGGTATTGTCTGTCCCCACGCGATCTTCGCGCTTTCCGGCGGAAAGGCCGCCATTGCCGACAGGGATTCGTGCATGGAATGCGGCGCGTGCGCCCTCAACTGCCCCGCCGAGGCGATATCCGTCAAAACGGGCGTCGGGTGCGCGACCGCCGTCATAAACTCGATGCTCGGACGGAAGACTACCGGCTGTGACTGCACGATCGACCAGTATGACAAGGTTGAGTGCGGGAAGAGCGCCTCCGGTAGCGGGGGATGCTGCTAGAGTATTAGACTGTCCGGCGGGAGGCCACTCTCCCGCCCGCTCCTTGCCTTCCATTTTTTCCCGCACCCGCAAAAAAATCGACATTCCCCTTCCGCCGCTTGACCTATGTCAAGGCGCATCCCCCTTTCCGTTGTTATTGTGAAAGATACCGAATGTTTATAAAGGTTGCAGTCAGCCACGGGAGGGCAAACATGAAAAGAATCGATTTGTTGGATAACGGGTTTTCGGAACTCAATTTCAGGAACTTTCTGGTGCACGACTCCGCGTATTTCAAGATTTTAAATTTCAACTTCAAGGCCGGTCAGACGCTTCCAATCCACTCGCATGATCTCGAGGGGCAGGTGAGCATCGCCGTACTGGAGGGTGAAGGGGAATTTCTGGGAGAGGATGGGGCCGTTCTTCCCGCCGGTCCGGGCAGCGTGCTGATCTCGGACATAGCCGAACCGCACGGCCTGAAGGCCAAAACGGACATGCGGGTCCTGGTGACGATTGCGCCGCCCATCTGATACCGCTTAACTAATGGAGAATCGCCGGGAATGGCGCGGACTGTGGGGCAGGCTTTACCGTGCTAATGCCCAAAGAAATATTCATGCTGCGCGACTATTGAGCTGGACGTGAGTCCCCCTCCCTGCGACGGGAGGGGTTAGGGGAGGGTGTTGAATCTTCATGTACTTACGACCCCCTCCCCCAGCCCCTCCCGCCAAGGGAGGGGAGACCTCCGACTTGTTTTGGCCACACCTGTCGCAACTTTTGCATGTAGGCAACAGCCCCTTCCAGCCTGCCCCGCAAGGCCCCACTCATTGCCTGATCCATGGGCAAGGGAGGCTATTCCCGCTACAGACTACAGACCCCGCATCCATTCGGGCTTGAGGGTAATATCCCCCGAAAGCGCCCTGTCGACGGATTCCAGGGCCTTTGCCTTGTCGGCGGGCATTTTTACCTTGAGCGGCAGGTAATTGGACGCGTGGTTCGAGAAAAAAAGGCCCCGCGTCATCGTGGTGTGGAAAAGAATTTCGCGAAGCTCGCGCAGCATCTCGATCGGGGTGAGCAGTTCGAATGTCCCCGCCCTCACCCGCGCCGCCAGTTCCGTGTTGGGCGGCACCATGAGGGTGAGGACCCCCACGTAGTTGGGATCGATGGCGCTCAGGGCCTCGCCGGTCGCGCGGGCGTGATCGAGCGAGCGCTCACGGCCCGCGAGCCCCAGGATGACCATCGTCGAGAGCTTCATCCCGGCCGCGCGGACCTTTTGCCCCGCCTCGATCATCCGCTCGGGAGTATGCCCTTTTTTGATCTCGGCAAGGGTCTGCGCGTCCCCGCTCTCGAGACCGTAATAGACGATGCCGAGTCCCAGGTCGCGAAGCTCGGCAAGTTCGTCATCGGTTTTGCGCAATATTCCCTTCGCATTGCCGTAGACACCGACCCGCAGGACCCAGGGCATCTTTTCCCGGATACGGGTCAAGATCCGCACGAGCTTCGGCTGCGGAATAATCAGGGCATCGCCGTCTATGAGGAAGACCCGGCGCAGGAAGCGAAGATTTTTTGAGGCATACTCGATATCCGCCTCGATAATGGAATCGTCCCTTATCGTGAACCGCTTTTCCTTGTACGTCCCGCAAAAGGTACACTTATTGTGCGAGCACCCCAGGGTCACCTGGAGCAGGATGCTGTCGGCCTCGCTGGGCGGGCGGATAATCATCCCCTCGTAGTGCATTCCGTCCATGTTCCGTCTCCATGTTAGTCACAGAATTCGGGCAATATGTCAGTATAGCCTTTTCGCCCCACAGGCGGCAAAGATTTCATTCGGGGATTGGGGGACTAAACAGTCAGATAATAACAGTGACGTATCGAATGCATGGGCCTGACGCAAAGGAGCGGGCTATGCCACCGTCATTCCCGCGGCGTTTTTGGGCGGGAATCCAGCGTCTTCGCAATGCGTTGGAGCAAAACGAGTTGTCCCATAG
>JBAQYM010000197.1:0-4817 GCA_049300095.1 Syntrophobacteraceae bacterium
CCTTTGGACGTAAGGGGGGTTGATCCCCGCGCCTACGGATTTACGGTGGGCTTGATGCCGTCCTTTGGACGTAGGGGCGGGGTTGATCCCCGCCCGGACCGCCGGAATGGGAAGGGCCGACTGTCTGGAGCATACCTGGATTGAATGCGCACCCGGGAGAGGACCGGTGCTTTGGGCAACCGCCGGGGAAAGGTTGCCCCGCATGGATTCCGCCTTAAGTGAACGGTGCTGCGCTTAACCCAGCCTACATTTATTTAACATAGTAGTGTTGATCCAACAGCATTGCCGCTTAACCCAGCCGTATTGCCGGCGATGGATATTAAAGGACGATAAGAAGCGATTGTCTACGATGCCCAAACCGTTCGTCTCGCTTTGCATGATTGTAAGAAACGAGGAGGAAAACCTTCCCGGGTGCCTGGAAAGTGTGCGCGGGCTGGTGGATGAAATCGTTGTCGTGGACACCGGTTCGAGTGACGCAACGGTCGAGGTCGCGCAATCATTCGGCGCATCGGTCCATTCCATACCCTGGAGGGACGATTTCGCCTCCGCGAGAAACGAATCGATTTCCCGCGCGTCGGGTGAGTGGATAATCTACCTCGACGCGGACGAGCGGCTCGACCCCAACGGCCGTCCCGACTGCATCCGGGAGGTTGCTTCCCGGCCCGGAGTCGATGCCTGGTCGGTCCACATCAAAAGCTACAAGCACGAGACCGAGGCCTTCGACACAACCGCTAATATCCGCCTTTTCCGGAAACTCCCCGAAGTAACGTTCGAAAACGAAGTCCACGAGCGGGTCGAACCTTCCCTTTCCCGCATCGGCGCCAGGATCGATGTCGCCCCCTTTGCCATCGACCATTTCGGGTACAGGCTGCCCCCGGACGCTCTCAAACTGAAGCTGGAAAGAAACCTCGCTCTGTCCCGAAAACACCTCGACCGGCGCCCCGACGACCCCTACTGCCTCTATTATGTCGGCATCACGCTCCTTTTGCTCGAAAGATACGAGGAAAGCCTCATCCATTTCTTCAAGGCGCTCGAAGCGCGGGACCTCCCCCGGTACCTCAACGCCATGCTCTGTAACCTGGTTGCCTACCTGGGCCTCCTGGAGGGCAAGCCCGACGAGGCCCTCTCGTTTGCCGAAAGATCTCGGGAACTCGTGCCGCCTCAGAACACCGCCTATCTTTTGAGCGGCCTGGCCTATTTTCGCAAATCCAATTTCGCCGCGGCGCTGCCGCGTCTTGTGCGGGCCCGCGAGTTTTTGCTCCGCGCCCCCGAGGAGCGCCAAACCGAACTGAGCCAGGAATACGCGTTCATAGACGATGCGGAGTTCGCCAACCTGATCGGGACCTGCAACGCCGAGTTAAACCGTTACGCCGAGGCCGTTGCGCATTTTAAAGAATACATCGACCTCAAGGGTCCCGAACCCGAGGTGCTGAGACGATGCGGCATCTGCTGCATCAACCTCGGCGATCACGCCGCCGGGCTGAAATATCTCGAAAGGGCGCGGGAACTCGGGGCCGACCCCCGCGATCTCGCGCTCCCGATGGCCCTAGCCTGCCTGCGGCTCGAAGATTTCGACCGGGCCGGTTCTTTCCTTAATGAAGCCGAGACCGGCTCGTCCCACGATAAGGAAACTATAGCCGGGATAAGGCGGCTGCTCGAATCGGAGCGGACCGCCGCGGGGCGCGAGACACGGGAAGCGTCGAACAACCTGGATTCCGGCGTTCGCCGGAATGACGTGGGGATGGTTAATGACGTGGGGATGGTTATGGAAAGCCCGCGTATCAAGCCCTGCGGCGCGCCCCGGATTTCGCTTTGCATGATCGTAAAAGATGAGGAACAGCGCCTCCCGGGGTGCCTAGAAAGCGTGCGGGCAATGGTTGACGAGATTATCGTCGTCGACACCGGCTCGTCGGACAAGACCATTGATGTCGCAAAATCCTTCGCCGCGAAGGTCTTTTCGCATCCCTGGTCCGGTGATTTCTCGGCGGCCCGAAACGAATCGCTTCGACATGCGACCGGGGACTGGATTCTCTTTCTCGATGCGGACGAGCGGCTGGAATCGTTCGGCGAACCCGATTGCCTTAAAAAGGCCGCCTCCGTTCCCGGCGTCGACGCCGTCTTCGTTCCCATCTTCAACCGGGGGCCGGGCGGGGAGCGTGAACCGGGCGTCGGATGCGCTGTCCGGTTCTTCCGCAACATTCCCGGCGTACGGTTTTCCGGCAGGGTGCACGAAGGGGTGGACCGCTTCATGATCGAGGCCGGCGCAAAGGCCGTCCACGGAACGTTTGCAGTCGATCATTTCGGCTACGGACAGGATTCCGCGACGGTGGAGAGCAAGTACAGGCGCAACCTCGAACTGCTCGAAGCGGAACTGGCGGAAAATCCCGACAATGCCCACGCCCGCTATCACCTGGGCCTTACCCGCATGGCGCTCGGACGGGAGCGGGAGGCTCGGCGGGCATTTGACGACGCGCTTTGCGGCAAGGGACTGACGCCGACCCTCGAAGCAATGATTCTCAACATGAAGAGCTACCATCATCTCCGGGCTAATGAACCCGACCCGGCCCTGAATGCCGCTTCCCGCTCGCTCGCACTTGCGCCGGTCCAGAATATGGCGAGGCTTCTCAAGGGGCTCGCCCTTTTCCGAAAGCAAGCCTACGGCGACGCGCTCCCGCTGCTGCTCGAATCCTATAAGTATATCTCGATCCCGCCCCAGGAGCGGAAAAGCGATATCTCGTACGAAGACGGCATCGAAAAATCCGAATTGATCGAATTAATCGGCGCCTGTTTTTCGGAAACCGGCAACTTTAAAGAGGCCGTTCCGTTCCTGAAGCTGACGGCCCGGTTGAAAGAGGACGCGGGCGTTTTCGAGCGCCTCGGAATCTGCCTGCTCAATACCGGGGATTTTGCCGGGGCCAGGGAATATCTTGAAAAAGCCGGAAATAACGCCGGGGCCGGGTCTCTCGCGCTCCCGCTTTCCTTTGCCTGCTTTCGCACGGGCGATTTCGCCCGTGCGGCGCAATATTTTCGCCGCGCCGACCCGCGTGAATCCGCCGAGGTCTCCGTGGCCTATCAACTGATCCAGGCGATGGCCGCCGAGGAAGGTTTCCGTCCATACCTTACCGAGTGCATCCTGAGTAAACGGGACCTCTTCCGCGGCGCTTTTCCGGAGGAGTTTTCCAAATTTGCCGCCCGGATCGAAACGCCCGGGAACGCCCCGGCGGCCTCGCCGGGGCGAGTGGAGGGATGAAGCAGATGGCGAAATCCAAGCGCCTTTCCGTATGCATGATAGTGAAAAACGAAGCCGCCAATCTGAGCGACGCCCTCGAGAGCGTCACGTCCTTTGCGGACGAGATCGTGGTGGTGGATACGGGATCAAGCGACGCCACGAAAGAAATTGCGTCGCGCTTCACCCCGAAACTCTTCGATTTCAAGTGGGTGGACGATTTCGCGGCCGCGCGCAACTACGCGATGTCGAAGGCGACCGGAAGCTATCATCTCTGGCTCGATGCGGACGATCGCATAGCCCCCGAGGACCAGGGGAACATCAACTCGCTGAAGTCGCATTTCGAC
The DNA here is from genome assembly GCA_049300095.1 of Syntrophobacteraceae bacterium. Lineage (GTDB taxonomy): Bacteria > Desulfobacterota > Syntrophobacteria > Syntrophobacterales > Syntrophobacteraceae > SbD1. Next base: position 3,574 of record JBAQYM010000197.1, read on the forward strand.
GGCCGAAAAGCCTTCTATTTCGTGCTCCGGAACCACCAGATCGATTCTCCCCCCTCTTCGTGCCTCCAGTTGCGGTGTACTCCCCTTATTCCGAATGTCCGGTTCGAAAGCCGCATACACGAGCAGATTTTTCCGAGCGCGGTGAGGGCCGGCCTGGAACTGGTCACGACCGACATCGTCGTGCGCCACCACGGGTACATGACCGAGGATGCAAGGATGGCAAAGGCCAGGCGCAATCTCGCCATCCTGGAACGTGAGAGGGCGGAGGGCGGCGACCACGGAGGGCTCTATTTTTTCCTCGCCATGACCCACGCACCCCTGGGTGACAAGGAGGAGGCCATCCGCTGCATGGATGCGGCCATCGAGCGTTTCGAGAAGGAAAACTACAATCATCATCTCATTCCGGAGGGCTACCTTTTCCTGGCCAGGGTCAGCTTCGAATTGGAGGACCACGATAAATGTCTCCGGTATCTCGCCAGGGTCAAGAGCGTGTCGAACGGCAGCCCCCTGCACAATTTCAACGCCGGAATCCTCTACCAGCGGATTGGACGGCACACCGAGGCCATCGACGCTTTCCGGGAAGTTTCGGGCAAAAAATATGCGCCCAGCCTTTTTCCGACCCAGCCCCTGCCCAACCAGTCCGAACTTCTACTGCACACGGCGTACAGCTTCTACTGCAAGAACGACCGGCAAAACGTGCTCAAACTCGTAGCCGACTCGGCCGCGGACCTGCCCAATGCGGGCAGGAGCTGGGAGTGGATGGCGACGAAGGCGTTCGCGTTCAAGAACATGGGGCTCGCCCAGCTCGCCTATGAGACCGCCCTGCGCTTCGGGGACCTTGAACCGCGCAGTTGGGGGCATCTGGCCGCCCTCTATAGATTGCGGGGGTTTTCGGAAAAAGCGGAAGAGTGCCTGAGAAAAGCCGGCGGCCCCGGGTGATCCGTCCCGCTGCGAAGCGGGACTGATACCGGTCGATCATGGGACGCCGCGCCGGAATGGGTTGCAGGCTGAAGTCCGTCGGCATCGGCCATGGACTTCCACCTCGTCAATTCCTTTTCCCCTCCTGATTTTTTAAAAAAATCCTCAAGTCCCCCACCCGCTCTGTCGATTCTTTAAGCAACGGCAAGAAAAATGGAACTGCGGAACGCACTCACGAATCGATTTGACAAGGATGTCAAAAACAACTTCACGGAGGAAAAATCATGGGACTTAAAGTCAACACCAACATGGAATCCCTCACCGTT
>JBAQYM010000198.1:0-15064 GCA_049300095.1 Syntrophobacteraceae bacterium
CTCCTGAGGCGATGGGTTGCGCGGGGCGCTCCACCCATCCCACGCGATACATCGAACTTTGATGAAATGTAAATAGTTATTACGTTGCGGTCACTTAGATTTCTTTGGGCGATTTTACCCCTTAAAATACACTTTTTGCAGTATTCCGAAGCGAAAACGCAATCGATGCGAAAGCCCCTAAACGTAATGAGAGATTTTTCCCCCTGTTACGCCGGAAGAAGATTTTCGGAAAGTGGTTGACTGACCCCCCGGTCGGTTACGGATGACATTAAGGGATGCCTTCGAATGAAGAGCTTGCACATGCTCGGGTGGTCATCCGACCGCGGCGGGGTCGGTAAGAAGGAACGGTCAGCACTGTCTGAAGCGAGTGATATCTATCTTATATTTTCGAATCAACTGGCAAAATGCCCGACGATCCTTTTGGGCGAGGAAAGCGGCTTTCGTGATGTTTCCATCACTTGCGAGGAGCAGTTTTTCTATATATTCTATTTCGAATATTCGTATGAAGTTGGATTTTGTCTCTTTGAAAGGGGCGACCGGATCACCTTCGGGGAAGGTGTCGAGTATGTCGAGTAGGATGTCCTTTTCGTGGATTGTTCCGGAATCGCAAAAAATCACGGCGCGTTCTATCACGTGCTCGAGTTCCCGAACATTTCCCGGCCAGCTATGTGAATAGAGCTTTTGTATCGCGGATTGAGAGATGCTCGTTATCTTCCGGGTGAAGGCGGCTGAAGACTTCGCCAGAAAATGAGCGGCGAGAAGCGGGATATCTCCCGAGCGGTCCTTAAGGGCCGGCAGTTTCAGAGTAAAGATATTTATCCTGTAGTAGAGATCCTGACGCAATCTGCCCGATTTGATCAATTCGAGCGGGTCGGTATTCAATGCCGCAATGATGCGGACATTGGCGCGACATTCTTTCGTGTTGCCCAGTGGCCGGTATGTCTTGTCTTCAATGCACCGCAGCAGCTTCACCTGGACAACGGGGGGGAAGCTGTCGATTTCATCGAGGAAAAGAGTTCCTCCTTCGGCTTCGCAAATCAGTCCGCCCCTCAAGGCGATTGCTCCGGTGAAAGCCCCGCCCTGATGGCCGAAGAGTTCATTCTCAGCCAGATCGGGGGGAATGGCTCCGCAGTTGACAGGCACAAAGGGATGGGCCTTCCGGGGACTCGTAAAGTGAATCCTTTCAGCAAGAATATCCTTGCCCGTACCCGTTGCTCCGACGATAAGCACCGAAGAAGAGGACTGGGCTATTTGAGGGATTTTCTTGATCGCATCGAGGAATGCGGGACTCTCTCCGATCATTTCCCGTAATCTGTATCCTGCCATAAGGTTCCCCCTTCCTCTTCCCAATGAATTGCGGCGCCGCGCATTTCAGGAAGTCCCGCGTCGTCTCCGCAAAAGGCGTTGGACCCCGGTTCGGAAAAGAGCACCAAGGAGCGCTTAGGGTTTGCACGATCCACAAGCATGATGATTGGGAATATTCAGCAAGAGCCGGCGCCGGAACACTGTTTCTGATCAGCAATCTTCCCTTCTGCCTTCTGTAAAGTTGATGAGTTCACTGTGCCGAACCAGATACGAATCGAGTTTTTCAAGACCCTCCTGCGACCTGGATATGAAAGCCGCTCCGACCTTTAAGTCCCGATTCACGTTGAACACTCTTCGGACCACACAGTCAAAGCAAAGCAACTCCTGGGAATGGGGCAGCTCGAAACAGAGATTGAATTTGGGCAGCTCCCCAAGCGTGGCGGCGTTGATGTTCGAACCTCTTGGATAGGCAATCAATACTCCGTCCAAAGAAAGGTCCAGTATCGAGCAAGGGAAGGCAGCCAGGGAATCGCCTATGAACAGTCGGGTTTGAGCGGGAATGATTGTTCTTATGCGGGAAAATCTCCTTCTTTCCACGCTTGGGGTGGCATACATGAACTGTTCCTGCTCCTCGAGATAATCGGCTATTATCTTGTCCAACAACGAGGCAATACTGCGACATTCCCGGCTGGCCAACTTCTCGAGACCGGCCCGGACCTTTTTGCTCATCCTCATGCTGTAGACAAGTTCTTTTGCCACGGCAGTCGTCATTCGGATAAAATTTGCGTCATGCGGCTTTGTTCCCGTCGTGATGTCGACCTGAGAGCACAAAGCCAACGAAGGGACCGGATCTTCATCTCGAAATACCCGCGAAATGCCGCATCAGTTAGTGGTGATCCTCATCGGCAGCGCAACCGGCAGCGTGAAAGGGATTTTTGTCTCCGCCATTTCAACTGCCTTGTGCACGCTAACCATGTTGGCAACAGCGGACACGGGCTTGCAGGTCCTGCAGTCCTCACTTGCCTGGAGGCCTGTTCCAATCCTGAGGGTATAAGGAGTTATCGTGCCCGTGTAGTACCGATAGACCCCGTCGACATAGCGGCGGACAACCGTGTTGCTGTTCCAGAGGTACATGGCGCCCGTGCACGTTGTGTTCTTGAAAAGAATATCGTGCATGGAAAAAGCAACTTCTCCGGAGTACGACAATATGGGAACGATCTTCTTGATCCCGGGAACGTAAATGTCCCATCTGTACATCATCTCCTGAGGCAGGCATTGCGCATCGAGCGGGATGGGCAGGATGTCGAGCAGGTAGCCCAGGAATTGACCGGCGGCATCGTAGACCTCAAAATGTCCGGGTTCTCCCCGGAGGCCCCTCGGCCCCTGTGGTCCCTGCGGCCCCGTGGGACCCGTTGCTCCCATGTCACCTTGCGGGCCCCGCGGGCCGGCAGGCCCGATCTGACCGATCTGGCCCTGGAGACCGGCCTCCCCCTGAGGCCCCGTGACACCCATCGGTCCCTGGATGCCCTGAGACCCCTGGGTCCCCAACCTGGCCAGCAGGTTCCACTCCGAGGGGTGCTCGGAGGGCCGCATTCCGGTGTTTGTGGTAACGCTTATATAGCTCGATCCTTCAAAACTTGCCGCATCCATGGGCGCGTATTGCGTGGAGCCGGCCCACTCGCCTTTCCAGGCAAGACCCGGGGGGCCCTGTGGACCGGCGGGTCCCGTGGGACCGGTGTCTCCCGTGTCACCCTTGGGACCCTGCGGGCCGGTCTGACCCGTGGGGCCGGCTGCCCCCTGAGGACCGGCTGCCCCCTGAGGGCCCGCGGCCCCCTGAGGCCCGGGGTCGCCCCGTGGTCCCTGAGGTCCGGCGTCACCTTGCGGTCCCTGGAGGCCTTGAGCCCCCTGCGACCCCTCCCGGGCAAGAAGGTCCCAATCCAGGGGATTCTCGGAGGGGCGCTTTCCTATGTTTGTCGTCACGCTCACATAGCTCGATCCGGCCAAGTTCACCGCATCGGTTGGGTGGTAGAGCGTCGAGGCCGCCCACTCGTTTTTCCAATCAAGACCCTGTACCGCCTGTACCCATGAGGAAGGGGTTTCATTTGCGGTGCAGGTGAGGGCTTGATTGACGGCCAGACGCATCAGCTTGGAATCTTTATCGATGCACGCATTGTAGACGTTGCTGTAGGCGGGAGTCTGGTTCCAGTTGACGGCGATATCCCCCGGGTCGCAGGTCAAGGGCACATCGATCGATACTTTTACGGCGTTGGTCGTACTATTAATGCACCCGAAATATGTCGCTTGCGCGGCGACGGTGTGCACCCATGCGGCAACAACCATGCAGGCCAGGACTATCGATTTAGGAAGAATTCGCAAGGATTGCCTCCGTCAGCCGGGGCCGTCCGTCAACCCGGGGATATGGTTACAAGCCATGATCGCCTTTTGATTACACGGAATGAGAAGATATCTTGCGAACGCGCCTTTTCCCTCCACCCGAAGCGCTCATGCCGGCGCCCGTCCATCTGCTGTTATCCGGGAGTATTCAGCCACACCTGCATTCTCGGCAAAGCTTCCTCGGGAACGAGCTGGACCGAGGCAACGGGGTTGGGGGCCTTCGCTTTTCGCGCCGGCCGCGCCTGTTCCTCCCCCGGCGTGACTCCGCCGCTCGAAACCAGAATATCCGGCCGCCCATCCTCGTTGAGATCGGTTACCCTGATCCCCCAGACCACCGAAAGACCCCTGGAGGGAAGATCTGTTCTTTCCTCCCGCTTCCACTCGCTTCCATGGCGTTTCAGAACAAAAATGCCGTAATTGTTTCCCAACTCTTGAGTAAGACGGCCTCCGACGACCAGTTCCGCAATTCCGTCCCCATCCAGGTCTCCCAAATCACAGGCGACGGCCCCCCCTTGCATTTCGGGAAATACGTCCGGCGCCTGCGCCCATGAGCCGTCGGGTCTTTGGAAGTACATCTCGGGGCCGTTTACGATGTTGGCGGCGACGATATCCAATGCGCCGTCCGCGTTAACATCCCCCACGGCGATGCCGCGGTACAGACCATAGACGGTCGGCTCCGGCAGGCCCGCGGATGATGCCCGCCACTTCCCCTTCCCGTCTCCCAGCCAGACCCTGGGGCCCTCATGATAGGAGGCGACGATGTCGAGATGTCCGTCCTTATTGACATCGATCAACAGGACCTGATTAGCCCATCCCACATCCTGCTCCAGTGCGGGGTCCCGGGCGGAGGGCAGCCCTTCGGCGGACGATTGCGCCCAGTTGGTCCCCGTGCCGTCCCCGAGGTAGACATGGATCCCGCCGTACTCGGAGGCGCAAACCACCAGGTCCGGGAAACCATCCCCGTTAACGTCCCCAATGGCGATGTCCTCGGTCCCGACAAGAAGTCTCCAGTTTTCGTCCTCTTCGGGCAACGGACCGAACCGGGCCGGACTGAGCGCTCTTACGACCTGCTTCCATTCGCCGCGGCCGTCGCCCAGGTAGACGTGGACACCGGTGCAGTGGTCCGCGACCACCAGGTCGGGAATGCCGTCCTTATCGACGTCCCCGATGGCGGTCCCGCCCCCGCATGAACCCCTCATGTCGAGTCCGCGGGAAGAATCCACCCACTCGCTGTTCCCGTTCCCGAGCCACACCCGTGGGCCTGTGCCGAGCCGAGAAATCGAGGCAATATCGCGATGACCGTCTTTATTCACGTCCCCCACGCCGGGTGTGCATTTCCACATTCCCTTCTCGGCCAACCCCCGTGAGGAAAGGATGAACTTATGTCCGGCCTCGGCGGAAACCTTGGAAGGTGAAGCATCGCTTGCCGCCAAAATGAACGGACCGATTCCCAATATGATGGCCGAAAGCAGCGACAGATGCATTTTCGAGATGCTCATGCTTCTCCCTCCCCGGTTATTCCGGCTTCACCACCAGACGGTACCATTGGCCGCAGTCTTTGACCCAATCCTCGACCACGCTTTCGGTTACGGGAGCGGCCTTTGACAAGTGCGGATCGTTGCGGCGCATGAGGGACACAACCTTCACGCGGGCCTTCTCACCGGTCACTTCCGCCCATTCGATAGCATGGGAAAGATAGGTAAACAGCGCGGATTTCCCGAGGAACTCCTCCGATGAGACCGAGTTCCTGAACTCAGGGTCGCAGTAGCTGTAAACCATCCCCCAGTCCTCGCGTTCCTTCGCGGCCCAGAATTCATCCACGCGTTTGCCGAGGAGTTGTTCCTCCTCGGCGGGGCGCATGCGGGGGGGGAGCCGGGGGACATCATCTTTGCGTCTCGCGGATACCGGCAGCCATTCACCGTCCTGCCGTTCCCAGGTCTGCCACAGATCGATATGCCTGGGAGGGTATTCCGCAAACTCCGCTAACGAGGCGTCGTAGACCACGTGCGCCCACCCCAGCTCGGAGGCCGTTTCGCATTCGACCAGTCGAAAGTTGAGAAAATGCAGCGGGCTTTTCTTCCTGGATGCTGTTACGAAATCTTCGCTGCCGATCCGGTCCCTTTCCTCGATGGGAAGGTACTGGTACAGGACTTTCGGGTCGTTTACAACCTGCGCGTCCCAGAAGGCTTGCACGCGGTCCCTGAAGTCCTGTTTCGCCATGGCGGGTGAGGGGAAAAGAAGACACCATACAAAGAGCAACCAAATCCCGGGCAAAATCGCGAACGGCTTCTTCATGGATTCGCTCTTCCTTCCGCTTCGTTCACTTATCCGATGAAAGCGGGGAGCAAGGCGATGCCTTGCTCCCCCGGCACCGGACCCTGACGGACCCACGGCGCCGATTACTTGCCGGGACCCTCGGGAATGTCCGAGGGGTTCGAATCGTATTTGATGAACCCGGCCGCGACACCCGATGAGGTACCTTCGGTCCCTGCCAGTTCAACCGGACCATACGCAAGGAAATTCAGCTTTTCCACCGCAACGCCGACAAACGGGGTGGCTACCGCCGCGTTGCCCGTTATGTTGCATTTGGGGCTCGCCACGCCGTAAACCTTGAAATGTCCGGCACTCGTGCCGGCAATCCCTTTCAGGAAATTCGGCGAAATTCCGCTGAGCAGATACTCGAACCAGCAGCTCACGCATTTCTCGGCGCCCGAGAGCCAGGTCTCGTTCTCGTTGGCGATCTGGAACACGGCCTTGGTCCTGGTGGCTTTCGGATACTGCGTGACGTCCTGCTTACAGGGCAGCAAAGTGAGTTGAGTATCCTGGAAGAAATCGTATGCTTCGCCCGACATCATGATGTTGTAGTTGAGGTACTGCGGGCAGGCGTCAAACGAGGCCCCATCCAGCACGATCAGTCCGGGATCGCCCACCGGCTGGCCCAGGCTCGCGGTGCGGGCCGCGAAGGTCCAGGGCTGATACTCCCAGGCCTGCCAGCTTGACTGCGCGGAGTAGTCGACCAGCTTCGCAAGAGCGTAGAGATGGTTCCAGTTGAGCTGAGTGGTGCCCGTGCTGTCGGATGCAAAAATGATCAGGTAGCCTTTCTCGTAAAAGGAGCGTGGGACCGTCGCGATGAAATCGCTCTTGCCGTACCTGATGCTCCAGGAGATCGTCTTGAAAGGTGAGAGTTCGAGCAGAAAATCGTTTGTCTCCTGGGTGGGACTGACGTAGATGCCTCGGACCCAGACCGGCAGCTTGTAGTCGTTGGTCAGGATGACCACGGTGTCCTTGTCACCGCTGATGTCAAATCGCGGGAAAACGAGCACGCTTCCCTTTTGTGAGACGCTGGCCACATTCGGGGCCGCCGCGGCGACGGAGACCCAGACGGCGACAAAAAGTAAAGCCAGGATTACGAGAAAACTTTTCTTCATTGCCTGTCCCCCTTTCAGTCGAAAAGACTTTTTGACACAAGCCAATAAACCGGAATCCCACCTTGCCTGATTTGACAGGAGCGGCACCACCCCCTTTGCGGAAACACTTGTGAAGCATTCATACTCGAGATGGCATAAAGGACCCGGTCCTGAATGCCTTGGCCTTGAGTAGAACCAGGGTGCTTAACAACTGGACCTTTTGGGTGGTTATCCGGCAATTCTTGTGCCAAGGGGTTCATAAGACAGATGCTTATCTAAATAAAGGTGTTATATCACTTAACTACCCTATATTAAACAATTCAAATCATGCCGCACTTAACATCTGATAACCTCAAAGACGCCGCTTATAAAGCAAATAGTGCGGTTAGTCGTTCAACAGGCTACAAAGTAATTGTCTGCATTACGAAGTGTGACAAATTTGTCCTACGCGGGCGAGAAGGTGAGCATGGAAAACATTAAAAAGGAGAGTGAAAACAAGTGGGATAAAAATGTCCTACCATAGGGCCGGTAGAATTCATCCGGCGGAGTAGCCTTCCCTCAAATTCCGTACATCGATATCGTGTTTTCTAATAAGTTGCCAGAAGGCGCGCCGGTTCTTGTTGACGGCCCTGGCAGCCTGCGAGATATTACCGTTGCACCGGGACAGCACGTTTTGAAGGTACTTTCTTTCAAATTCCAGGACGAACCTTTGTTTGGCCTGCTTAAGGGGTTCGAGGGAGAGCGTATGGGGAAGGGCCAAGTCGCCCGCGCGGATCTTTCGACTCTCTGAGACCGCGACGGCACGTTCGACCACATGGCTCAATTCCCTCACGTTTCCGGGCCAGTCGTAGAAAAGCAGCTTCTGCACGGCCCCGGAAGAAAAGGCTTCAATGCGCTTGCCCGACTCGGTGGAAAATTTCCTGAGAAAATGGGCGGCCAGGAGCGGGATGTCCTCACGCCGCTCCCGCAGGGGAGGGAGTCGCAGGGGGAGAACATTCAAACGGTAGTACAGGTCGTTTCGGATTCTGCCGCTGTGCGGGATTTCCTCGAACCTCAACCCGCACGCCGCAACGACTCGAACATCGGCCTGGTTCTGTTTCGCCGTGCCCAGCGGTCGGTATGTTTTGTCCTGCAAAAACCGGAGCATCTTGACTTGGGCGGAGAAAGGCAGGCTGTCGACTTCATCCAGAAAAAGAGTCCCCCCTTCCGCCTCACGGATGAGGCCGTGTTTTATTCTCAAGGCGCCGGTGAACGCCCCGTCGGCATGTCCGAACAGCTCGTTTTCCGCCAGTTGGACCGGGATGGCGCCGCAGTTCACGGCCACGAAAGGTTTTGCGGATCTCTTGCTCAATTCGTGGACCAGGCGCGCGCAGATCTCCTTTCCGGTCCCTGTTTCACCCGATATCAGGACACTCGACGAGCATTTTGCGAGCAGGGGGATTTTGTTGATCTCTTCGACAAAAGCGGGGTTTCGGCCCACGAGTCTTTCGGAGAGTACTTGCCTTTCTCGGTGGTCCATGGCTTCCTCCAACTGACCAGTTGCGAGGGAAGGAAAAAAGATTTGCCCTCAGTATACTAGATCAGATGTGAGAAAAATGTCAATGCGTAAAAATACATAATTTCATCGCAATTGACTACAAATTATATATTATGTATTACATTCAGCTAGTTAGGCCGTTCAGGACGGCGTATCTTATCAGGCGGGCATTACTTTGTATGTTCAGTTTCCTCTTCATGTTGGCCCGGTGCGCCTCTACCGTGCGCACGCTGACGAAGAACAGTTCGGCAATTACCCTGTTTGGCTTTCCCTCGCTCATGAGCTTCAACACCTGAATTTCGCGGAAGCTGAGAACATCTCCGGGGTCCTTGTGCGCATGCGGCCGGGCATGCCCCGCGGCCGCACCCTTGTGTGAGGATGCCCGCTCGCCCGGGCCGCCGCGTCTTTTGCCCAAAGACCGGACCGACTGCAAAAATTCCGTGAGGGGTTGCTTCAGCATATGGCCATCGGCAATCGGCGCCATGTTGTGATCCGGGGGACCCGCCAGGTCCTCCAAAGCCAGGAGCAACGATTCCACTTGGGGAGGCAGGCCCTTCATGTTGAGCGCCCGTTCAACCCCGCCGGGTCCCGGAGCGGCAAAACCCAGTAAAATCATCTGGGGCCGGAGTCTACCGATCAAGACCGGCAGATCGAGTTCGTCACGGGCCTCGGCGACCGCGCTAGAGTCCCGTATGGTCTCCCATAGCCGAAGCAAGCCGGACCTCAACGAAACGTGGTCATCCGCCAGAATAATTCTGTATGGCGCCATTTCAGGATCACCTCGAAGCGAGTCACCGCGGGTGGGCACGTATCATGCGAAAGCCGTGAAAATATACTGGCCTGGTATTTGCACGAAGCCCCTCACTTATGTAATGTTTTTCTGAGACCAAATCAAAATGCCCATAGCTCCACCGGCAGATATCCACGAGGAGGTCGGCATGCCTGAGAGACTCGCCCTTATCTGTTTTTGGTGGCTGCACCTTGCGGCTTTCTTTCCGATTTGCGCCACACCACTTTACGCGTCCGAAGCATTCGCAACACAATCAAAAGGCGCTCCAGGCGCAATTGGCGCAATGAGGCATTCCGGAAAACATCTCGCCCAGCCGCGGCCGGATTATATAGACAAGTGGGCCCGGAAGCATGCCGCCGGGGAAGGAGAGAAATCCGAGCGGTGGAAGAAGGCGGCAAGACTCTTTCACGAAGGATTTTCGAGAGAATCGAGCGCGTGGGTTTCTCCACGCGTCGAGTCGGAGGCGTTCCGGAAGGAAGCCGCCGGCGCTCGTGTTTCTCGCGCTATGGGCCCCGCCACATCCGCCGCCGCCGAGCCCGTAACGGTTTCGATCCTGGGGCTGGCGGTGGATTTCGCCGGGACGGATACTTTCGACGCCTGGACCGGCAGTCCATGCGCGCGCACGCCGGTAACCGCGTCCGGCCCGAGGCGGGGAGAGGTCCCATACCCCGGGCACGGCGACAACAACACCATCTGGTACGATCCTTCAGCGACCAAAAACACTTCCTTTTATGAAAAACTGATTTTCGGCTACGAAGGGGCCGGACGCGTCCGCACGGACTTGGTAGACCCCGGTGACAAGCTTCCGGGGATCGACCTCGCCGGATACACGGTACAGGATTATTTCGATCACATGGCCGGAAAGGACAACGTATTGTTCCACGGTCAAATCGAAGGCTGGATTTCGGTTGACCACAGTGAAGCCTACTACGGGGCGGACCTGTGCACGGCGCGCCACGATGCGGGCGGCCCCGCCACGCCGTTCCATTTGGTGGTCGACGCACTCCGGAAATTCAACGATGCCCATCCGGGGTACTATTCCGACACCGGCGATGCGGCATTCTGGAAGAAATTCGATGCCGATGGGGACGGCATTGTCGATGTATTGCTGATCGTTCACGCCGGAAAGGGGCAAGAGGCCGATGGCGGCGCGCAGGGGGACTTCGCGATTTGGAGCCACACATCGGACCTGCGCAATCATCCCCTATGGCCCGCCGGCTTCAAGGTCTACGAGGGAGACCCCTCCACCACCGAAGATGATATCGTGGCCGGCCCCTATTCGATGGTGCCCGAGGATGTCGGTTTGGGGTTTTTGATCGAGGAATTCGGGCACGGCATTTTCGGACTGCCCGACCTGTACACGAGCGACACGGAGAATTCCATCGGGTTCTGGGGCCCGATGTCCGCCGGGACATGGGCGGGACCACTGGGCAGCGCGGTCCCGGTTGAAATGCCGCTCTGGCTCCGCATGATCGCCCGCTGCGGTGATAAATTCTGCAACTGGGACCAACCGATCTTCACGTGCGCCAATAACGACTTCGTTCCCGAAGTTGCCATAGGAAAGCAACAGGAACCGACGTCCGGCGCGTACAAAGGAATTCGCATCGACCTGCCGGATGTGATCGCGGACACGACGGCCAACCTGGCCGGACCCGGGAAGGGGGCCTACTCGGGTTCCGATGACGATCTGGACGTGACGCTGGACCGCGATATCGCGATCGGCGCCTCCGAGACGGGCATTCTCAAAATCAGCGCCCAATGGGACATCGAAGAGCATTACGACTATGGTTATGTGATGGTCCGGGATGAGAGCGGTTGGCATTACCTCATGGATTCGGATAAGAACTTCCGAACGGACAACCCGTATGGAAAGAACGAGGGAATAGGGCTGACGGGAACAGGCAACGGCATACTTCGTTTCAACCTGTCGAAGTACAGGGGGAAAACGGTCAAGCTCAGACTTCGCTATAAAACGGACTCCTCGGTGGCAAATCCCGGTTGGTGGGTGGATAGCGTCAGGCTCAATGGTGTTCTCCTGGACAATTTCAATACGGCTTCCGCTCCGGGCGGCTTCCCCGGGTGGGTTAATTCGAGCCCCGGTTGGGCTGTTGTTCCTTCTCCGAGCGAATACAAAAACTATTACCTGCTGGAATGGCGAGGTCCGTCGAAATATGACGGTATGCTCAGGACCGCGTATACCACGGTTTATTCAACCAGCAGCGTGTGGAAGGTCAAGCGCACTCCCTACCATATCCCGGGCGCCTTGCTGACCTACCGGAACCAGAGGTACTCCAGTTCCTACCGGCTCGTTCCCAATAACGGCAATCCGCCGAGCTTCGGCCCAAAGCACCAACTGCTGGTTGTTGATATGAATTATGGTCCCATGTTCCTGGGGGACTCGGGGATCGAGCTCAGTCCGAAAGTTGCCGGCTACGACGCCGCCTTGACCCTGGACCGCATAGAACCTCTTTCCATTAGCACGATTCTCATAAACGGCGAGCCCTTGACCGGACCGTGGTTATTCAGAGGTAAACTTCCCGTCAAGCAATTCGACGATTCCAAGGGCTATTATGCCGGCTTTTATGCGGGCGAGCCGTGTCCCGCGGGGCAAATTTGCCCTAAAAACGGCCTTTACGGAAGCGCGGTCATCCCGGCAAATGGACCTTATTCCACCCGGATCACCCATTATGACGGAACGCCCTATCCCGAGCTGTACGGATATTGGAACTACAATATCACACTGGGAACGGGAAAACCCGGAGACGAGGGCGCTCAACAGGGGGTCAGGGTGAACCTGCTCTCAAAGGATGCGGACGATCTCGGGGCCGTGTTGCGTATTAATCCGCCGGCGGAGCCGGACTTGACATTCGTTGATATGGAGGCCCCGCCTTCCGGCGACACCGGGGATAGAATCACCATTCATACCAGGGTCGAAAATATCGGATTTCGAGATTCCGGACCGTTCGAGATGAGAGCGTATTTAGCCCCGAAAGCATATCCTTCCGCAAGTCGTTCCATAGGGTCCAAGGTTGTCGATACGGTGCTTCAGGCCGGTACGGTGAAAAGACAAATATTGTCGAAGATTCCGACAGATTTACCTTCTGGAAATTACATCCTGACAGTAATTATCGACGCTGAAAACAAGGCGCCTGAAATCGACAAGGCCAACAACTCGATAAGTAGTGAAATCATGATAAGAAATATTGGCCCGTATAAGTGTTTCTATGACTGGTATTACATTTTATCAATGCTTATGGATAAACTCGGCTATAGTTTGCTTGATTAATGGTTGTCTGGTCGAATGCGACAACGCAAGAATCGGTGCGGGCCCCGGCCCAGGGCAGCTCAGGACCGGGAGATACCGTTGCGCCGGCATTATACAACCCGGCATAGCGCGGGCGCCTTCTCTGACATTCGTTATCGGCCTTGCGCGGGGTACACGCCGGCCCCGCCTTGAATCCAGCGGAGGAGAATAATGATAAGGGTTTTGATTGTCGATGATGATGAACAGGAACGGACATTCCTGGGGCAATACCTGGAAGCGAAGAGATATGCCTGCAGTCTCGCGGCGAATGCCGCGGAGGGCAGACAACTGTTGCGGCGCGAGAAATTCAACCTGATTCTCTCGGATTTGAACATGCCGGGTGAATCGGGGTTGGAGTTTCTGCAATGGGCGCTTTCCACCAACCCCGAAACAGCGGGTCTCATGATGACGGGCATGCTCACCCCGGAGATCGTGGAGAAAGCCACGGCAATCGGCGCCTACTGCTGCATGGCCAAGCCCATTCCCCTGGATCGGCTTCTTGTGAATATGTCCGACGCTTTACGCCGCGGGCACAAGTCGCAGTTGTGAGACATGAAAACCAAACGCATAATCAGATGTTTTCGGCCCTTCCCCCGTCGCAAGCGTCACGCATGAATCTTCTTGACACTCCGTTTGCGGTAGCAGGGAGTTCAACCGCCTCGGTGAGAAAGTTGCTCGCCAACAGTTCCTTCCATGAGGGGAGCCAGTGGTTCAGGAAATGCGCCGGGGCGGCGATAGGGATATTGGGAGTATACTTTATAATACGGCCTTTTATTGAGACATCATGAGAGGCTCCGCAGTCCCATTGCCTTTGCGGAGGATTGGGTTCTCGTAAAGGGGATTGGGTTCTCGTAAATTGGGTTAAATCGAAGTAGGGGCCGAGGATCAACGTTGGAAAGATCGCTCCGCAGCCATCACCGATTCTCGGGACCGGGGCATTACCCGTACGCTTGCCTCACGTGAGCGGCCGTGAATTGATCTCCTGGGAACGGGACAGCACTCATCGGCGCAAAAAACGGGACAAAAGCGGGACAAATATGGGTCTCTTAATGTTCTGTCATGAGGCGAATGCCTGTAAACCGAGTGCCTGGGACGAGACTCGAACTCGTATGGCCTTGCGACCGAGGGATTTTAAGTCCCTTGTGTCTACCGATTCCACCACCCAGGCGGGAATGAGCGGGAAGGTTGGGGGAAAGTGCAAAATGGTTCCATGAATACATGGATATCCCTAATCTTTTTAGCACAGCGGGGCGGAGCGAGTCAAAAAAGTAATCCGGCGGGCTGGGGTGCGAGGAGAGGCTTCGGGGCGTGTGGTCTCATTCGGGCAGGAGGAGTTTTCCGGTTTGCTGTTTTCCGAGATGCAGCAGATGGGCAAGGGCCACGCCGCACAGGTGGACGATGCCCCAGGCCCAGAGGATGTCGCTTGCGAAGTGGCCCCCCTGGGCCATGCGGACAAGGCCGATTGCGCCGCCGTAGGTCAGGCCGAGAAGCAGCCAGAATAGCGCCCATCGGCGGTTTGATTTTCGCAGGACAAAGTAAGGCGCACCGAGAAAAAACCCGACCGAGGCGTGTCCGCTTGGGAAACCCTGGCCCTGTCCGGGTTCTCCGAAGTCCAGCACTTTGTGAAACTGGTTGCTTCCCGAAAAAGCTGTCACGTCTCGTGGGCGGGGCCTCTCGGAGTTGTTTTTCAGGATGCCGTTTACGATGAGGCCGGGGCCGAGAGCGAGCAGCAGGATGAAGAAGAGCGCGGGCTTTCTGTAGGGGGAGAGGTGTTGCCGCAAGAGGCCGGCAACGAGCATGATCGCCGCCGCAATCGCGAGGAATATCCCCGGCCATGTGCCATAGTCGTAGAGGAAAGTGCAGATGGGTGCGGATGAGTATATCCAGCCTCCTTCGGGAGCATAAAACAGGGCGGAAAGCTTCAGATCGAGGCCGGTCACCCTGAAAACGAGGGTAAGGGCGAGGAGGACCGTCAGGGGGACCAGGAAGTCAAGGAAGTACTTCGAGGATTGTCCCTCCGCATGGATCGTGGCGTCATGCTTCCAGTCCGACAAAGATCTCTCCCGGGATGTGGTTTGGCTACAAAATTGGCCGAAAAGACCTGCCTGGCCGGGCTATCATAGAGTAATCGAGGTTTTCTGTAAAGAATCGCGGATTGGGCCTGTCGCGGGTTGGGCCGATTTGGAATCGGGTCCAGAGTTCCGGCAGTCCGGGCGGGGATCAACCCCATAGGCGCTTAAATAAGAACCTAAGTACTTGAATTTACTAGGGCGCAAATTTAGGATTTTCATCGCTCCGCCAAACTTGAATTTTGGCAGTAAGTTTCT
>JBAQYM010000199.1:0-8193 GCA_049300095.1 Syntrophobacteraceae bacterium
GCTTCCGCCGGAATGACGAAAGACGCGCTCCCGCAGTTCCCCGGTTGCACCCAAAACCTTTTTCAACACCCCGCTACTCCATCCCCAGCGCCTTCCGCAAATAAACCCCCGTGTGCGATCCCTTCGAGCGCGCAACCTCCTCGGGGGTCCCGCTCGCCACCACGTATCCTCCCGCATCCCCGCCCTCCGGGCCGAGGTCGATGACGTAGTCGGCCGTCTTTATCACGTCCGGATGGTGCTCGATAATTATCACCGTGTTTTCCTGGTCGACCAGCTTCCTTAAAACGTGCAACAGCTTCTGGATGTCCTCGAAATGCAGGCCCGTGGTGGGTTCGTCCAGGATATAGAGCGCCCGGCCCTGCCCGCGGCGGCTGAGTTCGGCCGCGAGCTTTATCCGCTGCGCCTCGCCCCCGGACAGGGTCGTCGCGGGCTGGCCGAGCCGGATGTAGCCCATGCCGACCTCGATCAGGGTATCGAGCTTGTGGCGGATCGCCCGGAAATTCGCGAAAAAAGCCGCCGCCTCGAACACCGTCATATCGAGCACCGAGGCGATGGAGTGGCCCCTGTAGAGTATATCGAGGGTCTCCCGGTTGTAGCGCAACCCCTCGCACGTCGGGCATGTGACGTAGATGTCGGGCAAAAAGAGCATCTCGATTCGCTGCAAACCCTCGCCGCGGCAGTGTTCGCAACGGCCCCCCTTCGCGTTGAAGGAAAACCGGGTGGTGGTGTAACCCCTGGCGCGCGCCTCGGGGACCCGCGCGAAAAGCTGGCGGATGAGGCCGAATACGCCGGTGTAGGTGGCGGGGGTGGAGCGCGGGGTCCTGCCCAGCGGGGACTGGTCCACCAGGATCACCTTTCGGAGCGCGTCCGCGTTTTCCAGGCCGTCGAAGGGGGCGGGATGGGTCTCGACGTTGTAGAGCTTGCGGGCGAGGGCGCGGTAGAGCGTGTCGAGGACCAGGGTGCTCTTCCCCGACCCGGACACCCCGGTCACGCAGGTCATGCACGAATAGGGGAAATCGACCGCCAGGTTTTTGAGGTTGCGCCCCCCGGCGCCGGTAAGCCTCAGGAAGCCGCCCGTGGGATGTTTTCGCCGCTTTGGGACCGGGATTTCCCTTTTTCCGGAAATATAGAGGCCGGTAAGAGATGCCGGGGAGTTTCCGATCTCGCCGGGAGGCCCCGAGAAGACCACCTCGCCCCCCTGCGCTCCGGCCCCCGGACCCATGTCGACGACATAGTCCGATTCGAGGATCGTCTCCCGGTCGTGCTCGACCACGACGAGGCTGTTGCCGGCGTCCCGGAGCCGCAGCAAGACATCGAGAAGCCGGCGGTGGTCCCTCGGGTGGAGCCCGATGCTCGGCTCATCGAGCACGTAGAGGACCCCGGAAAGCGTCGAGCTGATCTGGTGGGCGAGGCGGACGCGCTGCGCCTCGCCGCCGGAAAGCGTATTGGCGGCGCGGTCCAGGGTGAGGTAGGGCAGTCCCAGTTCTTCGAGCCCCCTGAGCCTGCTTGAAACCTCTTTAATGGGCCGTTCGGAAATCCGCCGCCGCGCATCGTCGAAGTCCAGCCCCCGCAGCCATTGGGCAACCCCCGAGGAGGTGAGCCGGGAAACCTCGGCGATGTTTAAAGGCCCGAGCCGCACCGAGCGGGCCGCATCGTTCAGCCGTGTTCCCGAGCAGGCGGGGCACACGGGAAATTCCGAAAACGGGACCGAAATCGGCGGTCGGTCCGCCTCGCCTCCGCTTCCGCCCGAATGGGCCTCCTCGGCGGCACTCTCGACCGCCTCGCCTTCTTCTCCCATATGGCCGAGCCCCCTGCAAACCGGGCACGCCCCCAAAGGGTGGTGAAATGAAAAAAGGCTCGGAGTGATCTCCGGGGCTACGTATCCGCACGAGGCGCAACGGGGCGACTCGCTGTAGAATCTATCCTCGATCGAGGCCGGTAGGGAACTCCCCTCCCCGGGTGGGAGGGGTTGGGGGAGGGGGTCGTAAGTGCTTGAAATCATCGACGCCCTTCCCTCGGGGACGGCCACGCCCGCTGTCCCCTTCCCCAGCCGCAGCGCGAGCTCGATCGAGTCAATCAGCCGCCTCTTCTTTTCCTCGTCGAGCACCAGCCGGTCGACGACGATTTCAATGCGGTGCGCCGGCCGGCGCGGGAGAAGGGGCAAGGGGTCGAGTTCGAAAACCTTTCCGCCCGCGCGGATTCTGGCAAATCCGTCGCGCCTCAGGCGCTTGAGGGTGTTTGGAAGCTCTTTCTCGCCGATGTCGCCGAGCGGGGCGAGGACAAGGAGGCGACATCCCGGAGGAAGCGAGCGGAGCAGGTCGTCCAGGATTTCCGGGACGGTCCAGGCCCGGATGGGCAGGGCGCAGTTGGGGCAGTAAACGGCCCCGAGCCTTGCGAAAAGGAGACGCAGGTAGTCGTGGATTTCGGTGAGCGTGCCCACGGTCGAGCGGGGGTTGTGGGAAAGCCCTTTTTGTTCGATGGCAATCGACGGGCTGAGCCCCTCGATCTCATCGACCAGGGGGGCGTTGAGGCGTCCGATCAACTGGCGGGCGTAGGTCGAGAGCGCTTCGAGGTAGCGCCTCTGGCCCTCGGCAAAAAGGGTGTCGAAGGCCAGCGAGGATTTTCCCGAGCCGCTCACCCCGGTGATCACGACGAACCTGTTTCGCGGAATTTCAAGGTCGAAATTCTTGAGGTTGTGCTGGCGCGCTCCGCGTATGACGATTTTGTCGAGGGGCATGTTTCCCTGTGGTTTTCAGCGTTGTGGGTTGGGTTAAGCGCAATACTGTTCACTTAAGCTCGCGGTTATGGCGTGGTCTCCCGACCGCGCCATGCGCTCGACCGAAGGTCTCCAACGCTTTTAAACGAAGGTCTCCAACGAATTTCAGGACCAATCGAGAGCGGAAATATCAATCTCGCCCTTCGTGCGGCCATCAGATATGTAATAACCGGCCGATGAAAACCGCCAATGATGTGCCGCCATTACCAAGCCTTTGCGACATGGATTGTCGTGCAGATAGTTCAACTTTTGTTTCCAGAATTTCTCCGTTTGAATTCCTTCCGGATGTCGGCTTGGTTGCCAAAAGCGGCGGTTCCGGTCGACTGTCGAGGCTGCCCGGAGCGCTCCATTGAAGCATGGAGGCATGTGTTGAGCGCAGAAATCGCTTAATGACCTGCCGGTAAACTTGCGAAAGTCTTCGAGTGATCTTCTCAAGCGCTCCGGATTGAAGTTCTCGTCAAAGACAATCGCGTGCATATGAGTCGGCATGATGACGTAGCTGTTTATCCGGAGCGATTTGTGCTCATGGCAATAGTCCAGGCTATCGGTAATGAATCGACAGGCGGCTTCCGACACGAATACGGGCAGCCAGTCGACTACGGAGTACGTTACGAAATACACTGCGGCGTCTGGTTGAATTCTATAACGTTCCATTGTAATTACAGCTTTCTTGGGAGACCTTCGGTCGAGTACCGGCGGCACGGTCGGGAGACCGTGCCACAACAGCGGGGAGACCGTGCCACAACAGCGGTGTTAGCCGCAATCCTATTGACTCAAGGTGGAATCCGATCCGCCGCCCTCCTGTTTTCCGCGATGCGCCCGGCCAGCTCGACGGCGGCGATCAGGCTGCCGGGGTCGGCCTTTCCCGTTCCGGCGATGTCGTAGGCCGTCCCGTGGTCGACGGAGGTGCGGACGATGGGAAGCCCCAGGCTGACGTTTACGGCTTCGCTGAAGTGGGCGAGCTTGATCGGAATGAGCCCCTGGTCGTGGTACATGGCGACGACCGCGTCAAATTCACCCGAGAAGGCGCGGTAAAAGAGGGTGTCCGGGGGCCACGGCCCGCTGATCTGAAAGCGGGGATCACCGGCGAACCCTTCCACAACCGGTTGAATTACCTCGATCTCCTCCCGTCCGAACTTTCCCGCCTCGCCCGCGTGGGGATTGAGCCCGGCCACCGCGATCCGGGGCAGTTTCATCCCGAAATCGCGCACCATAGCCTCCGCCGTGACCCGGATGACGTCCCGCAGCCCCTCGGGGGTGATGAGGCCGGGGACTGCGGAAAGGGGTTCGTGAATGGTCGCAAGGGCGACCCTGAGCTTCGGTCCCGCCAGCATCATCACCACCGACTTCGCGCCGGTAAGGTCCCGGATGAATTCGGTGTGTCCGGGGAAAGGGAAACCGTTTGCATGAAGCTGGGACTTGTTGACCGGGCAGGTGCAGACGGCGTCGGCATTTTGCGAGGCGGCGAGCCTTACCGCTGCTTCGATGCAGGCAACGGCCGCGTCGCAGGCGGCGGGGGTGGGGCGTCCGTAGGCGATGTCCGCGGGGGCAAGGCCGGGTCCGGCGGAAAATAGAGGAATTTCGCCCGGTTCACGTGAGGCGGGCAGATCGCCCGGACCATTGATCGGCCGAATCGAGAGTTTTACGTCCAAAAGATCGATTGCGCGCCGGATCGGCAACCGGTCGCCGATGACGAAAGGCGTGCGGCCGCGCCCGAATCCGGCTGAGCCGAAAGCCTTCACGATCACCTCCGGGCCGACCCCGCAGGGGTCCCCCATCGTGATCGCGATGACGGGGGGATGAGGTTGTCGTCTGTCCGGCATCTCGGGGCGCAATCCAGTATCAGGGCGTTTTCGCGGTGGCGACTCGACTCTTCAGTTGTTCGACCTGGACCGGGGTGAGTTCGCGTCCCTCGGTGTCAAAAACGTGCGTCGCCTGCGGGATTTCAAGGTGAAACAGCTTGGGATCCAGGTTGGAAACCGGCGTCAGCGATTCGAGTACGATCTTGTTGGTGTTCCCGAGTATGTCCTGGCTGTCGATCCGGGTGATGCGGTAGGTCTGGAGGTCGATCCAGAGGAAGAGGATCTTGATGTTCGGGTCTTCCTGTTTGGGAACGAGTTTGAGGACCGCCGCGCTCTTGTTGGACTGGGCGGCGTCCAGGGAGACCTCGAAATGGTTTTTCAGGCCGACCGCCCCATCGAAAAAGGTTCGCGCGAGGGGGGATGCGAACAGTTTTTTTGCATCGAAGAGGGACACCTGGTTCTCCGATGGGACATAGAGCCAGGCGTAGGCGGTATTCGCGATGAAAACCTGCACCTCGGGCTGATCGTATTCCCACCGCATTTGCCCCGGCCGGGAGTAATAGAGTCTCCCAACGGCTTCTCCGGGGGTGATCGTCCCGGCGGCCGAAGAGGTCGTCACCTGGTGGAAGGTTGCCGTAAATGCCCTGCTCTGCTGATATTTTGCCTCGGTTTTGTTCAGTATTTCGCCGAGCATCGGAGCACCGGCCGCCAGGACCGGTCCGGCGGCAAGGAGGGCGCAAATCAGGACCGCCGCCGGAAGCGCCGGGCGTCCCATCGATTTTATCGCGGCTGCAAGCCGCTCCCACAGTTTGATCTCGGCTGGTAGCCGTTCCCACCGTTTGGTCTCGGCTGCAAGCCGCTCCCACAGTGTGATCGCGGCTGGAAGCCGTTGCCACAGATTTTTTATGCTGCGCATGGTTTGCATATTCCCCTGGTATTTTAAGTCCAAGTCGGGCTGTTGCCCAAATACATATTCGAACGCGCCAATTGCTCGGAACGTAAGTCCCCCTCCCTTCGATGGGAGGGGTTAGGGGAGGGTGTCGAATTTCCAGGTACTTACAACCCCCTCCCCCAGCCCCTCCCGCCAAGGGAGGGGAGTCCCCTCTTCGCCTTTAATAGGGTGTCGAATTTCCAGGTACTTACAACCCCCTCCCCCAGCCCCTCCCACCAAGGGAGGGGAGTCCCCTCTTCGCCTTTAATGCGGTTTCTTCGTTTTCGCGAATTTCGGCAACAGCCCCTCCTGCGTGGGAACGAGAAACGGTCTTTGCATAAAGCCGCCTCAGGCCATGCGCCTGCCCAGGACTTCCCTGGGCCTGACGCCGTCCGAAGGGGTGACGATTCCCTGCTGCTCCATGACCTCGATCATGCGGGCCGCGCGGTTGTAGCCGACCCGCAGGCGTCTTTGCAGCATGGATATGGATGCCTGCCGCGTCTCCAAAACGATCTGAACGGCCTCGTCGTATTTATCGTCCAATTCCTCGTCGGGAACGTCCGAGGCGGCCGAGTCGTCCTTGAAGTCCACTCTTTCCAGGATCGGATCTTCGGGCGACTGTTGGGTTTTCCAGTGATCGGTGAGCCTCACCACCTCGGAATCGGAGATGAACGCGCCGTGTATGCGCTGGAGCTTTGCCGTGCCGGGCGGAAGGAAGAGCATGTCGCCCGATCCCAGGAGCGCTTCGGCCCCCGAGCCGTCGATGATGGTCCGCGAATCGATTCGCGACGAGACCTGGAATGAAATCCGGGTCGAGATGTTGGCCTTGATTATCCCCGTCAGGACGTCCACCGAGGGCCTCTGGGTGGCGAGTATAAGATGGATGCCGGCGGCGCGGGCCATTTGCGCGAGGCGCGTGATGGATTCTTCGACCTCGCGCGAGGCCACCATCATGAGGTCGGCGAGCTCGTCTATGACGATAACCAGGTAGGGAAGCCTGTGGTGCTGGAGGACCTCGGTCTCGGGATCTTCGGCCGGTTTGGTCTTTTGCGGCTTTTCGCGCGCGAGCACGCGGTTGTAGCTCTCGATATTGCGGACGTTCTTGTCCGCCAGCAGCTTGTAGCGCAGCTCCATCTCCTCGACCGCCCACCTGAGGGCGCGCGTGGCCATCTTCGCGTCCGTCACGACCGGGTGGATCAACTGCGGAACGCCCTCGTAGCTCTTGAGCTCTATCCTCTTGGGGTCGATCAGGAGGAGCCGCAGGTCTTCGGGCGTGTTGCGGTAGAGCAGGCTGCTCAAGATGGTGTTTATGCAGACGCTCTTGCCCGTGCCCGTGGCCCCGGCGATGAGCAGGTGGGGCATTTTCCCCAGGTTGGCGACGACCGGGCCTCCCGTGATGTCCTTTCCCAGCGCCATGGTGAGCGGGGCCGTGGAGGCGGAGAATATCTCGGCTTCGAGGACCGCCTTTATCGAAACCAGTTCCCGCTTGGGATTGGGGATTTCGATGCCGATGGCGGCCTTGCCGGGAATCGGGGCGACCACCCGCACGCTTATGGCCTTGAGCGCCATCGAAAGATCGTCGGCAAGGCCCACGATCCTGCTGATCTTGATTCCGGGCGCCGGGGCATACTCGAACATCGTGATGACGGGGCCCGGGTTGATTCCCACGACCTTGCCCTGGACCCCGAAGTCGGCGAGCTTTTCTTCGAGCACGGCGGCGTTTTGTTCGAGGCGCTTCCAGTCGGGCTTGGTCGTCTCGGTCTCGTAGGTATCGAGCAGGCTCAGCGGCGGGAGGGCGTACTGGCTCCCTTCAGCGATGGAAAGCTGCGTCAGGGGCTGCGTGATGGGTTCCCTGCGGGGCTGCTTCTTTATGAGGGGCTCGGGCACGACGGCCGGCGAGCCGGGTTTTTCCTTCTTTTTAAGCTTTGGCTCGGGGAAATCCGCAGTCTGCTTGTCGAAATCTTCCTCGTCTTCAGGCTCGCCGCCGCCCCGGCTGAACAGCCCCCGCGCCTTCTCCCACAGTTGTGAGAGCCGGGCCGAAATCCTGTCCCAGACGGACTTCAGCGTCAGCGGCGTGGACAAGAGGAGGGCGATCAAAAAAATCCCGAGGAGCAGGATGTGGGAGCCCACCGCGTAGAGCCTGCCGCTCAGATAGAGGGCAAGGGCCGTTCCGATCTTCCCCCCGGTTTCGATCTGCTGGCCGAAAAGGGACATCCGCGGCCAGTGGAGGGCGGCCAGGGTGATCACGCTGAGGATGAGCAGGACGATGCCGGAAAACCGAATCCAGGGGTGCTCGAACCCGAGGCCCCTGAAGATGCGCCGACTCGCCCAGAGCCCGGTGAACACCAGCCCGTAGGCCCCGATCCCGAAAAGGAAGAGCAACGGCCACGCCACGTGCGCGCCGAAGGCGCCCACCCAGTTGAGCGGCTCGGGCGTGTGGCTGGAGGCGTTGAAGACCGTGCGGTCGTTTGCGTTGAACGACAGGATGCTGAAAAGGACGAGCAGGGCCATCGTCAAAACGCAAAGCGCCCATATTTCGTGTCTCTTTCGTCCCATAGCCTCTTTCCAGCGCAGATCGGCCTTTAACCCTTCCGGGCAGCCCGGGCGGGGATCAACCCCGCCCCTACGGTTAAACATGGCGAGATGTCGCATTGGAACCCGTAGGGGCGGGGTTGATCCCCGCC
>JBAQYM010000200.1:0-9098 GCA_049300095.1 Syntrophobacteraceae bacterium
CGCTTGAGCATATTGTCATTTCGACCGGAGGGAGAAATCTTTCCGTGGTGCGGAACAAACAAGATTTCTCCCTCCGGTCGAAATGACAAAACAGGGTACGTTAACGCTTAAAGCAACAGCATTGCCCCTCGTCCCGGGGCGCCCTCGCCATTTTTCACTCATGCGCGGCCGCAAAATATCCGAATCTTTTTTTGAGGCCGTTCCGCTTTGAGAACGGATTCCGGACAACGTTGGCGGCGGCCCGATTTTACACGGTCCGACCCGCGGCGGAAGCGCAACTCGGAGGACATTCCCAGGGATGGAAAATCACAACGAACAAGAAGAGGCAACATATCGCTCGTTAAGAGAATACTCACGGGTGGATGGCCACCTGCCCATCCAGATCAGTCTCGTGCCCACAGAGGAGCATGCCCTGATGCGGTCGCGCACGTCGCTCGAGGCCGCGTTGACCGAAAACCAGGAGATGCCCGAACCGCAGGACAGGGTGATCGCCGAGTGCCTGCGAATCCTCAATACGAAGCTCGATACCATTATCAGGATGCTCGCGTTTCAGACCAGGGATTACAGTTCTTTGCGGCTCGAGGAGGTCAATATCAGCGCCGGCGGCCTCAGCACCTCGACCAGGGAGACTTTCGAGTGCGGCGACCTGGTCGAAATCCGGTTTATGCTGCCGACCGCCTCCTACGTCATCTTCTATGTGTACGGGAAGGTGGTCAAATCCGAACCCGAGTGTGACTCGCACCGGATTTGGATCTATTTTACCCTGATCGACGAGGACATTCGGGAACAGATCGTAAAGTACGTCTTCGAGAGGCAGAGAGAAATCCTGCGGAAACAAAGGAGGCAGTAAGAGGGCTAATGTTTGTAATCATCGGCATGGTAATAGTTCTCGCCTCTGTCATAGGCGGATACCTGATGGAGCAGGGCAATCTCTATCTGCTGCTCCAACCGGCCGAAATGGTCATCATATTCGGGGCCGCCATAGGCGGTTTTATCATCTCTTCGCCCCTGAAGGTGATAAAGGCCGTCCAGGGCGGAGTGTTACGGATGTTCAAGGGTAAGATCTATACGAGCACCGATTACATTGAAGCGCTGGTGCTGCTGAGCGAAATTTTCTATAAGATCAGGAAGGAAGGGCTGGTCTCGATTGAAAGCGACCTGGACGAGCCGGAAAAAAGCGCCATTTTCAAAAAATATCCGAAATTTCTCCACAACCACCACGCCCTGGCTTTCCTGACCGATACCCTCAGGACCCTTACCATTACGGACATCGAGGCGCACGAACTTTCCGCGCTCCTTGACTACGAGATCGAAGCGCACTACGAGGAAGCGACGATTCCGTCAAAGAGCATCGGCCATGTCGCGGATTCGCTTCCCGGCCTCGGCATCGTCGCGGCGGTGATGGGCGTCGTCATCACGATGAAGAAAATCAACGAACCCCCGGAAGTCCTCGGGCACAGCATCGGCGCCGCGCTTGTGGGCACTTTTCTGGGCGTGCTCCTGTGTTATGGGTTCGTGGGCCCCATTTCGAGAAATCTCGAACACATCGCCAACGAGGACCGTGAATTCCTGACCGTGATAAAAGCGGCGCTCCTTGCTTTCGTAAACACCCCCTCGCCCCAGGTGGCCATCGAATTTGCCAGGAGGGTCGTTCCGGGGGACCTCAAACCCTCGTTTCTCGAACTCGAAGCAGTGATCAAAAAGGCCAAGAAATAGCATGGACGATAAGCCGAAGAAGGTAATCATCAAGCGGGTCAAGCGGGTCCACCAGGGACAACACGGCGGGAGCTGGAAAGTTGCTTACGCCGATTTTGTCACCGCGATGATGGCCTTCTTTTTGCTCATGTGGCTGCTCAATATGACGTCCCAGGAGAAGAGGGCCGTGCTCGCAATGTATTTCAAGCACTTCAGCCTGTTCGAGAAGGGCGGGAAATCGTTCATGCACGAAGGCGGAACGAGGCCCGCCGGGCAGAACTTCGGGGGCGAGGCGGTCGTGGACACGGGCGAGCACTCGGCCGGGATAACCAACGACGAACTGGCCACCAAGCTCTTGACGAGCGTCGATCAGGGCGTTCAAACAGGAAAAGATCAGGTCTTCATCGCGGTCACCGAGGAGGGGATACGGATTCAGATCGTGGATTCACGCGAGAATCCGATCTTTGCCGTTGGCAGCGCTCAATTGACCGAGTCCGCAAATGGGATAATCAAAAGCGTCGCGGGGGTCCTGAAGAACTTTCCAAACGAAATTGCCGTGGAGGGGCATACGGATTCCTCGCCGATGAAAACCGAGCAGATGTCGAACTGGGAACTGTCCATCGCGAGGGCCAGTTCCGCAAGGCGGGAACTCGAGCAGAACGGGATCAAGCCGTCTCGAATAGCAAGGGTGGTGGGATTTGCCGACAAGGTGCCCCTGATGGAGGAGTTGCCTCACGACGCAAGGAACAGGCGCATCAGCATCGTTTTCATGAAAAATAAGAGGTTCAAACCGCCGGACAAACTCGATTGGCTCATCAAGCCGCCTGGATGACAATATTTGCCGTAATTCGCCTCGACATGGGCTTACCTCGAAGCCTACCTGAATGGGGACCGGGCAACCGGTCCCCATTTGCCTGCATTGGCCAAATCCTCTTTGCAGTGAGCAGAGAAAGGACCGCCTGTCTTGGTGCTCGTTGGGTTGGATGCGGAGTCCGTGGGTGAACCGTGCGCAGTGGACGGCGAGGTGTTAACGGAGGCGGAATAACATGCAACCGCATACCGCGATCAAACCGGCGGGACCAGAGTCCACCGTATATCGTCGGATGTTTCTATATCCACTCCGGGCGGGATTTCGAAGGTAAGAAGCCGGCTGCCCGGCGGAATGTACCTCCGTGCGCCGCGAAACTTGACGCTCATGGTAAAGCTTTCAACGGGACTTTCGATCAATCCCAGGGCTGGGCTGGCGCAATGGATGACGGTGTCGGTATCGGTGACGATGCCGACATGTCCCACGCCCTCGGCCTCATCGTCGACATAATAGTTCTTGAAGCCGGTCGCAAAAATCAGATCCAGGGGAGCTATTTCCTCGGGCTCGACCGGAAGGCCGAACCGGCGTTGCTGGACTGAACGCCGCGGCAGCCAAATTCCACGCTGAGCGAACAGCCACTTGGTAAAACTGGAGCAATCGATGACCTTGGGCGCTTTGGATACACTAACGCCGCGGACATATTGAGATTTGCCGAGATTCTGCCTGGCAAGGGCTATGATGTCGACATCGAGTGCTTTAAAACCTTTGAGGCGAAGAAGCTCGAGGGCTTCTTCGTCCGACATGGGCAATTTCAGCGACCCCAATATTACCGCAATGCGTTTTCCGACGGCGCCGTAATTCATAAACTTCCCTTTGGTGAACAGTGATGGGCTCTCACCACCGGCCTTGCCCGCGTGAACGCAAGCGTCCGACAACGGACCGGTCGTCCTTTAAGAGCTTCCGAGGTGATTGGCGGTTTGCAGTCTTAGATTAACCTGAATCGCGTACGGAAACCCACGGATTTTTGCTGCGAATACGGCTACTTTGCTCCGATTTCGTAGAAAAGTGCCGCTACCGAGCGAATTGCCCTGTGAAAATCATCGAGCGATAGGCGCTCGTTTGGAGAATGAGCCCCGTCGTCCGGGCGCCCCCATCCGAGGAGCAGAATATTTTCCTGCCCGAGGTGCTTTTTTATCAGGTTTACAACGGGAATCGATCCGCCTTCCCTGATAAATACGGGCCTTTTGCCGAAGCCTGCCGCTATGGCGCGCTCGGCCGCGCGCATCGCGGGGGTCTGCCGTGAAACCAGGACCGGATCGGCCCCGTGAAGGTTCGTTATCGTGACAGTGACGCCTGCCGGGACGCAGGCCGAAATAAATTCGCGGAAAATCCGGGAGATCGTCGCCGGGTCCTGGTTGGGGACGAGGCGCATGCTCACTTTGGCGCCCGCCTTGCCGGGGATGATCGTCTTTGCTCCCTCGCCGGAAAAGCCGCCCCAGATGCCGTTAATGTCCAGGGTCGGCCGCGCGCTTTTGCGCTCGGTCACAGTGTATCCCGGCTCGCCGCAAAACCTGGGGACCCCGAGGTATTGCCTGATTTTTTCCTCGTCGACGGGCAGGGAGGCCATCTCCTCGCGTTCCCACCTTTCCAGCGGCAGCACATCGTCATAGAAACCGGGGAGGGCGACCGTATCGTCCGGGTGTTTCAGTTTGGCCAGGAGATTGGCAAGGGCCTGGACAGGATTTTCGAGGATCCCGCCGAATGCGCCGGAATGAAGGTCGAAGCGCGGTCCCTGGACATCGATTTGAAAATAGCAAAGGCCCCGCAGGCCGTAGGTGATTGCCGGGAGGTCGGGTCCGAACTGCGAACCGTCGGAGATTACAACGGCATCGGCGAGCATGTCGTCACGGTGCGTCTGGAGAAATTTCTCGAGGTTTGGACTTCCGATCTCCTCTTCGCCCTCGACCAGAAACTTCAGGTTTACCGGCAGCGTCTCGCCCACGCCGCGCACGGCCTGAACCGCCTTGATGTAAGTGAGAAACTGCCCCTTGTCGTCCGTCGCCCCGCGGGCGTATATGTACCCGTCCCGGATGTCCGGGGAGAAGGGCGGGGTCTTCCATTCATCCAGAGGGTCCGGAGGCTGGACGTCGTAGTGGCCGTAGACGAGCAAAACGGGCGCCCCCGGCACTTCTGGAGATTGGGCGAAAACCACCGGATGCAGTGCGGTCTCATAGAGTCGGCCCTCGATCCCGCATGCTTCGAGTTGCTCCAAAACCCATTCGGCAGCCCGTCTGCTGTCTCCTTCGTGCTTCGTTAACGTGCTCACGCTCGGAATTTCCAGAAATCGGGCCAGGTCGTGCTCGAATTCCTCGCGGTGGGTGTCGATGTAGCTGGAAACTTTGCCGGGTAACATCGAGTTCTCCTGTTGTCGGTTTTGGAATATGCCCGTCATGGGGGCGAGGGTTTAAACTAGATTCAATCGATCTTTATTTCAACCGCGCAGATCCGAAAGCCTGTCATCCGGGCTGAAAAATTTAAAATCTCTGGTACTGTGGCGGGTGAAATTGTTACATTGAATGGAGGTTGGACTATCCGGCCCGGGTCGGGCCGGATGTGGCAAAACGCGGTCGTCGACATTGCGGGAGAGGGGGCGGTCTGGCGGATGGAAATCCGGTTGAGGGTAGTTTCGAGCATCGAGGAAATCCCGCGCGAAGACTGGAACAGCCTTGCCATAGCGGCTGCGCCGATCCTTGACTGGGAATACCTGTACGCGCTCGAAAAATCGGGCTCGGTCTCGGGCGAAAGGGGCTACAAGCCCGCCCACATGGTCCTCTACAGCGGGTCAAGGCCCCTGGCGATCGCTCCGCTCTACGAGCGCGACCGGGCATGGGTCGAGTTCGGAGACGGCGGGCTGATCGAATTTTTGACCGAGCTGACCGGACTTCCCTTCCATTCCGGCCTTGTCGGAAGCATACCGTACACGCCCATTCCCGGCTACGATTTCCTCCACAGCCCGGACACCGATCCTCTTTTCGCCTGCGGATACCTGCTCGAAAAAATCGACGACCTGTGCCGGGAACGCCGGCTGTCCACCAGCCGCATCTACTTCGTCGCGCCGGAATCCCGGCTCAACGCCATTCTGGAAGATAGCGGCTATATAAAGCTTACCAGCGATTATCTCATGTGGTTCAACCGTGGCTACCGGTCGTTCGAGGATTACCTCGGCTCGTTCAGGTCGAGCCGCCGGACAAAGATAAAAAGAGAGTGGCGCTCGATTCACGATCAGGGGATCGAACTGCGGATGGTGCCCGGAATCGATGCCCCGGATTCCCTCTTCGACGACATGCACCTGCTCTACCGGCGCACCTGGATGAAGCACATGGGACCGGGCATACGGCCCTTTCTAAACGAATCGTTTTTCAGCCTCCTGGCGCAACAATACCGGCACCGGACCAGTTTCGCCGTTTCATCGCTGAACGGCAGGCGCGTTGCCGTTGCCCTTTTCTATCACAAGCACGATACGCTCTACGGCAGATATTGGGGGTGTTTCCGGGAGGTCCCCTTCCTGCATTTTGCCACCTGCTACTACTTTCCCATCGCCTACGGAATCGAAAACGGGCTCAGGCAAATGGACCCGGGGTTCGGCGGAGAGCACAAATACATCCGCGGCTTCGAGACCGTGCCTGTCTCCCATTACATCAAATTCTACGACGAAAAGCAGCGCCGCATAGCGCATGCGGTAATCGAACAGATGCGGGAACAGCTCATTTTGAAGTAGCGGCTCAAGGGAAGCTCGGAGAAGAGATCTACGGGGTGGGATGCTCGTCCCCACGCTCCCGGGGCTTTTGCCCAAATCGAGTTATCTATAAATTTCTTGTTCCCACGCTCCCGGGGCTGTTTGCCAAATGCAAAAGTTACGACAGGTATGGCCAAAACAGGGCGGAGGTCTCCCCTCCCTCGGCGGGAGGGGCAGGGGGAGGGGGTCGTAAGTACTTGAAAATTCGACACCCTCCCCTAACCCCTCCCATCGCGGGGAGGGGGACTCACGTCCGGCTCCATGGTCGTGCAGCCGGAATATTTCTTTAGGCAACAGCCCCTCCCGCGTGAGGATGCATACTCACGAGCCATGGGAATTTCCCAAAAAAAGGCGGGGCCATGCCTGACCCCGCCCCAAATGTCGAGTTGCCCATGAGCTTGGCGCTCATGGCCCCACGAATTCTTTCCAGAGCGAACGAGAGCGCTTCGACATATCCTTGTCATTGTCACGCACCTCAATTTGGACCGAATAATGATGACCCGTTCGTATAACGCCGGGCGGGAAGGTATAAGTCACTTTTGTGGATGTTGGAGTGGTAGGTGCATAGATAAGCTTCCACTTAGGAAACCAATATACGGGTTCGCGCCAATCTAAATCCCTCAACTTGATTTGGTAGAAGGCAGCGCCTTTAACCTTAGTCCATTGAAGTATAAACGGGTATGCGGCGACGGGGGTTGAAACCACCGGCGCGCCGAGGTAAGGAGTCGTGGAGACCGCTGCGGCCAGTGTATTCGTGCTGGTAAAGGTGCGGCCCGCTATGTCCGTCAGACTAAGAGTATACGTTCCGCTCGGGATTTTGCCCACCGGGACAAGATTGGCGGGGTTTACCACCGCCTGAAAGAATCCGGCCCATTCCTCCCAGTCGTTGATCGTGACAGTGATCACTGTGGGTGCGGCAGCGGTTGGAATGGTGATCGTGGGAGGTATGTTCCAGTCTATCGCGTTGGGGCCGCTGAGTCCGTTCGTGTCGGCAACTTCTATGTTGAATCTGAGGGTATTGGGCGTGCCGCTGTTAGGGTCGTAGTGGGTGAAAACATCGAAGATGACCTTGTGGATCTCCGCGTGCGCCGCAAAAGCACACGAGAGTGCAAGCGCCATTGCAAAAACCACGATCAAAAGCCTGGAACGCATGGTTTCCCCCTTGTGGATTTTGTGGGACAGTTTCTGGCCCGCGCTCTTTTTGGGACCAACGGGAGCGTGGGCCGCCGTCGTGAATGTGAGAAGGTCCGGGATATGTTGCCAAGCTTCATCGGGAGGCAACATCTCTTATCGTTTCCATCCCGCGGCAATTGGAAATATACTATTAGATATCCGGTTAATATGCAAACGCGTTTTCATATCACTCACGCACAAAACCAAATATTCAGATGCTGCTTGCACTCATCGTAGTGCGTAACCGGGAAGTGGACTCATCCTGTCCCTGAATGCCATGGTAGCGCTTAAGACACTGCAGACAGCCCCCCCTTGACAATTTCCCCTCTCGCCCGGAACGCGCCGGACGCCGGAGACGGGGGGGGGCGAAAACGGACAAACCGGGAAGGAAAATCTCGCGGCAAATCGCCGCGCTCTCGGAACTGCCAAGACATCTGTACGAGGACCTCTACGGGGCCGGGAAAAGACCACCAGCAAAGCATCAAGATTGTTGACGGAGGGAAAAGACCAGCCTCAAAGCATCAACATTGTTGACGGGCAGGACGTCATTTCGAAATCCGGCGACGCAGTTTCGGAGGGCAAAAAAAGAAAGAGCCAGGAAGGAGGGGGAACCTGGCTCTTTCAGGAGGAGGAAAGATTATTTACTTTCCGATATAATAATAACTCACGGGTCAAGTAGATTTGGGGGCTAAGTGGGCGGTTTTGAATAATATTTTAAATGTTTGCGTTATTTTCGCCGCAAATCTTCAGCCGTGCCGCCAGTGGGGTTTTGAGCCATTGACCGGGCTGTTTGACATGCAATCGGGTGTGGGCTTGACGCCTCAAACCGGGCTGTTTGACATGCCGAAGGTGGGGGGGGGAGCCGCCCATAGCCGGGCCTTTTGCCGAACCGGCGCCACAGTAGTCATTCCCTCTGTGCGGGCCGCTCCTCATGCCGAGGGCGCCAATGCCGGTCGGCCATCAGATATCAAAAGATGTCATTTCGAGCGGAGCGAGAAATCTGGTGTTTGTAAGCGCCAAGGTTTCCTGCCCGCGCTTGGGATGACACCCGTATGAGACCGGCATATTGTAACCTGAATTAAGCGGTCATTTTGCCGATTCCGTCGGATCGTCATTCCGGCGAAAGCCGGAATCCAGCGCAGCCGCCGCGTCCAGGACGCTGTTTGAACTGAGACTGAAACTTCATGAAGACTGATACAAGATTGAGTACAAAGCCAGCTTTAGTTATACTGGGCGAACTCAATCCAATATTAGTTCTACTGTGAAGTTTCATAGGAGCTGTTGCGACCGGCGGTCCCGCCGACCGAGATTCCCATAAATGCCAAAAAACCGACGATAAATATCGCCAGCCCGAATTTTTGTGTCGATTTCATTTCTTCTCCTTTTCCGAAAGCGGTAAATTATCGTTGGGCTGGATCGATCTTCCCGCAAATCGATCATGCTTTCGGTTGGCTGACGAAGAAGGTATCCATGTTCGAAATAACTGCATAACGCACCTTAGGACCTGTCCAAAAATAAGTTGAACAAGTCGTAAAGATATCGGATAATATCCTCATGCGAAATGAGGACGTAATAAAAATAGTACGAAGGAAATATCAGATATTGGCCCCGGTGCTGGATGAACGC